>NZ_JBNDLV010000002.1:0-324314 GCF_050436245.1 Paraburkholderia sp. MM6662-R1 | reverse complement strand
CGTCGGCCGAGGGCGACCTCGTGCCGGCGCAGCCACGCCACGACGAGCCGGGCGCGACCCGCGCCGATCCGCGGCACCGCTCGCCACCAGCTCCCGCCGCGTCCGTTGCAGAAGTCGATCAGATCGCCAAGCGTCGCGATGCCTTCTGCCTTCAGACGCTGTGCGACCAGCGGGCGGAACCACATGCCGACGCCGTGATCAGGCTGTGGCTGCGCGACGGCCAGCGTCGCCGCCTGCTCCACCATCTTGAGGGTGACCGCCGTGAGGCGCGCGCTGCCATGCGCTTTAGCGGAGGCCTTCAGATGGTCGGCGAGAACTGGCGAGCCATGCTCGACCGCAAGGCTGACGAGATCGGCCTGCATGCGGCGCAGATACCCGTCAGCCCAGGCTGCCGTCGGCGCGTTCCCGTCCTCATCTTCGGTGAAATATAGTCGCGCGATCGTTGCCGCCGGCACGCGCTGTACGTAAGCGCGCAACGCGGTGAAATCAGTGCGGGTGTAGCCGCGTTCCCGCAGGACCTTCTGAGGCTGGTTGGCCACGTTTCAGTCCTCGGCGAGAGGGGCGGCCGGAAATTCAGGATCGGGCGGCCCGCGGAAGTCGAGCATGCCGCCCAGCAGCGGACCGCCCCACCCACAGAAGGCATCGGCGTAGTCGACGTCCTGTGGGGCCATTGCCGTAGCGCTTAGTAATTGGCGGACATCAACAGCAAGCTGGGCCATCCAGGCTCCTATTTCGTAGACGGGGGAGGCCCCGAAGGGCCGT
Source organism: Paraburkholderia sp. MM6662-R1 (assembly GCF_050436245.1). Taxonomy (NCBI): domain Bacteria; kingdom Pseudomonadati; phylum Pseudomonadota; class Betaproteobacteria; order Burkholderiales; family Burkholderiaceae; genus Paraburkholderia; species Paraburkholderia sp. MM6662-R1. The sequence goes on along the minus strand of NZ_JBNDLV010000002.1, from coordinate 323,552 downwards.
GCGCGGCGTGGTGTAAAGCGCCTTCCCCCGATTTTAGACCATTAAACGTAATCCTGATAATACGACTTATCAGGATTGAACGCGGCGACAGGCGCGTTCCTGAACAGTTGAAACGGGTCCCCGGACGCAAGCGATGCTCTCAGTGGCGCCGGTTGCCTGGGGCGCCATCGCGAATGCGAAGGGGTAGATAGTTGTGGCTATGTACCCCTTCATTTCGGGACAAACCGGCCATGCAGCGCGGTCAATGACGTCCCGCCGAGGCCCGGTTCGCCGAGACGCGGTTTACTGGCTCGCCACGCTTCCTGTTGGATGCGGAGCAAGGACTATGACGATTGCGTCAGAGCCCATACGCCAGAGCTCCGGGACGTGGCGTTGCCGTGACGATAGGTGAGCGTTTTCGGGAGGTCGCTTGCTGGATCGGGACACAGGCGGCGAAAAGGCGCGGCGGCATGAACTCGTAGTGCAATATGACGTATCACCATTAAGCGCCGTGAGAGGGCGTGCCCCTGACCGCCGACACCCGGTTGAGCGGCGGGACGCAACGCTCAGCATCGCGCGGCGACTTGGTCTTGGTAATAGCAGTTATCAAAACTGAGGAGGCGACGCGAATCGGCCGGCCGTTCTCCGCTTTTCGTAGCCGGGCGCCCCTGGGAACAGCCTGATGTGAGTTCGCCAGGTGCGCGCGGCAGCGCCTGAAGGCGAGGCGAGCGCGACGGGCGGCGCACAAGCCGGCAAGGATGGCGCTCGATATTTGCCGCTTCGTCGGACGACGTTGACTGCCGTGCCAACCGATCCCGGCGCGGAACGCGGAATGGTTGCGCTGCGGCATGGGGCGCGGTATCCAGTGCGCAGGCCGCGATCGAGGTGACGGACGGCGCCGCCGGCCCGTCAGGAAAGCGGGCCGCCCCACAAAAGGTGACCTTTGAGGGCCGTGCCACCGGTGGGCAACGTTGGCTGCATCAAGGCCAGCTCGGTGGCGCCGCTCTGAAGCCGGTTGCGCACCGGTCAGCGGATCGGGTAGGGTGGCGGCATTCAACCCAACCTGAAGGACATCACCATGAACAAGCAGGACCTCGTCGACGCCATCGCCGCCCAAACCGGCACCAGCAAGGCGCTGGCCGCCGAAACGCTCGACGCGCTGCCCGGCACCATCACAGCGACCGTCACGAAGGGCGACACCGTGCAGCTGATCGGGTTCGGCGCGTTTTCGACCGGGGCGCGGGTGGCGCGTGTCGGCCGCAATCCGTCGACTGGCGCGGAAATCCAGATCCCTGCGGCGAAGACGGTCAAGTTCACGGCGGGCAAGGCGTTCAAGGATGCCGTCAACGCGTCATGACGGAGGACGCGATGCCTGGCGATTACGCCGGGCTGCACAAGGAAGTGGTCAATGTCGTCGAGTCGGCACGACGCACGGCGGCACGCAACGTCAATGCCGTAATGACCGCCGCCTACTGGGAGATCGGGCGGCAGATTGTCGCCACGGAGCAGGGCGGGCAGGCGCTGATCGCGCGACTCGCCGACGACCTGACACGCCGCTTCGGCCGTGGGTTCGGCAAGGCCAATCTGGCGAGCATGCGCGCGTTCTACGTCGCCTGGCCGGCAGCGGAGATTTTCCAGACAGTGACTGGAAAATCCGCAGCTCCCGAAAATTTCCAGACGCCGTCTGGAAAATTGCTGCCGTCTATCTGCGCGCGCTGCTTGTTCAGGACGCCCGAAGTACGTTGCAGTCGGCGTTGCGTGCGGACCCCGCGCACGCACGCCGGCTACAACGGGCGGATCAGACAGGTCCACGAACGCAAGAGCTATCACAAGACGCTGATTGCGATTGCCAACAAGCATGCCCGGATGTTGTGGGCGATGCTCGCAAAGAACGACCACTACGACGCCGATGCATGGCAACGCCATCCCATGCATCCGCCGTTACCATCCGCTACAGCATGACCCGGTTAGCCTGAGATTCAACTACTGCTCGACGCGATAGCGAGACGAGGTCGGACCGAACCGGAGAAGAACCCGACGATTCTGTTGGCGAGTCATTACCGCATGGGGCCTGGTGCCTCGTGCCTGTTCGCCGGTTTTCAAATAGGGTTCTCCTGTGCGGCTCATATCATCGCCCGCCCGCTACATCTCGGGCAACAAGGCCGTTTGCAAAGACGCAGTCTGTTCCTGGTATTGCTTCGGAGCGCAAGCCTGAGCTGACAAGGAGAAGTGATATGGCTGCCCGACCAACTGGACCACCAGCACTTTGGCGTCGTACATTTACCGGCGCCAACCAATCTCACTCCGATCTTGACTTTCGGGGGAAGTCCTTGCAAACAGAATCGGCCGATCGCGGTCCGATTCTGTTTGAATGAATCTCGCGAGAGATCGCCTAGCGTCGGACGCTGCCGATCCCTAACAGACATTGGCCGCGTCCGAAAGCGGTTATGCGAAGTCGTCCGATATGACGCCATTGATACACGTCGATTCGGCGGTATCCGCAGCACCGCTTGCCTAGTCTAGTAGTCTGTCACGCAATGGATGTGGCAAATCATTGACGCGCGGCCCAGCTTCAGCCTTGGCGGCGCGACGCCGGAACGGCTGCTGCCGTTGGCAGCATAGTCTTTACTTCTACCGCGTCAAAGCGCGAGGATCACCGCTGTAAGGTGCGAACTGTGATAAATTTCTCGCGATAAATTATATTAGGTGAAACATGAGGACCATTGAAGCCCTCGCACCCGGGGAAGATGTCGGTCGCGACACCATTTCGCGATTTGATATGCAATTTCAAGCGGCTGCATACGCGGCACTTGAAATTCTGGAGGGCAATGGCGTCGATTGTGTCTATTGCGACTATCACGATGATTTCGTCGTTCGCAAGAAGATTGGTGATCACATCTCTTATCATTTTTTTCAAGTTAAAACAAAGAAAAAAGAGAACGATCAGTACAGCCTAAGCGAAATTTTCGGCTTGTCTAAATCTGGAGTCAAAGTCGATGATGAACGCCTTAAAAAGGTTCGTTCGAGCTTCGCGGCAAAACTTATTCTTCACGGTATTGTGTTCGGGGAAACCTGTAGCGACGTCACGCTGTTATCGAACGTTCACTTCGACGATTCGGTCGTCAAGACCGTAGATGAACTTCGCGGCAAGGCGCCCAAGTCGAAAGCCGCGACCTTTCTCGCCAATAATTTCTCTGCGATCTTTCTGATCGAATCGGACAGCGACATCGTGCCAGAGATTGTTCTGAGCAAACTTTCACTGAAGCCGGCGGTTCGATACATCGGAAAGGACCGTGAGTCATTCAGTGACGCTGCAAGATCTGCGGTCCACAGATATAGCGAGATCGATCTCACCTACCACGAGACCAAACAACTAGCGGACGGTCTCGTTGACCTCGTTTATCGCAAGGCGCGAACAAAATTGGAGGGCGTCCCGCCTGACGGCATCGCTGCGCTGATCGGTGTACAGTTGGATGATCTGCTCAGCGTGCTCAGTATTTCACGGTCGGTCTACGATGCGTTGTGTGCGGGCGAAGACGAACGTGCACTGAAAACGGCCTCTGTCATTCAGCGATGGTATCGACGAGCTGAAGCAGATGAGCCCATGATCGACTACGCAGCACAGCAGAAGGTTAGCTGGGATATGTGGCTACGAAACGCACGTCACATTTACACGCCGTTTGAGCTCGCCACCTTGCTACAACGTATTGATACCTTGTTTGAATTGTGGCAGACGCGTGGCGGGGATTTCACTGTAATGCACGATCTCATCAAACATTTCGTCGCCGAACCCTCGTTGAAGACGTTCGCGGGCCTTGACGAAGGGCTGGTATTCGGTGCTATGAACGCTGTTCTGGTCCGGAAATACTCGAGATGAACTACCAAGAATTTTTTCGGAAGGCGTCGGAGAGGCAGATGCGACTTCCGCCTCCGCCTGCGCGGGCAGACTATGCCTCGACGCTGGACAACGAGGCGCTTTTTCAGCTGCCGTTGCTCGCCATGGTGATCCTAGGGTTGTCCAAGGGCCGAGCCAAGCCCCGGACCTCAGAACTAGGGCAATTGGTCGGCGAGTGTCTTGAGCGAACGGTAAGCGGCTTCAAAGGATCGTCGCAAGGGATCGGCTGGTCGGCGAACCTTCGAATTCGAACGGTAAAGGCATTAACGTTTTTAGAGCGAGCCGGATTTGCAATTGTCGATGTGCACAATGCTGTCAGCGCCACTCCCGCCGGTCGAAAGATTGTCGTGGCTGTACTTGACAGTGGAACGCCGCTCGCCGAAGCGTTGATGAACATAGAACGAAGCTACGAGAATATTCGAGCAGAGCGTCGAATCAGAGAGGAAGTTTGAAATGCAGCTTGTGTCTCTTCAGTTTGTGTCACGGGGCGTCAATGGCTGGGAAAGCCGCCCGCTGAGGTTTGGTGAGCGCACAACTTCATTGTTCGCACGCAATGGCAGCGGTAAGACACCGCTTATCCAAGCTATCGGTTTCTGTCTGGGATTTTCGACGACATTCCGTGAGGACATCCGCGAGCACTGTTCCTCTATCGTGCTCACATTTTCCCACGGCGATAGCCTGATCGAGGCGCGCCGGGAACTCACAAGCAGCGAATGTCACATCACTACGCGGGCTGGGGACGTTGCGCGCGAATTCTTCAGCGAAGGTGAGTTCTCGACAGCCTTATTTCAGACTTTAGGGATGTCTCCGCCTCTACTGGTCAGCACACAGCGCGTAGCAACCCGGCCATATATTTCTACCGTTCTACCGATCTTCTACGTCAAGCAAGACGGTGGTTATCTTGACCCCTACAGCGCACCATCGTCGTTCATACAAGATCAGTTCGTGGAGATGATTCGTTTTGTCTTCGGCCTGGCGCCCAAGCGGTCGTACTCGGCACAGAAGGACCTACTCGACGCAAAAGACGAACTCATTGCGCTGCAGCGACGGATTGTAAACCAGCAGAAAGCCGTAGCTGATTTGTCAGAGCGCGTCGATGACTCCCCTGTCGTCATTGACCTTCTTAATTCGCGATCGCAACTCATCGGTTCACAGCTCGCCGAACTCCGAGAGTCTATGAACTCCGAGGACGTTGCCAGCAACGCCCTCCGCGACCTAGTCATCGCCAAGGAGCAAAAGCTGCGGGTGGCGAGACGCGAATTCTATGAGTTAAGCACCCGCATCGCGAGTATCGACTCGATCCGCGCGGAGATAGAAGGCGAAATTCAAACCTTGTCGTTCAACGAGCAATCGCGTCGCGCCTTCGAGGCGTTTGGGGAAATCTGCAGTCGTCCAGACTGTGGGCTCTTCTTGTCCAGCTCAGATTCGTACGGGAAGAATCTGATGTACCTGAAGGATCAGATCAAGGACCTTGAGGCTAACACGGCTCGCGCGGAGGTACAGTTGGAGGTTCTGGAGCATCGTATCCAAGAGGACGAAGCAGAGCGCCAACTTATCGTTTCAAAAATGGAGGCGATACCCAAAGTAACTTCGACGGACAATCTAATCGTTGCCGTACAGGAGCTGACCAAAGAGCTTCTAGATATCGAGCAGAAGCGCGCAGCGGCGGAAGTTTTAGCGGGTGAACGCCGCAAGTACGTCCAACTCGATAGCGATCGTGGAAAGCTGCAGGATAAAATTGAGCTTCTCAACAACAACGTCCGCGGCGAGATTGAGTTCCAACGCTTACGTGCAGGCCTACGATCATCGCTTGTACGTTGGATGGATATCCTGCAGACGCTTAACGTCTCACGCGAGATCGAGATCGACTTCGCTTTTCGATTTACGTTCGGCACTGAGCCTTTGAGCATCTTCACGGGCAGTACACGTAGCCGTCTTGTGCTCGCAATCCACGCCGCACTGTTTGAGGCCTACCTCCAAGACCAAAACCGGCCTTTCCGATTCCTGATCCTTGATACCCCGAAGCAACACGAGCTGGACGGAGCAGACCTTACGAACTATCTGACCGAATTGCATACTGTTTGCAACAAATACGGCGGCCAGCTTATAGTTTCGTCCACGGAATATCGCCATGCTATTGGGCCGCTCGATGCGGAGTGGCTGCCTTCGTATCCCGGGGCCAAACAGCCTATGTACCTTGGCAAACCCGGTACTCACTTTTTCCCGACTTTACCTACGCAGTGACGTGCGCCGAAGCAGGTCGCGCGGTTTGGCGGCTCATCCGGTCGCTGCTCGTGAACGTGGCAAGCTGCCGATTGCCTCGGATCATGGTCATTTGACCATGGCAGCGGCGAGAATCGGGGCACGCATTAGGCCGACCGTGCAGCTTGAATCCCACGGATCTCACGCAAGAGGCCGAAGGCCGTGATCGGTTCGCCGGTCTGCGCGGCGGGCGTGGATGGGTAGTTGTTCACTTGTTCACACGCGGGGATGCGGATGGTTTGAGCCTGATGCCACTGACTAGCTCGCGCGCCGACCACTGGCAATCTAGAGGCGAGGGCTGCGTCCAATTTATTCGTAGGCGAGCAACCTTCCGATGTAGCTGCGCAGCAAAGCCGGCTCATCAGAACCGCAGCAACTGACTCGATCGAGGAAAAATAGGGCGCTCCTCCGGACCGGGCGTGTTTTGGACGAGACGTGTTTGACAACTGAATCGTGGCATCACGATAAGAAAACTTATCCAAATAGCCGGGTTTCGCGATGCTTTTTTTCGAAAACAGGTCGTCCGGATTGGTGTGCGGGCACTCGTTGTGAGGGACGGGGCGTGTCTGCATAGACATGGCGTCGGAACCAGTCTTGCTCCGCCCGACGGCGCGATCAGGCCGGGCTATGTTGTTCGACGGATGGTTGTATTCGTTGCGCTTGCTTCGATCCGCGTGTCTGGAATTGCTCAAGCGCGTTCGAATAAAATAGCGCTTGAGGCGGACGGGGGCAACTATGCCGTGGGAGCAACTCCGATAACGAATCGAACATTTACGGCGCACGCTATCGAACGACTGCAAGACTATATCGTCGGCGTAAGCAATCTACTGACTGCTCCTTTGCTTACGTGCGCCCGTGATTGCTCTTAAAGTAAGGCGACAGCCGCGCCCCGGAATGAGTGGCCTGCGATGCGCTGGATCACGGCTGGCCGGACATGCACAATGCCGCATGGTCGGCCGCCAGAGCCTGCGGAACGACTTCCCGAAGGAAATCCACGAACGTCTTGATCTTCGCATCGAGATACTGGCGTGACGCGTATAACACATAAGCGGTCAGCTTCTGCAACTGATAGTCGGGCAGCACGTGGATTAGCGCGCCGCTGCGCAGCGCCGGCAACGCCGTCGCCATGGGGAGCGAGCCGATGCCAACGCCCTCCCGCAGCGCAACGCTCAGCGCTTCGATAGCGTTCACCTGAAGGTCCGCTGGCGGAAATTCAAACGTTTCACTGCCATGTGGTCCTTCCAGATGCCAGCGATCGCGCGGAAACACGGACGCGACGATCTGTAGACAAGCGTGCCCCCGAAGCTCTTGCACGGAGCGCGGCGTGCCATGTTCTCTCAGATAGGCTGGCGCCGCGCAGAGCACACTGGGCACTTCGCCGAGCCGATGCGATACGAGGCCCGAATCGGGCAGATCCGTCATAGTCAGTTGAAGCGAGACGTCATAGCCTTCGTCGAGGAGGTCCGGAACGTGCTGCGATAACGTCAGCTCGACAGATACTGCAGGATTCTGTTCCCGATAGCGCAAGACTTCCGGTAAGACGTATGTCTGGCCGAAGCTCGATGTCGCATGCACCCGCAACTTTCCGGACGGCCGGGCGTGCGCATCAGCGGCTTCGGCCTCGGCCTCCTCGACATAGGCGAGAATCCGCTCGCATCGTTCAAGATAGCGCTGCCCGGCCTCGGTAAGCGCGACGCGGCGCGTGCTGCGGTTGAGCAAGCGTGCGCGCAGATGCGCCTCCAGTTGCGCGATCGACCGCGACGCATTGGCGTTCGTGATATTCAGGCGTTGAGCTGCCTCCGTGAAACTGCCCTCTTCTGCAATACGAACAAATATCCGCATCATGTGTAGCGTGTCCATTGACCATTTTCCCTGCGATGAGTTCGCCCCGCGCGCGGTCACGTGCAAGATGTCTAACGGTCCCGACCGAGACTGGTGTGGTGTTGCAGCACCGCGGTCTCGGTGTCGAACGCTGTTTCGATCTCCTGGGTGCCGCCTCCAACAGGACGATATGAAGTGCGCAGGACACTACCCGAGCGCTCCGGTCGTGTCCAGCGAACGGCTCGTGCCGCGCGGCCCGCGACTGCCATCTGCCGGACCCCTGCGCAATGCCCGATCAACGACCGCCCTCGATCCGTCAAAGTACGGAACAGTGCGATCGCCTACGTTGACACATTTGCCGCCACCGGCGAAGTTTGACGAGGGCGCGGAGAACGCCGCCCGACAATGAAACAGGAGGCAAGCGTGAGCATAGAGAGTGAAACCATGCGCGTGATCGAGGTGCGCTCCAATAGTATTCACGATTTGAAGATCATTGAACAACCGATTCCTCGCCCCGGCCGAGGGGAAGTCTTGATCCGCGTTCGGGCCGCGAGTCTCAATTATCGAGACTTGGTGATCGTCAAAGGGACCTATAGCTCGGGAATCAAGTACCCTTTGGTACCACTATCTGATTGCTGCGGCGAGATAGTGGAGGTTGGGGCAGGTGTTACGCGATTTGAGCTTGGAGAGCGGGTCATACCGACGCTGATTCAAGGTTGGCTCAGCGGAACTTTCGTCGGCAAACGTCGAATGCTCGGATGGCCGCTTCCGGGTGTGTTGCAAGACTACGTTGTGGTCCCGGCCGAGGATGCAGTGGCCGCCCCGCTCAGCCTGTCGGACGCGGAGGCGGCAACGCTTCCCATCGCTGCAGTAACGGCTTGGATGGCATTGATCGAAACTGGCGCCAAGGCAGGCGAGTGGGTGCTCGTAGAGGGTACGGGCGGCGTAGCGCTCTTTGGCTTACAGTTGGCAAAGGCAATGGGAGCGCGGGTCGCAATCATTACTTCAAGCGACGAGAAAGCGGAGCGTGCGCTCGCGCTGGGTGCCGATCATGCAATCAATTACCGCACGAGAGCGGACTGGGACAACGCCGTGCTGGAGGCGACAGCCGGCCGGGGCGTGAACGTAGTGGTAGAGACCGTCGGGTCGACCATACCGAGGGCACTCTCGGCCATGGCCTCGGGCGGACGCGCCGCCATCGTTGGATTCCTTGGTAGCACAGAGACAAGCCTTAACATCGTGCCATTCCTTGAAAAAACGGTCAGCGTCCGAGGTATCGCATGTGGGCCGCGCGATCAGTTCGAGGCTATGAATACAGCCATCGACGCATGCGGTATTAAGCCGGTTGTGGGAGCCGTGTTCCCAATGGAGCGGGCCGCCGAAGCATTCGCACTGATGGAGCGCGGCGGGCACTTCGGCAAGATTGTGATCGAGATGTAGGGGCACCCGTGTGTGCCTGGCGACGCGGAAGAATTGTCGCCTTCGGAGCTTTTCGCTAACGCGTACAGACGCGGCACCCGACTAGGTGTTCGTATGGAACGGGAGCTCTTCGCAGTTGACCACGTGCGGCCGCAACGCGCGTATTGTATCCACCATCCCGCCATCAACCGCTTGCTGGTAAGGACACACAATGCATCGCCACATGCTGAAATCGAAAATTCACCGCGCGGTTGTCACACACTGCGAACTGCATTACGAGGGCTCGTGCGCCATCGATGAGGATCTGCTCGAAGCCGCGAATATCGTCGAAAACGAGCGGATCGATATCTGGAACATTAACAACGGCGAGCGCTTCTCGACGTATGCGATCAAGGGGGAACGCGGTAGCGGCATGGTTTCGCTGAACGGTTCAGCTGCGCGTCGTGCGCATCTCGGCGATCTCGTGATCATTGCAGCATTCGCAACGGTCGACGAAGCCGAACTGAAGGCCCGCTGGAAGCCAGATTTGGTTTTCGTCGACGGGGACAACAAGATCAAGGGCAGCCGCGATTACGTGCCGACGCAGAACTGGTCTTAGTTGGTAGGTGAAGCGCGAAATCGAGTTCCTCGACGGCACCGTGTAAGCAGCCTCTTCGAGGAGACGATACGGCAAAGCGACCGGTAGGGCGCCGGCCACTTATGCGAGCCTCCAAGGCGCCGCTGTTTCCTGCCGCGCTGCTACGCGCAACGTCGCTGATCTCGCCGGACTACGCACCTTAGCCTACGCGACTGATTGCAGTGAGGCTATCAACTGCGGTGAGCACATTGTAAATGACTAGTTCCGTGTCGGATGGTTCACGGAAACTCAACTTCTCGACCGTGCGCAGCACCTGCGTCTCGCAATAGACGGCAGTGTGATAACCGCGGTCCCGCAGGAAGATGTGCCCAAGTTTGAAGTTATCGCGGGTCGCGTCGAATCTGATGGGATAACGGCGCGACGATTCGCGTGCGTACTCCAGCGCCCACGCCGGACACCCGTGCCGTTTCGCTGCGGCACTCGACCAGTGTGGTTGGGTTCGCTCTGCGATCATTGATGTGGTCACAGATGGTCCTCGATGCGATCGCTAGTAACGTCAGTGGCGCCCTGCGTCGCACCGAGGCTTATCGATTGGCTTAACATCGGCATGAAACTTCACTTTGTGCGGTCGAAGCTCTGAGCCTACACATTCCCTCTGCTTCAGCGACCCATGATGATGGCACTATGCGAGCGACTATCAATTGTGTACGCGATAAGCCATGGCGTGGCAAGGAGTGGCGCGGCGATCGAAATATACGCCCGCCTATCACTTCTCTCAAATTCGAGATCGGCTCTTTGCCAAAGTTCTATATCTTTGCGAAGGTACTGCGTTTCGTAATGCCGCTGCAACAGCAGAGAAACTGTTGACGCTGTTCGTGTCCCCTCGCAACAATTTGCGATAAAAGCATCATAGCTGGCGTTGCGACCGGAATGGTATGCCGACCGTTCAGGCAATGCCTGGACCTGCGCGATCATTGCGTCACGCAGCCACAAGCATGGCATTGCGTGCTATTGCACCCAGCAACAGTCGTCCGAAGGCTGGATGAACCTCTCGCAGGCTGCGGGTCATCTCGAGACCATGTGAAAGTTTGCGGGTTTGCCTGACCCATCGCACCGTGTGCCGGGACGCATCAGTCAAATATACGGAAGTAAGCACCGCTCTCTGATTATCGGGGCCCCGCGCACTTGTGCTGCATATGATACCTGCCGCGCATCCGAAGTACGGAACGGCCTGTGGCGAAGCGTTGACCCTCGTAGCTCCCCTCTGTCTAATCGCTAGCAGGCTGTTGAAGCACCTCGCGCCGCGGTCATCCAGCTGGGAGGGATGGTACGCCGCACCCTGAATTGAACTCGGTATCGCGCGCTATCTGAAGTGAGACAGCCGAAGTTGCCGAGCGCCGGAGAGGAGAAAGTCAATCTTTACGAGCACGGAATGCGGCGGATTGGGCGACGGGTGTCGTCGCGTGTTCGAGGGTGCGCAACGCGAGGACCCCGGCGGGATGAAAGCCTCGGTCGTCGTTCAGAATGGATCGCCGAAGTCGAAGGCGACATTGTCACCAATGGATGGGAGAGTCTGATGAAAGTATTGATTGTTCACGCGCATCCGGAGCCGAAAAGCTTTAATGGAGCTCTCACTGAGAGGGCAATACAATGCCTGGAATCGACTGGGCACGAGGTCGTCGTTTCCGACCTCTATCGGATGACATGGCAACCGCGCTCTTCGCGAGAGAACTTCCTGACAACAGCCAACGCCGACTTCTTCAAGCAGCAAATTGAAGAGGACTATGCTTCGAACAACGGTGGCTTTGCGCTCGATGTTCAGCAGGAGATCGACAAGCTATTTGCGTGCGACGCTTTGATTTTCCAGTTTCCTCTCTGGTGGTTCTCGGTCCCGGCGATACTGAAGGGATGGGCTGACAGGGTATTTGCTTTCGGAAAGGTCTACGGCTACCAAAACATGCTGGAGACAGGCTGCTTGCGCGGACGTAGAGCGATGGTTTCGGTAACCACCGGTGCTGTTGAATCACTGTACACCAGCGACAAGAGCGGCCTCGGACACATCGAGGATATTCTGTATCACGTAAATTTCGGAATGTTCCGATTTACTGGTTTTGACGTCCTTCGGCCGTTCGTGAGTTGGGGGCCGAGCCAGAAATCATTTGAAGAACGACAAGAGATGTTGGATCAATATGAAGCCCGGCTGAGTCGGATGTGGACAGAGGAGCCCATGACGTTTCGGGAGCGGCGGGAGAACAAGTTGCTCGTAAAGGTTTGAAGAGCGGCTGACGAGGACGACCGCACGTGCCGAACATCGAACGCCGCTTACACTGCCCTTCGGGTCTGGCATAGGCGTGACGTCGAACGACTCCCACGGGTCGTCGTCGGCACCGTCAGCCACCGCTTGAAGTCCGCTGCCGTTCCGTGTTTCGCCGCTGTTCGCCGTGCTTCGCCAGAATCGAAGCTGCATTTCGCAAACTATCAGTTGAGTGCTCCTGCAGGTAGGACGTAACCTGAGTTTTGATCCGTCGTCGGCCTTTTCGGTTTCTTTGCCCCTGTTAGGTGGCGATCAGGAGACGGGTTACTCGCTCAGTTCACAAACAATTCAGGCTATTGGGAGGGGTCGATGACAAGGGAAGTCACCGGGGTTACTTACGTCGGCAGTCCGGCGCCCAACCAGCGAGGCGCAGCGCAAGTTTCGGGACAGGTCCAATATACGGATGACTACGTCTTTCCCCGCCAGTTGTACGCGCATTTCGTACGCAGTCCGTATGCCTCGGCAACGATCAAGTCGATCGATCTGTCGGGGGCGCGGCGCGTGCATGGTGTTGTCATTGCAATGGATGGAGAGGAGGTCTCCGGTTTGATCGGGCCGGTGGGGAATCCCTTTTTGCCTTCAGGCATCGGCGGCAAGGATGTCTCCATTTATAGCCTTGCGCGCGACTACGTGACGTTCGAGGGGCAGGCTGTCGCTGTAATCGTCGCAGAGGACAAGGATACCGCCGCGCAAGCGGCAGCCCGGGTCAAGGTCGAATATGAAGTCCGCAGGCCCGCCATCACTCTTGAAGAAGCACTCGCACCCGATGCGCCGCACGTGATTCCGGAATGGGATTCTAACGTCATGGTCTCCCTGGCGCTGGCGGACGGGGACTCTGACGGAGCCTTCGGATCGGCCGCCCATGTTGTGAAGGCGAACATCGCTGTCCACCGCCATTCTGCTCAGCCCATGGAAACACGCGCTTACAACGCCGTGTGGGACGGGGAGGACAAAATGGTGACACTCTACGCCGCGACACAAGCGCCACACCCTCTGCGTTATCTTCTTGCCGAGTCGTTGCGCCTTCCGGAAAACCGGGTCCGGGTTATTGCACCGCTCAATGGCGGAGCGTTCGGATACAAGATGTACTCCCACACCGAGGAGCCGTTGCTGTGCTTGCTGGCGATGAAGACACGGCGACCGGTTAAGTGGGTAGAGACGCGCGAAGAATGCCTGATGACCGGCAGCCGCGAACAGCAGCACAGCATTGAAATCGCGTTTTCCGAGGATGGTCGCATGCTTGCCGTGCGCGATCGCATTCGCGCCAACGTTGGCGCGCCGGCTCCCAATCTCGGCTGGCCAATGGCGGTCGTCACGATGATGACTCTTCCCGGTCCATACGATGTCTCGAACGTCGATCTCGGACTCGAGGTAGTCGTGACCAACAAAGGTCCGTGGAACCCCCTACGGGGATACGGCAAGGAGGGCGCTGCCATCGCATTGGAATTTGCCATGGATAGAGCAGCTCGGCAGCTCGACATAGATCCGGTCGAACTGCGCATGCGCAACTTCATCGATAGCGACCAGTTTCCCAACAAGCGCCCTACTGGTCAGGTCTTCGACTCCGGCGACTACTCGGGTGCGCTCAGTAAGGCTGTCGAAGCAATCGACTATGCGGGCATGCGCGCCAAACAAAATCAACTGCGACGTGAGGGGCGCTATCTCGGAATCGGAATCGCTTACGAGGTTTGTCCCGAGGGCGGCGGCTTTCCAGCTACTCTGACTATCGGCTACGACGCCTCGACGGTCAAAGTCGATGCGAGCGGACAGGTGACAGTCAGCACCGGGGTGACCGATCCGGGTACGGGCAACGCGACGGGGATTGCGCAGATGGTTGCCGACGAACTCGGCGTAGCGATAGAAGACGTGCGTGTCGTGCAGGGCGATACCGAGCGGTGTCCATTTGGCGGAGGCAACTTCTCCAGCAGAAGCCTTTGCCTCGGCGGGGCTGCAGCCGTGACTGCTGCCCGTCAAATACGAGACACGCTGGGCAAAGTCGCAGCGAAGCTACTAGAGGTTTCCGATGAGGAAGTGAGGTTCGCGGATGGCCGGTTCGTAGCCGAGTCCACGGACAACAGCGTAACGCTGCGGGAGGCCAGTTGGGCCGCCTATACGCATAACAATGACGCGATCGGCTCGATGGTCACTCCACCGCTGGAGGTGACGGCCACCTGCCGCGCCGACGCGCTTAACCACAACCCGGATGAGAAAGGGAGAATCAGCAATTTCAACACGTTCGCTAACGGTGCCTATATCGTCATTGTTGAGGTTGATCCGGAAACTGGCAGCGTCACTCCATTAAGTTCTACCGCCGCACACGATTGCGGAAAGACTATCAATCCATTGCTCGTCGAAGGCCAACTAAATGGTTCGCTCGCCATGGCCTTGGGCGCCATGTTGAGCGAAGAGCAATGTTACTCCGAGACAGGGGGCATGACGACACGCGGTTTCGCGGACTACGTGATGCTGCGGGCCTTGGACGTGCCACCCTTAACCCTGATCAGTCATGACTCGCCCAGTCCGCATACGCCGCATGGTGCGAAAGGTGCCGGTGAATCGGGGGCAGGCGGTTTCTCGATCGCGCTGGTCAATGCGGTCAACGACGCTCTCGCGCCCTTGGGTGCAGAATTGACCGAGTTTCCAGTTTCCGCGCCGAATGTTTGGAAGGCGATCCAAAAAGGGAAGCAGGCGCATAAAGGTGGAGGTGAATCATGATCGGCGTTCAATACGCCAGGCCCAGGAAGTTGGAGGACGCAACGAAGCTGCTGGCAAGCTTGGGCGCTGGCGCCTCCGTGATCGCCGGCGGCCAGGAACTCATGCCGACACTCAATTATCGGGTCTTCGCACCGTCAGTCCTTGTAGACATAAATGGTCTCAGGGAACTCAAGGGTGTCGAATTCGAGGGAGAATCGCTGTCCTTAGGCGCGCTTTGCGTCCATCGAGAACTGGCGCACGATCCGCTCGTTTCGGAGCATGCACCCCTATTAGCGTATGCACTTTCTCAAATCGGTGGCGGTTGGCAGGTGCGCAATCGCGGGACGTTGGGTGGCAATATCGTCTCTATGCATCCGCTCTATGACACCCTCCCGCCGCTGCTCGCCCTTGGAGCATCGGTTGTAGTCGCACGCGATGGCGATGTTCGGACAATGCCATTGTCAGCCGTGATTAGCGACAGCAATCACGGCCTTGGCAGCGATGCCATTTTGACGCGCGTGCTCGTGCCGAGGCTGTCTCCCGTGGCAGGTTGGGGCTATTACAAGTTGAAGAACACGCATGGAGCTTATGCCTCGGCAACAGCCGCAGCGCTGGTCGAACTGGATGGCGATAGTTTGATGGAAATCAGCCTCGTTGTAGGATCGGTCGAGCCCCTTCCCCGTGACCTGCGCAAGGACATGGCCGACCTCAGAGGCCTGCCTGCCGACGGTGACCTGTTGAATGCGATCGAGCGAATCGCCACAGAGATCGTGAGCAATCCGATTTCTGACCAGAGGGGCGATGCTGACTATCGTCGTGCAATGAGCGGCGTGTGTGCACGGCGAGCTGTCTCGCAAGCCATTGAAAGGGCCCGCCTAGGAGGCGGATTGATACGGAGCGCCACGCGATGACAGATAACGTTGAGGAAATGTTCGAGGATTCGGTTTCTTTGAGTTGCCGGCTCAATGGGAAGCTTTGCGAGGAGCTGATACCCCCTGAAACGTCCCTTCTAACCTTCGTGCGCGAGATGCAGGGGTTGAAGGGCACACATATGGGATGTATGACAGGTCACTGTGGCGCGTGTACGGTATTGATCGACGGCAAGGTCGCCAAGTCCTGCATCACATTGGCCGCGACCGCGCTTCGTACCTCGATCACAACTATCGAAGGACTTGCTCACCAGGACGGTACTCTTAGTGAGATACAGACCGCATTTCGCGATGCCAGTGCTTTTCAATGCGGTTTCTGTGCTCCAGGTATGGTCCTAACAGCAGTAGAACTGTTGTCTTCAAACCTCGATCCGAGCGAAGAGGAAATTCGCGAGTCTCTCTCGGGAAATCTGTGCCGCTGTACCGGGTATCGAAGCATAGTTGCCGGCATCCAGCTCGCCGCGGAGCGGATTAGGAGTCGAAGAGGCGACCGGGTAGAACTTAGCACGGCCCAAAATGGAAAGGCTGCTCCGAAGGGCGAGGATTGAGCCCGGTACGACAGGAACAGAGATAGGCAGACAACGCCGCCGCAGCCAATCAGCGGCATCAAGGCCGAGGCGGCGCTTTGAGTCAGTCAAGGGTGACAAGACGATCGCGGAGATCGCGGAGAAGCGCGGCGTGCACCCGAGCTAGTGTTCCGTCCCATCGTTAACTCGGCTACGTGCGCGTAGCATGATGGCATCACCGGAACCGGCGATGCCGTCATGTCGATGGGACGATCGAAGGCGCAACTGGTATTGAGTAAAGAGGAGCGTTCGCAACTGACTTCGATAGCGAGTTCGCGCTCGATTTCGGCGGCGCTGTTGACACTTGCGCGCATCGTGCTGGTATCTGTTGCCGGGGAGCACAACAGCGCAATTGCCCAGCGCCTGGAACTCACGCGTGCCACGGTGGGTAAGTGGCGTGTCCGGCTTCTGGAGCATCGCATCAACGGGCTGTATGACGAAGTACGTCCCAGCAAGCCGCGCAGCATTGACGACGAGCGGCTGCCCCAACTGATTCACAAGATTTACGCACCACCTCGGCGACAAGGTAAGTATCTCGACACCACAACTTGGCGCACTGCCAAATACGGTGCAATTGAGCACGGAAGTCGCGCCGTGAACCTTCGGCGTACGCGCGCTCTATCGCAATCTGGCCTCACGAGGCTTGCTCTGAGCCGCTGAGAGCTTTGCTGGCTCGGTCGCGACGAGACGTGTGGTTGGAGCAAAGTGTTTTGTGGCGGCGAGAAGTTCCGCCTTAAGATGGGCTGCATCAATCCAATGTTGTGCGAGACGACGCTGGCGCCGATGCCGCGGTCGGGCAAGCATCAGCGGCGCATTCTTCCCTAATGAGCAACGATTTGCTGCGTCCTGTCGACTTATCGTCGCCGGAGGCATCCACTTGCCAAACATTGCTGCGGTAGGTCAAACGAGATGTAGTCGATAGCGGCGAGCGCCAAGGGAGCATGCCGGAACGCGAACGCCTTCAGGCACACAGGCACGAGTTCAAGGAGTTGTGCCCCCAATGAGATCCTGAAGCTGGCGAACGCGCTTTTCTTCCAGGCGGAACTCGACTGCCGCACGCAGTCCTGAAAGCCCTCATTGATCAGCATCGCGATACCTTGAGAATCGAGCCGATATGCAAAGTTCTGGCTGTGCCCCATTGGGCTACCCGCGTCATGCCGCACGCGCCTTCTCAATCCGTCGCAGCCCTGTGCCCGTGCGACGCTCTATGGCCGCAAACCGAGTGCATCTGGCGGGCCAACGTGCGGGTCTACGGGTGGGCAATCTGCTCGGCCACAGCGCCACAGTAGAGAGAGTGGCCTTTCGTTTCCGGCGATCTCTTTCATGGTAGTCGCCATCGCGGGACAGCGCCGAGCGGTCGGACATAACCATAATACCTTTCGCCTTGAAGTGCTCCAGATTAACTGCCCCGGTCCAAAGGTTCAATAAGCTGATTGCGCACTTAGCAACGCGAGCCTGTCGCGTTGTCTTCGCTTAGATGCGGTTCACCTCCTACGCGAGTTTCGTATCAGCGCTACTTTTTGCCTTGCGGCATCCACTGTTTTCGCTGAGGGGCGCGGAGCATGTCTAACACCCGGCACTTCCGGTGTACGGAACGCATCAGCATCTGTCCTTGATCTCGTCAGTCACGGCTTATTTAATGAAGCCATATTTCAAATTAGCGGAGACAGGGGCGCTCGCCCACCAACTGAGTCGGCAGACTCATACCCTAAGAAGACGGTCTCTGAGCTGTCTTGCGGCGTGCGATAAGCCCATAAGGCGCACGTCCTTTTGCAATCAGCGATTTCGTCTTTCAGGTGATCCAGAATTGCTAAATTACAGGCGCTTCTTGTTTTTTGCCAGACCGTACGGATAGCGGCGGGGATCAAGAAGACCGATATCGGAGGGGACTATGAAGAGACGGCGTGTGCGAATGCTTGGTATGGTGGGCGGCATAGGCGTTGCGATGGTCGTGGCTGTCGCCTGCCGCGCTTGGGGCGAGGCCGATGAACAGATATCCAGAGCACCCTGCGTTTATTACACGGGTGGCTGTACGATCCTCGTCTCGTACCCCGCTGGCAACGTTCGTCTGATCCCGTGAGTTAACTGCAAGTGATTTTGTCATTGCTGGCGATGCACCGCTCGGGATCACAGCCTTCTTTACCGGATAGGATGCATTGTCCGGTGTCTTATGCGTTTGTTGCGCCCGAAAGCGGTGTCCCAGAGGTGCCTGGTACCAAGCGCCGATCTTTCGCTCGCGCTTCGCGCCGCAGCGTGTTCCTGGTCACGATGGCCTTGATCGTTTGGAGCTGCAATAGGCATACCCTATGCCGGTCAGAACTAATCGATAGTTGTACCGCACAGCATTTGCACTTGTAATGGGTTGTCATGTCGCAGGGTGCGCATGGACTCGTGGAGGAGAAAATAGTGAAGGTTCTAGTCCCAGTAAAGAGAGTGATCGACTACAACGTGAAAGTCCGGGTGAAGTCGGACAACACAGGCGTTGACATCGCGAATGTAAAGATGTCGATGAACCCGTTCGACGAAATTGCCGTGGAAGAGGCGGTGCGCCTGAAAGAAGCCGGGGCAGCGACCGAGGTGATTGCCGTGTCGGCGGGCGTCGCGCAATGTCAGGAAACGCTGCGCACGGCGCTGGCGATTGGCGCGGACCGCGCGATCCTGATCGAATCGGATGAGGACCTGCAGCCGCTGGCGGTCGCGAAGCTGTTGAAGGCCGTGATTGACAAGGAACAGCCGCAACTGGTGATCCTCGGCAAACAGGCAATCGACGACGACTCGAACCAGACGGGCCAGATGCTCGCCGCCCTAGCGGGCCTGCCGCAAGCGACCTTCGCCTCGAAGGTGGTAATCGCCGATGGCCACGTCACCGTTACGCGAGAGGTGGACGGCGGTGCGGAAACGCTGTCGCTGACGTTGCCGGCGGTGGTGACCACTGATCTGCGCTTGAACGAGCCGCGCTATGTGACGCTGCCCAATATCATGAAGGCGAAGAAGAAGCCGCTCGAAGCGTTGAAGCCTGAAGACCTTGGCGTGGACGTCGCGCCGCGTCTGAAGACGCTAAAGGTCGTTGAGCCTCCGAAGCGCAGCGCCGGCGTGATGGTGCCTGACGTGAAGACGCTGGTCCAAAAGCTGAAGACCGAAGCCAAGGTGCTGTAAGAGACGCGGAGACGAGAGAAATGACGATTCTGGTAATTGCGGAACACGACAACGCGAGCATCAAGCCCGCGACCTTGAGCGCGGTGGCGGCTGCCCAGAAGATCGGTGGCCAGATTCACGTGCTGGTGGCCGGCCACAACGCGCAGGGGGTGGCCGATACAGCGGCGAAGATTGTCGGCGTGGCGATGGTACTGCTTGCCGACGCGCCGCAGCTCGAAGTTGGCCTGGCGGAAAACCTTGAGGCGACGGTACTGAATATCGCGAAAGACTACTCGCACATCCTTGCGCCGGCCACGGCCTTCGGCAAAAACGTGATGCCGCGCATCGCTGCGAAGCTCGACGTGGCGCAGATCAGCGATGTCATCGCAGTGGACAGTGCTGATACGTTCGAGCGTCCGATCTACGCGGGCAACGCGATAGCGACCGTGCAATCGAGCGATCCGATCAAGGTGATCACGGTGCGCACGACCGGCTTCGATGCAGTGGCAGCAGAAGGCGGCAACGCTGCCATCGAGAAGATCGTGGCGGCGCCTGACACAGGCATCTCTCAGTTCGTAAGCCGCGAAGTGACGAAGCTGGACCGTCCCGAACTGACGAGCGCAAGCATCATCGTGTCAGGCGGCCGCGGTCTCGGCAGCGGCGAGAACTTCGCATTGGTCCTCGAGCCGCTGGCCGACAAGCTGCAAGCCGCGCTGGGCGCATCGCGCGCTGCGGTCGATGCGGGATTTGTGCCGAATGACTATCAGGTCGGCCAGACCGGTAAGATCGTTGCGCCGCAACTGTACATCGCGGTCGGCATCTCGGGCGCGATTCAGCATTTGGCCGGCATGAAGGATTCCAAGGTAATTGTTGCGATCAACAAGGATCCGGAAGCGCCGATCTTCAGCGTGGCCGACTATGGTCTCGTCGGTGACCTGTTCACGCTCGTGCCCGAACTGGCCGCCGCCCTCGAGTAAGCGATCATGAGCGAAACGGATATAAAGCGCGACCGCGGCACTGCGGGCCATGCATCGGCCGAGCCACAGTCGTATCTGTTCGTGCCGGGCAGCCGCGACGAGCGGTTTGAACGCGCGTGGACGAGCGGCACCGACGCAATGATTATCGACCTCGAGGACGCCGTCGAGCCGGGCGCGAAGGACGCCGCGCGAGACGCCGTCACGGCGTGGGTGTCGCGCAGCCGTCCGGTGCTCGTGCGGATCAATGGTCGCGGCACGCCGTGGTTCGAACGGGACGTGATGCTGGCACGCCTCGACGGCGTCGCCGGCATTGTGTTGCCGAAGACCGAGCGGCCGGACGACGTCATCGCGGTGCTGTCGCTCGCAAAGCGCAAGATCCCGGTATTTCCGCTGATCGAGACCGCGCTCGGCATGTGGTCCGCGGCCGATATAGCGAAGGCGCCGGGCGTGAGACGGTTGATGTTCGGCACGCTCGACTTCGTCGCGGACATGGGGACCGACGACGACCGCGACGCACTCAATCCGTATCGCGCTCAACTAGCACTTTTGTCGCGGATCGTCGGGATCGAGTCGCCCATCGACGGCGTCACGCCTGACGTGCATGACGTCGAACGGCTTGCGGCGGATGCGCGCAACGGTAAGCAGCACGGATTCGGAGGGAAGCTTTGCATTCATCCGAAGCAAATTGCGGTCGTGCATGAATGCTACGGTCCGAGCGCGGGAGAAATTGCGTGGGCCGAGCGGGTCGTTGCTGCCGTGTCGCGCGCCGACGCTGGCGCGATTGTTGTCGACGGCAAGATGGTCGATCGTCCGGTCCAGCTGCGCGCGCAGCGATTGCTCGCGTCTGCCACTCGTCGCGGGGGGGCCGTGCGCGATTGAATTCCTGTTTGATCGACAGTGAACTGGACGATTACGCTGCGCTGCTGAAAGTCCGCGGGGCGGATGACCGATCCGTAGAGCGACGGCATACATCGGCACGTGTCCTTGCTGTGAATATCATTTTTCTACGACGTAAACAGGAATTTGTAAATGTCTCAGACGGACCTCGTTGCTCGCCATGGTCGGCGCGAGTCAATGGAATACGACGTCGTGATCGTTGGCGGCGGACCGGCTGGCCTGTCCGCGGCGATCCGCCTGAAGCAGCTGGCGGCGGACAAGGGCGTCGAGCTTGGCGTGTGCGTACTGGAAAAAGGCTCGGAGGTCGGGGCGCATATTCTCTCGGGCGCGGTGATGGACCCCCGCGCGTTGAATGAACTGATTCCGGACTGGAAGGCAAAAGGCGCGCCTTTGGACGTTGAAGTGACCGAAGACCGCTTCCTGTTTTTGTCCGAAACCGGCTCGAAGAGCGTGCCGAACTGGGCGCTGCCGGATAACTTCAGGAACCACGGCAACTACGTGATCAGTCTCGCGAATGTCACGCGCTGGCTCGGTCAACAGGCCGAAGCGGCAGGCGTCGAGATTTTCCCCGGCTTTCCGGCTGCCGAAGTCCTGTACAACGACGATGGCTCCGTGAAAGGCGTCGCGACCGGCAATCTCGGCATCGGCAAGGACGGTGCGCCGACCGGGAACTTCCAGCTCGGCATGGAACTGCACGCGAAGTACACGCTGTTCTGCGAGGGCGCGCGCGGCCACCTCGGCCGTCAGCTGAACGAGAAGTTCAGGCTGCGCGGCGGCGCCGATCCGCAGGTCTACGGCATCGGCATCAAGGAACTGTGGGAGATCGATCCGGGCAAGCACAAGCCGGGGCTCGTGATGCACACGGCCGGCTGGCCGTTGCAGAGCGACACCTACGGCGGCTCGTTCCTCTATCACATGGACAACAACCAGGTGGTGGTCGGCTTCGTGGTGGGCCTTGGCTATACGAATCCGTACCTGTCGCCGTTCGAGGAATTCCAGCGCTACAAGACGCATCCGGCAATCCGCAACTTTCTCGAAGGCGGCAAGCGCGTGTCGTATGGCGCGCGTGCGATTACCGCCGGTGGTCTGATGTCGCTGCCGAAGCTGGTGTTCCCCGGTGGCGCGCTGGTCGGTGACGACGCGGGCTTCCTGAACGCATCTCGGATCAAGGGCTCGCATGCGGCGATCAAGACCGGCATGCTGGCCGCCGACGCCGCTTTTGAAGCCGTGCAGGCGGGGCGCACCAGCGACGAACTCACGGCCTATCCGGAGAGCTTCAGGACGTCGTGGCTGCATACCGAGTTGTACCGCGCGCGCAACTTCAAGCAGTGGATGAGCAAGGGCCTGTACCTCGGCACGCTGATGGTCGGCATCGAGCAGAAGCTGCTGGGTGGCAACGTGCCGTGGACGCTGCATCATCAGCATTCCGATCACGAGATGCTCAAGCCGGCTTCGCAGTGCAAGCCGATCACCTATCCGAAGCCGGACGGCAAGCTGACGTTCGACCGGCTCTCTTCGGTGTTCATCTCGAACACGAATCACGAGGAGAACCAGCCGGCGCATCTGACGCTGAAAGATCCGTCGGTGCCGGTGAACGTGAACTGGCAGACCTATGCCGGTCCGGAGGCGCGCTATTGCCCGGCGGCGGTGTATGAGTTCGTCAAGAACGACGACGGCAGCGAGCGGCTCGTGATCAACGCGCAGAACTGCGTGCACTGCAAGACATGCGACATCAAGGACCCGACGCAGAACATCGTGTGGGTCACGCCTGAAGGCGGTGGCGGTCCGAACTATCCGAACATGTGAGCCGACTTAAGAGCCAGCCGCTTTCACACAGTGCGGAATCGGCCGTTTTGTCGTAGCTGCGGCGCAAGGCGGACGATTAAGTCAATCCGCGCGGACCACGTTCACTTTCCACCGCACAATTTGCAAGGCGTGCCCGTAAAGCGAAAGTTCACACATGTCGCGAAATTGCGCGCGTGCGATTCCTGCCGCTTCAGCCACGTAGAGACTGAAATGGCGTCGACGGGCGCACTGACGTCTCGTCAGACGGCGTCAATTTCGTGGAAAGTGTCGATCTGGTCATCGCTATAGCCGAGCTCCCGCAGGACCGTGTCGGTATGTTGACCAAGGGCGGGTACCGGGTCCATGCGCGCGTCGTCCGCGGGATTGATGCCCGGCGGCCAAACGGCAGGGATGTCACCCGCGGGGGTTCCGACCTTGGTCCACCGGTTGCGGGCGGCGAGCTGTTTGCGCGTCCAGACTGAGTGCATGTCGTTCATGCGTGCGTTCGCGATGCCGGCTTTCTCGAGCCGCTCGATGACCTGGGGCGCCGACAGCGTCGAAAACGCTTCCACGATAATTTGCGCCAGTTCCCCGCGATTCGCGACCCGGCGGCTGTTCGAGCTGAATCGGTCTTCCGTTGCCACTTCCGGCTTGCGGGTCACGATCGCGCAAGCGTTTTTCCATTCGCGTTCGTTTTGCACGCCCAACATGACGGTCTTGCCATCGCGGGACTGGAATTGCCCGTAAGGAAAGATTGTCGAGTGAGACGCCCCGGTCTGGCGGGGCGGTGTCTGACCGTCGATCGCGTAATAAAGCGGGTAGCTCATCCATTCCACCATGCCTTCGAGCATGGACACCTCGACGTGCCGCCCTTGCCCGGTACGCCCGCGCTCGATCAGCGCCGCCAGGATATTCGTGTAGCCGTACATCCCCGCAGCTATATCCGCGATCGAGCAGCCTGCCTTGGTCGGCTCGCCTTCCGATCCGGTAATGCTCAGAAAGCCGGACTCCCTCTGGATCAGCAGGTCATACGCCTTTTTATCGCGGAACGGACCGTCCAGACCGTAGCCCGAGATGTCGCAGACGATCAGCCGCGGGTGGCGTCGGCGAAGGGTTTCGTAGTCGAGTCCCAGGCGCTGCGTCGCGCCGGGCGCAAGATTCTGTACGAACACGTCGGCGTCTGCGAGCAGCTTGTGTACCACCGCAATCGCGGACGGCTGTTTCACGTCTAGCGTGATGCTTTCCTTCGACCGGTTAGTCGATACGAAATGCGACGCGAGTCCCAAGACCCGTTCGTCTTAACTGCGCGCGAAGTCGCCGGTGCCGGGCCGTTCCACCTTGATGACGCGGGCGCCGAGATCCGCAAGCTGCCGTGTGCAGAACGGCGCAGCGATCGCGTGCTTGAATGTGATGACCTTGATGTCTTGGAGCGGGCGCACGTTCGACGCTCCTCGTCAGAACGAGCGGGGCAGACCAAGAATGTGCTCGGCGACATACGAGAGGATCAGGTTCGTGGAGATTGGCGCAACCTGATAGAGGCGCGTCTCGCGGAACTTGCGCTCGACATCGTATTCACATGCGAAACCGAAGCCGCCGTGGAACTGCAGGCACGCGTTCGCGGCTTCCCACGACGCGTCCGCCGCGAGCAGCTTCGCCATGTTCGCCTGCGGGCCGCACGGCTCGTGCGCGTCGAACCGGCGTGCGGCCTCGAAGCGCATCAAGTTCGCTGCTTCGACGTTGATTAACGCGCGCGCGATTGGGAACTGCACGCCCTGGTTCTGGCCGATCGGGCGGCCGAACACGACGCGATCCTTCACGTATTGCGACACTTTGTCGACGAACCAGTAGCCGTCGCCGATGCACTCGGCTGCGATTAGCGTGCGCTCCGCATTCAGGCCGTCGAGGATGTATTTGAATCCCTTGCCTTCCTCGCCGATCAGGTTCTCGGCAGGGATTTCGAGGTTGTCGAAGAACAGCTCATTTGTCTCGTGATTGACCATGTTCGGAATCGGCCGAACCGTCATGCCATTGCCGATCGCCTGACGGAGATCAACGATGAAAATCGACATCCCTTCGCTTTTCTTCGTCACATCCGCAAGCGGCGTCGTGCGTGCGAGCAGGATCATCAGATCGGAGTGCTGAATGCGCGAGATCCACACCTTCTGCCCGTTGATGACGTAGCGGTCGCCTTTGCGCACGGCGGTGGTCTTGATCTTGGTCGTATCGGTGCCGGTCGTCGGCTCGGTTACGCCCATCGACTGCAGACGCAGATCACCGCTCGCGATTTTCGGCAGATACGTCTGCTTTTGCTCGGCCGAGCCGTGACGCAACAGCGTGCCCATGTTGTACATCTGGCCGTGACACGCCCCCGAGTTGCCGCCGGCCCGATTGATTTCCTCCATGACCACTGACGCTTCCGTCAAGCCGAGTCCCGAGCCGCCGTATTCCTGCGGAATAAGTGCAGCCAGCCAGCCGGCCTTCGTCAGCGCGTCGACAAAGGTCTCGGGATAGCCGCGTTCCTCATCGACCTTACGGAAATATTCCGCAGGAAACTCGTTGCAGAGGTCGCGGACGGCTTCGCGAATATCCCGGTACTGGTCGGATGCGTGGTTCATGGAATATGTCCCTTGGATCGTGGCGGATTTAGTTAATCAGGCGAGGGTCGCACAGCCGGACATCGTCAGCCAGCCTTCGTGGTCTTTTGCCCAGAGATCGATTGAACGGCCGTCGTTGGCGAGGCGGCCGCAAACGAAGAACGCGTTGCCAAGAAAGGTTGGCCGTATGGCCTTATACGTGTATTCGCGGACGGACGCGCCGGGCAGTGCATGCGTCACGAGGTCGAGCAGCAGAGTAGCGATCAGCGGACCGTGGACGACCAGATCCGGATAGCCTTCTGCCTGCTGCGCGTAGGCCCGGTCGTAGTGAATCCGGTGACCGTTGAACGTCAGCGCAGAGTACCGGAACAGCAGCACTTCGCTTGGCGTGATTTCGCGCTGCCATCTGGCGTCGCCGGGCGCCGCATTCGGAGCGGGGGCGGCTACGCCGGGCTCCGCAAGGCCGCGATAGACGATGTCTTGTTCCTCGCGGATCGCCAAGACCCCATTAGATTCGACCACGTGCTCGAGCGTGACCAATCCGAGTTGGCCGCTTCGTCCTTCTTTGTGTTTGGCCGACAGCACCCGGGAACTGCGTGTGGCGATTTCGCCGATCGTCAGGGGGGCATTGAAGAAGAGGCGGCCGCCGGCCCACATTCTGCGCGGCAGGCCGAGATCCGGGAGAAAGCCGCCTGTGCGGGGGTGACCGTCGTTCCCGAGTGCCGATTGCCGACTGACCGACCAGAAGTACAACCAGTGCCAGAGCGGCGGCAGCGCATCGCCGACTGTGGGAGTGTCGCCGTGATCGATCGTGGCGGCGAATGCAGCGGCTCGGTCGACCGAGATCACGTCGGTGGCCACCTGCTCTGTGCGGTGTCCGTCGCTGGGCTGCGGATGGTTCATTGTCGTTTCCATGGCAGAGCCGGCGAGTTAGCTGTTTGGACCAAGAATGAGGCGACTTTATGTGAAACGGCCGCGCAGCGGAAATACTGTTTGAATGTGCCCGCCATAGGGGTATCTTATGGCTTCCACACCCATTCAAATTGCCATGGACGTTCGCCAGCTTCGCTACTTCGTCAGCATCGTCGAATACGGGAGCCTGGGTAAGGCAGCGGAAAAACTCTATGTTGCACAGCCATCGTTGAGTCAGCAGATCGCGAAGCTTGAAGGGGACCTCGGCGTGTCGCTTCTGCTCCGTAGCCCGCAAGGGGTAAAACCGACTGCTGCTGGTCAGGCGCTCTACCGTCATGCGAGGCTCGTGCTTCGACAAATGGAGCAACTGCGGCAGGACGTACGTGAGGGCGCCGGAGTCGAGTCCGGGACGGTAGCTATCGGATTTCCGACGACGATGACCTCGATTCTCGCCGTTCCCGTGTTCGAACGGGTGCGCGCGAGCTATCCTGGCATCCGGCTGCAATACTTCGAGAGCATGAGTGGCTTTATCAACGAGTTGCTCGCGAACGGACGTCTCGATCTAGCTATCCTATTTCGGGAGTCGAACACGACTGGAATAACGGCATGGCCCCTTTTCGACGAAGGGCTGCATCTGCTCGGCGAGCCGGGAGGCGCAGTATCGTCGCGCGCACGCACATGCAGCCTCGCAGCACTCGCCGGTGTACCGCTGGTGGCGCCAAGTGCGTCAAACGGGCTGCGCTTACTGCTCGAGCGCGCATTCGCGCGAGAGCAGGTACCGCTTAACATCATCGCGGATATCGATTCGTTGCCGACCTTGCTTTCGCTCGCGCAGTCGGGTGCGGCATGCACGATCCTGCCTGCGTCGTCGGTGGCACTGCGCGAGTTATCGAACCGCCCCAAGATGCGCCGTATTGTTGATCCAGAACTCTGGCGTCCGGCGAGCCTGTGCTGGTCGAATACGTTGCCCGTAAATTCGGCGGCGCTGGCCGTTCGGCGCACGATTGTCGAGCTTATTGGTGAACTTTCCGCGAGCGGTGCATGGGCCGGAATTACATTGCGGACGTCCGAAGCGTCGCCATCGTGACGCACACCGCGTGGCGGACCGGTCGAGTCCCGCGTGTGCTCGGTCAGTTGCCGCGCTCGAATGTGAGCATCATCTCGAGTACAAGGTCCACGAGACGGCGCTGGTGGCCCAAGGATCCGACGCGTGTTCGACAATGCGAGCACGAGTGCGCGGTGCGGTTTCAGGGCCGCTCGACGGGGCCGCGCGAAGCTGCTCCCGTCTGGCCAGCGAGCGGATCATTACGCTTGCATTTAATGCTGCGTACGGGGCCGGCCGAAAGTGCGGACGAGCCGCGGAAATCTTGGTGTAATCCCCCAGCATGCTGAGGGCGGCATATCGGACATTCCTCACGACCTCGGCGGCTCAGGGTATGTCCGCGATGTCCTCACCCGAGGACATGCCCGACGACTTGGAAGTATGCGGCGGATGGACAGGTGCCGTTCCCACAGGGACGCTGCGCCTGAGAAAATCCAGAGTCGCTTGTCCGAAGACGTCGTTTCTGTCGCCTGCCACCATATGCCCGGCCTCAACGACGTTGACGTATTGGGCATGCGGACAAAGCTCGAGGAACGCTTGGGCACCCGCTTCACTGACGACGTCGGAGCTGCCTCCACGAACCAGCAAGGTGGGCAGCGTCAAACGGCGTGCGCAGGCCGAGAGCCGCTCGTGACGTCGTTCAAGATCGCGCGGGCTAGCCAGATAACGGGGATCCCAATGCCATCGGTATCGCCCGTCTTCGCCTAGCCGCACGTTCTTGGCAAGGCCATCGAGATTCCGCGGGCGAGGGCGTTGGGGACGATACTGACTGATGGCTTCCGCGACTTCTTCGAGCGAATCGAAACCGTCCGGCTTTTGCGACATGAACGCCTGAATCCGGGCGACGCCGGCGGGTTCGGTGTAGGGGACGATATCCACCAGGACAAGTGCGGTGGCATCGACACGATCCTCCCCGACCGCGACGAGACTGGTGCCACCACCCATCGAAGCACCCACCAACACCGGTCGACGTCCGCCTAGTGCGAGCAGGACGTGCCCAAGATCGCGCACCATCGTGTCCTGGCTGTAATTGCCCTCTGCGGACCAATCGGAATCGCCGTGACCGCGTGCATCAAAGGCCACAGCGAAATATCCGGCGGCGCCTAGTCGTTCCCCCGTACCCCCCCATGCGTGGCGAGTCTGACCGCCGCCGTGCAGCAAAATGACGAGAGGGCCTTGGGGAGAGCCCCACGAATCGCCCGCTAGCCGGATACCGTCTGCGCCTGTCCATGTGTGCATGGGATCGGGGCTGCCAGGAAGACGTCTGCCTGCTTTCATCAGTGCCTCGTTGAAAATTGCTTGGCCATTCTGCATCTGCCTCGTTAGGTTCGTCGCGAACGATTGTTTCGTCAAGGACGTATATTCAAGTGTTCCGTACTGCGAGCTGTAGCCCGAGCTCGCTCGACCAACAAACTCCGAGCCGGCGACGTGGAACCCCAAGCGTCGGCCCGAAGTACGGAACAGTTCGTCGCACTGCATTGACCGTCGAAATAGCGCTCGCTTAAAAGAGTGGAAAGGGCACAAACATAAGCGCTACGGATGCCCTCAGAGCGAAATCCAACATGGAGACACTGCGACGCGTTCGCGCCAGGAGCGTTCCAGCTCCTTCTCTCATCATCCGGTTCTCTACCGATATCGCGATATCGATAATGCCGAAATTCCGCGCCTTTCAAGGTCATGTTCTCATGAGCAGAAAAACATCGAGAAACGCGGGACTAGGGAAGACGAACGTCTGGCCAAGTCCGCGGTGGGCGCTTTGTCCAGCGAATGCATGTATTTGACCCCGTGTTATGCGTTAGTCCGTTCGATGCGGAAAACGAAGTCATTGTCATCGCTAACGACAGGGTGTACGGCTTGTCAAGTGCAATTCATACGACCGATCTGAGCCGTTAATTTGGCGTAGCGCGAGCCACTAACACTGGGACGATCGTTATCAACGGACATTCGGTGATGCGAAATTCGCTGGCAGTTGGTGTCAAGCAATCGGGAATTGATCGGGAGGGTGGTTGGATGAGCAGATCGTCAAGTGGACGAGCGCTGCAACCGTGCCAGAAGCGCTTGCTTGACCGACCGGCCTTGGCACAAAGAATGTAATGGATGACATGATGAATGTAATGGATGGAATGAAAGTTCGTGTTGCTGCCAAAGCCGTGGAGGCCGTCGACATCTGCAGTTTCGAGTTGGTCGCGCTGGACGGCAAACCGTTACCGGCATTCTCCGCAGGTTCGCATATCGATGTCTGCACGCCAGCAGGAATGACCCGGCAGTATTCGCTATGCAATGACTCGTCGGAGAGTCACCGCTATTTGATCTCCGTGCTGCGAGACCCCAGGACGCGCGGTGGCTCGGCTGGCATGCATGATCGTGTGCAGTTGGGAGATATCCTGACAATCAGTGCGCCGAGGAACCACTTCCAGCTCGCGCACGCGGCAAAGCGCAGCCTATTGTTGGCCGGTGGTATTGGCGTCACACCTATCCTATGCATGGCGGAGCGTCTTTCGTTAACGGGGGCACCGTTCGAGATGCACTACTGCACGCGCTCACGCGAGCGCACGGCATTTTTTGATCGCATTCGCGGTTCACGATACGCGAGCAACGTGCAGTTTCATTTCGACGATGAAGCGGAAGATGAAGGATACGACATTGCGGCAGCGCTCGCACACCCCGAAGCAGACACGCATCTCTACGTATGCGGCCCAAGGGGTTTCATGGACGCCGTATTGAGCGCTGCCCGCGGCGCGGGCTGGCCAGAGGCACATCTGCACTATGAGTTCTTCTCAGCCGACCTTATACCGTTGGAAAGCGATGGACGTTTCGAAGTGCAACTCGCGAGTTCGGGCCGCGTCGTCCCGGTTGAAAAGGACCAGAGCGTGGTGCAGGCGCTCGCAGAGGTCGGCGTTGAAATACAGACTTCATGCGAACACGGCGTCTGTGGCACGTGCGTGACACGTGTACTCGAGGGCGTGCCTGACCATAGAGATGTTTTCTTCACGCCCGACGAGCAAGCGGTAAATGATCAGTTTACGCCTTGTTGCTCGCGTTCGAAGACAGCGCGACTGGTCCTCGATCTCTGACACGTGAAGTGAATTCCGGCGCTGCCCGCGAATGCTTCCTACGCACCAGGCGCGAAACTGAGGTCTGCTACTTGCTCGGGATCGCCGCTCATCCGGAGGCCTTGAGCGCGGGCAATACCCGCCGCCCCTAGGACGCGCACTGAAGGCGGCCTCGCGGGCGGTCAACGCTCCCCCGAGGTCGGACGGCCTCCGAGGCCCATATAGAGTTCAAGCGATTACCCGGGTGTGTGCGGGACGCAGTGACCGGTGGACGACAGTCGCTCACTGGGCCAACCGGACCCGCTTCCTGACCCAGCGTGCCGCTGCGCAGGCACTGGCCTGAAAATCCTCGAAAATCATGGAAATAAAAGGAAACCGCGCGTTCACCGTGACACGGGAGCATGCCTGGAGAGCACTTAACGACCCAGTCGTGCTCGAGGCCTGCATTCCCGGCTGCGACAAGGTAGAGCCGACCGACGAGAACCGATATCAGATCGGGTTGACGGTAAGGATCGGCGCCGTCGCGGCGAGGTTCAAGGGAAGTATCACGCTGACCGACATGGGCCCTCCGCGTAGTTACACGATCAGGTTCGAGGGGCAGGGCGGACAGGCTGGCTTCGGCAAGGGCGATGCACGGGTGAGCCTGGCGCCGCAAGGCGCGGGTTGCGAGCTGACCTATGCCGCGCAAGCGCAGGCGGGCGGCAAGATCACACAGGCGGGCCGCCGGCTCATTGACGGTGTGGCCCGATCCATGGTCAATGATTTCTTCCGACGCTTTGAAGCGCAAATGCAGCGACAGGACGCCGAAATCAGAACCGCCAGCACTGAAGTGCCGTTGGAAGCGCAGGGGCGGGCGCGAGAGCGTGTCGCTGACGGCTCGTCCCGGGGCACAACCGCTCTCTGGACATGGATCGGTGTGGCCTTGTTTGGAGGGGCCGCGGCCGGGCTGATCCATTTGCATTAAAAACAGTACCAGGTAGCAGCCGAGAGGCTCCGTTGCTGGCGCGAGCATAGACTCGTCGCGGCCACAAGGTCGCCGGCAGGCATGGCGCCGCCGGAATCGCCGTAGAAAAGCTAGGAATCCCGAAGTACGGAACGCGCGACAGACTCGCGTTGACATCGACTGGTGCTACTTATGTAATCTGCAAACGGCAAAAACGTATCGCAGTTCGACAATATCTAGTAGATCAGTAACTGCATAAAAAATTCAGCGGCGCGTCTGATTATCCGAAAACAGACCGTCGACATTGCCCTAATCTGGAGGAGCACCATGACTCACGACACGACGCCCGATTCCCGCCGTTTGCCGGAAGGTTTCGAGGATCTCGATCAGTTTCTCGATCGCTGGAGTACGCCGACGTCGCACGAGCGGTGGATTTGCCGCTCGACAACGCCTTATCCCGAGGTCCTGCGATTCTACGAGGTTATGTTTGCGCGCGCCGAAGAGGCGACTGTGTACCTCGAGCGTTTCCCGTTGGACGACATGCCCGAGCCAGCGGTCAACCTGTTTCGCCTGCTGCTCGCGATGTGCCATGCAGGTGTTTCGGTGGAGATCCATCAGTCGCCGGCTGTCCGGCACGCACCGCCGAAGCACGCTCTTCAGATACTCACGGGTTTTCAGCCGCATGGCTGAACACACAGCTGGCTCGACCACGATTGCTTCCGATTTTCACGCATTGAAGGAGTTGGCATGAATAACCCCATCGATTTCCAATCCAGCCTGACCGAGTCAGTCGGTCTATCTACCGGCCCAATGCCGACCTCGCTGTATACCGATCCTACGCAGTTTGAACTCGAGCGTGAGCGGATTTTCCGCCGAGCGTGGCTAATGATAGGACGCGTGGAGCGAATTCCGAAACCCGGCGATTTCTTCGTCAAGGAGCTCGCCCTCTTCAAGGCATCGGTGATCGTCGCTCGATCGGAGGACGGGAACATTCGGGCGTTTCACAATGTCTGCGCTCACCGTGCCAATGTGGTCGAGCATCGTTCGTGCGGCAACGCGAAACGCTTCGTCTGCCGTTACCACAGCTGGGCATACAACAATGCGGGCGAATTGGCGAACGTGCCGGATGAATCGGGATTCTTCAATCTCGACAAGAAGAAATGCGGGTTGACGCCCGTCACTCTGGACGTCTGGGATGGATGGATTTTCATCAATATGGCGCCAGCGCCGGAAGTCAGCCTCGTGGAGTTCCTGGGGCCAATGGCAGACGCGATGGCCAACATCGATTACCCGAATCCGGACCACCCAATCGTCATGCGCGGCGAGTTCAAGGCGAACTGGAAAGCCGTAGCGGATAACTTCAGCGAGGCCTACCATGTTGCCTCGATTCACCCTAGGACGTTGGCGCCGATTTACACGGGGAAAGGCAATCCATTCTGCCGGCCGATCAGCGCCAATCTGTACGGCGCGCATCGCTCCCTCTCGCTGTGGCTCAACCCGACCTATCAACCGTCGGATAAGTCGAAAGTCAGCCGATGGCTCTTCGCGGCAGATCAGACCATCACGGGCACTCGCGAGGACGGGCAGATCAATGCGATTGTCGAGCACAAGGGCGTGAATCCGACGAAAAACGAGAACTGGTCGAGTGACATCAATTGGTTCTTCCCCAACTGGCATCTGCAAATTTCCGCGAACTTGTTCTGGACGCACGAGTTCTGGCCGACATCGTCGAATACGACCGTCTGGGAAGCGCGTTTCTACAAGCGGAAGCCGACGACCGTGCGCGAGCGTCTCCAGCTCGAGTATTTCACCTCCCACATGGCCGATACCATGCTCGAGGACCTTGGGAACATTGAGAGCACACAAGTGGGCATGGAGTCTGGTGCCAAACCGTTCATCGTTTTTAACGAGAGCGAGATCTTGTGCCGCCACGGGCTCGAACAAGTCATCAAGTGGACGGCCGCTACGCGCGTCAACGATGCGCTGGCGCAATCGGTCTAGATGCAGTTTCTGAGCAGGGTTCGCGCGTGAGCCGCGCGGCTGGGATGCAAAAAATACTTAATCGGAGACGATGAAATGGGATTACTGGATGGCAAGGTCGCGATTATCACGGGAGCGGCGTCGGGGCAGGGTGCGGCCGAGGCGCGAATGTTCGCCGCTGAAGGTGCGCGGGTGGTTCTTGCGGATGTGAATCCTGCGGGCGCTGAAGTGGCCGCGTCGATTGGTGGCAAGGGTGTCATCTTCAAAAAACTGGATATATCCCAGGCTCATCAGTGGCAAGAAGTAGTCGCTGGTGCGTTGAACGCCTTCGAAAAAATCGACGTGCTCGTTAACAATGCCGCCCTTAACGACAATCATTTGCCAATAGAAGAAACGGAGTACGAGCACTTCGAGAAGCTGATCCGGATCAACATGCTTGGCACGTTCCTTGGAATGAAGACGGTACTGCCCGCAATGCGAGGTGCCCGTTCCGGATCGATCATCAACATCAGCTCGACGGCTGCCTTGCGAGGCATGCCCAGCATTTTCGACTACGGCGCTACGAAATGGGCCATTCGCGGCATGAGCCGTCATGCCGCTTTGGATCTGGCCAAATATGGCATCCGGGTCAATGCGGTCTTTCCTGGCATTATCGACACACCGATGATGGAAGCGGTCACAACGCCGGAAACCCGCGCTGAGTTTGAGGCCATGACGCCTCTCGGACGAATCGGGAAACCTCAGGACGTCGCCAGCACGGTTGCATTCCTCGCATCGGATTCGGCGAGCTTCATTACTGGCGGGGAATTTGCAGTAGATGGCGGTATGGCCTGCTGACGTGCTGCGCGGCCTTACTGGTGGCTTCAAACATTCATTGGAACGGAGCGGTTATGGAATCAAAAATTCGACCTGACGAGGCTGTTTTGATATTCGGTGATCTTCAGGTCGGGATCGCGGAATTACCTTTGACGGTTTCAACCGAGAGTCTCAAACGATCTGCCTGGGGATTAGCCCGACTCGGCGAAATTTTCAATATACCAACGCTGGCCATGACGATCCCGAAGAGCGATGGCGGGCTACCTGAGATCATTCCAGAAATTGATGGCACGCGCACTCAGTATTACAAGTTCTTGCGCACCACGCCAGATTCATTCGCAAACGAAGCATTCCGTAGAGCGATCGAAGACACTGGTCGCAAGACGTTGATCGTTTGTGGCGTGGCGACGGAAATCTGCCTGTACTGGCTTGCCCTGTCCGGAATCGCCCATGGCTACAAGGTCTATGTCGTAGTCGATGTTTGCGGCGGGCTTTCCGTTCGTTCCGAAGATGCAGCGTTCCGTCGCTTTGAAGCCGCTGGCGCAGTGATGACATCTGTCGTCTCGTTGGCTGGAGAATTGGCAGGGGACTTCACGGAGCCTCCCGGACGCGATGCCGTCGAAGTGATCTATAAAATGATCGGCTCTTGAGCGCTCGGATGGACTTTTGACGACGACTGCTACACGGAATGGCGACGCTAAATGAGACCGGCATCCTTCGACTACGTGCGGCCGGCATCTGTCGCAGAGGCATGCGAAGCGCTCACGGCCGGAGGGACCGTGCTCGCGGGGGGGCAGAGCTTGGTCCCGCTACTCAAGCTGCGCATCGTGCGGCCCACGCGGATTATCGACCTCAATCGAATTGACGAACTCGCGGGCATCACGACAAATGAGGCGGAGGAGTTGTTCATCGGAGCAATGACCCGCCACCAGGACATCGCAGACCATCCACTCGTTCAGTCCAAAGTCCCGCTGCTCGCCAGCGCGGCGAGACATCTCGGCGACATTCAGGTGCGCGCTCGGGGCACCATCGGCGGGAACATCTGCTTCGCGGATCCACGAGCCAACCTGACCACGGCGCTCATTGCACTGGACGCCGTGGCCGTGTTGGTTCATACCGGCGGTGTTCGCGATTGTCCGGTAGCGGACATGTTCACGGGCTTTCGCCAGTCGAGCCGGCGAGCGGATGAACTTCTGATTCGATTGCGTATCCGGCATACGCCGGAGCACGCGCAAGGGGTCTATCTCGAGCTCGCGCCCCAACTCAACGGAACCCCGATCGTGAATGTCGCCGTTGTGCCTGGCGCGCCGGGTCGTGAACCTCGAATCGCGGTCGGAGGTTTGTTCGACATACCATGGCGTGCAGTGACGATTGAGGAGCTTGCGCGCACGGGGCGGGCGACCGAACACCGCATTCGTGAAGCGATCGACGAATTCCAGACGGATCGTCTACGGTTCGAGGATCCTCGAGGTGATGCGGCGTACCGGGCGCGCATTGCCTCGGTTCTTATCGCCCAGGCGCTCGAACGGTGCACTACGGGGCGCGGTCCCGAAGCGCCAGCTCAGGAGGAATGACATGCCATCGCAGGTCGAGATCGAAGCCTGTGTCAACGGCAAGCGGGGGCGTTGGCAGATTGAGCCGCGGTTGTTGCTGGTGGACTTTCTCCGCCGCGACCTCTGGCTGACGGGTTGTCACGTCGGATGTGACGACGGTGTGTGCGGGGCATGTACGGTGCTCTTCGACGGGGCGCCGATCAAGAGCTGCCTGATGCTCGCGGTGCAGATCGACGGTGCCGATGTGACCACGGTCGAGGGGCTCGGCCAGCCTGGTCGCCTTCATCCGGTTCAACAAGCCTTCATCGACGCGCAGGCGGTCCAGTGCGGATACTGCACACCGGGCTTTGTTGTCGCGGCGGCGGCCATGCTTGAGCGCGAAACGCCGTTGACTGACGAAGCCGTGTGCCGTGGCCTAATCGGGAATCTCTGCCGCTGCGGCTCGTATGCCAACATCGTGAAGGCTGTGCGCAGCGTTGCTTCTCAGCGTGCTGCTGGAGCGAGCGACATTGGGGACGGGTGCGATGAGCGCTGAGCGAGTGAAGCGGAGTTGGGTAGGCCGGGCGATCCCTCGGCAGGAAGACGAGCGGCTCGTGACTGGCACAGGTCTCTTTGCGGACGACGTCGAGCCGCCCGGCGCGCTGCATTGTGCGATTTTGCGCAGCCCGCACCCGCACGCGCGCATCATCGGGGTCGACGTATCGCGGGCTCGGGCGATACCGGGTGTCGCTATCGCAATCAGCGGTGCAGAGGCGCGCGAGCATTGGACGCCGTTGCCCGCCACCTTCTCGCTGCCTGGCATTGTGATCCCCACGGTCTATGGACTCGCTGTCGATAAGGTTGTCTACGAAGGGGAGCCGGTCGCGGCAGTCGCCGCCATCGACCGCTATCTGGCCGAAGATGCCCTCGAGGCGATCGAGGTCGTCTATGAGGTGCTTGAACCTGTCGCGCTCGATCCGGAAGAGGCCATCGATTGGGGCAGGGGTCCGTCGCCAGTATCGACGAAGGTCTACGAGAACTGGCCGGACAACGTGCAGCTTCGTTACGACTTCTCCATCGGCGACGTTGACGGGGCCTTTGCGGGAGCCGATACGATCGTCAAAGCGCGCGTCGCCGTCCATCGCTACAGCGCGATGCCACTCGAGCCTCGTGCAGTTGTCGCGGAATTCGAACCCTCGAGGCGCTCGCTGACCGTGCGCCTCGCCACTCAGATCCCGCACCAGATGCGTTCGCTTTTTGCGCGGATGTTCCGTCTGCCCGAGTCATCGGTCCGTGTGCTGGCGACTGATGTCGGCGGCGGGTATGGATCGAAGGCGCAGCCCGATGCCGACGTTATCCCGATTCTATTGTCGATGCTCGCCGCTCGCCCCGTGAAGTGGGCAGAGACGCGAGAAGAATGGCTGCTCGCGGCACCGGTCGGCTCGCGCAGCTACGTGCATCGCGGCGAACTCGCGCTCCGCTCGGACGGGACCATCCTCGGCATGCGCGATCGCCTGCTGACCGATCTCGGCTGTGATGGAGTCGCTCGCGCTAACGGTGCGGCAGGAGCAATCATCGGCGCCATTTACGCACCCGGGCCGTACCTCGTCGACGCCTACGAAGTGAGCGTTCGTGGCCTGCTGACGACGAAGGCTCCCTACGGCGCCTACCGAGGGATGGGCAAGGACATCGCCAACCAGGTCATCGAACGGTTGATGGACAAGGCGGCCGCTGCATTGAACATCGATCCGGTCGAGCTTCGCCGCCGCAATTTGCCGGTGAGCTTTCCTCATCAGATCTGTACCGGGCCGGTCATCGAAAGCGGAAGCTTCGCGGCATGCCTCGACCTGGTGTGCAAACGAATGTCGTTGCCTGACCTGCGCGAGCAACAGCAGCAAGCCCATGCACAAGGGCGCTACCTCGGGTTTGGCGTGGTCTCGACGCTCGAACCCTCGGGTGGCGCTATCCCTATGTCAATTTTCAGCGGGATAGAGAGCGCCACCGTGCGGCTCCATCCCGATGGCACGGCGACCGCTCTCACGGGCATGCAGTCTATTGGGCAGGGTATCGAGACGACCTATGCGCAGGTGGTCGCTGATTGCCTCGGGCTCGAGCCGGGCGACGTTCGCATGCGCTGGGGTGATACCGAGTCTGTTCCATATGGCCAGGGCGCATTTGCGAGCCGCGGCGCTACCTTCGGTGTCGGTGCCATCCATAAGGCGGCCACCGAGGTCAGACAGAAGCTCGCGATGGCGGCCGGCATCGCGCTCGACGCGGCACCGCAGCAGATCGAGCTGGGTGATGGTGTAGCGTGGGTCAGGAATACCGACAAGGCAATGCGGATCGCGGAAGTGGCGAGGCGAACGTACTTCGAGCCCGGCCCTTACGCCATGTTGCCGGGCGTATCTGAACCGTTATTGGAGGCGAGCGCCACCTATGCGAGTCCGCATGTCAACTGGGTCCCTGATGAGTTTGGGCGGCTACGGCTCTATCCGACGCACGCTTGCGGGGCCATTGGCTGTCTCGTCGAAGTGGACGCAGGGACGGGCCAGGTGGAGGTGAGGAAGATCTGGGTTGCGCATGACGCCGGGCGTCTCATCAATCCCGGCATCGTGGACAACCAGCTACGAGGCAGCGCGGTTCAGGCGCTGGGCGGCACGCTGCTGGAACAGATTGTCCACGACGAAGCTTCGAGACTTCTGACTCGCACCCTTGGCGACTACCAGATCCCTCACATCGCGACGGTGCCCGAGATCGATGTTCTGCATATCGAAACCCCATCGCCACTTACGCCGCTGGGCACGAAGGGTGTGGGCGAAGGTTGCCACATCGGCCTTGGCGCAGCGTTGCTTTCGGCTGTGGAAGATGCGCTTCGCCCCTTCCGGGCGGAAGTGCTCGAGACCCCGCTTACCCCGCCTCGCGTGTTGGCGCTGATCGGCCACGCGCTGGAGAACGGCTCCCCA
Organism: Paraburkholderia sp. MM6662-R1; assembly: GCF_050436245.1. Lineage (NCBI taxonomy): Bacteria > Pseudomonadati > Pseudomonadota > Betaproteobacteria > Burkholderiales > Burkholderiaceae > Paraburkholderia > Paraburkholderia sp. MM6662-R1. The sequence continues at coordinate 284,407 of NZ_JBNDLV010000002.1, read as the reverse complement.
ACAGCCAATGTTGCAGGAAGCTGATCGGTTCTGCTGTTGGCATGCGCTACAGGTTTGACGCCGGATTACCGGTCGGCAGGGATGTCCCCTTTGGCATCAGGTCGGTACTTGCAAGACGGAACGGACGAGATGGCCCGCGTCAACGCGCGGTTACGCGTGCGCGGCGTCGAGCGGCTCGGGTGATCGGCGCCACCATCATGCCTCGGATTACGGCAGTGAACACGAGCGCGCCCGCATGATGACCGGCGAGGACGGTGCGGACATGATGCGGCAGCACGCGAGGCCGCGACGGTTGGTTTCATCCTGAACCGACGTGCGGTACGTTGCTGTGGCGCAGCCGCGCTGGTCGTCCATGACAACCCGGTAGACGCATTGCACGCATCCGCCCATATAGGATTCGCAGGCCGAGAATCGCATCTTCCAAATTCGCAACTTGGATCTGGAGCTTGAATTTTCTACCCTGTTCATCAACGACAGATCAAACCTGATCGACGTAAAAACCCAGGGAGACGACATGCGGCTGAACTTGTCCCATGCTCCTATCGCCATCATCGCCGATCCATGATGCTTCCCCCGAGCTCCATCTTCAATACTACGAAAGGAACCTAAGACATGAGCAAGACCAACAACCGCATCGACCAGACTTACGACGAGCTCGAGGTTGGGCAAGTCTTTCGTTCGGGAGGCCGAACCGTGACGGAAACGGATGTGGTCAACTTCTGCGCGTTTACCGGCAACTGGATCGAGATCCATTCCAACGTCCAATACGCATCGAAGACTCGGTTCGGCAAGCGACTGGTGCAGGGATCGCTCACGTACTCCATTGTCACCGGCCTCATTCAGTTTGGCCTGGGGATCCAGGCGAATTACGGCATCGACAACATGCGTTTCCTCGCGCCGGTCTTCATCGGGGACACCATCTACGCAGTATGTGAAGTCATCGGCAAGAAGGAGAAGGATGACAAGTACGGCGTGATCAAGTTTCTGATGAAGGCGGTCAATCAGGAGGGAGTCGTCGTCCAGAAAGGTGAGTGGAGTCTGCTGATGCTTCGGCGCCGCGAGGACCTCGATGCGCTGGTCAGCCTTTCGCTGCCTGAAGTTAAGGACTGAGGGGCCGACGCATGACACCCAAGCCACAAGCCGCGATCGTCGGGATGGGAGATGCTTACGCATCCGTGCGCGAGCGCAAGGATCCCCTGCAACTTGCCGTCGAAGCCACGCACAAGGCGCTCGCAGATGCGGGCATCGGGAAAGGCCAGGTTGATGCGGTGTTCACCGGCCGTTCGCCTTGGGCCGACAAGCGCTCCCAGTGGAGCAACATCTTCTGTTCGCACATGCACATGCCAGTGACGATCACCAGCGAGATAACGATGCATGGTGCAGGACTGAATGCAACGGTTGCAATGGCGTCGCAGATGATCGCGGCAGGTCGTGCCCAGTACGTGCTGTGCCTGCAAAGCGACGCCACCGAGCTTTTCGTCGATGCCGTAGCAATGGGCGCTGAGGCGGATGCCGATCCGCAGTTCGAGATTCCCTACGGTCCGACGATCCCGTCGCTCTATGCGCAGGCCGCTTGCCGCTACTTCCATGAGTTCGGCGTGACGGAGGAGGATCTTGCCGACGTCGCGATTGCAAACCAGAGGTGGGCGGTGCATCACCCGCATGCGGTCAAGGCCCGGTTTGGCGAGATCGATCGCGCCAAAGTCCTGGGTTCACCGTATGTGTCCACACCTTTGCGACGCTGGATGTGTTCGACCTGGGGCGGCGGCACGGGGGGCGCGCTGGTGGTCACCTCCGTGGAAAACGCCAAGAAGGCCCGCGATGCAGTGTACGTGATGGGCTACGGGTCAGCGACCACACATGAGTATCTTGGCGATCGCGTGAACATGCCGCGCTGTCGATATGAAGCGCTCGGCCCATTTCCGAATCTCACCTACACAGCCACGGCCGAAGCTGCACGCCAGGCATACGCAATGTCGAAGCTTGCTCCCACTGATATCGAGATGGCGCAGATATCGGTCAACTTTGCGCACATGGGGCCAATCATCATGGAAGACCTCGGTTTCGCGAAGAAGGGGCAGGGCATCAGCCTCTACCGGGAAGGACGCACGGGCGTCGACGGCGACTTGCCGACCGACACGAATGGAGGCTGGCTGTCTTTCGGTCAGCCAGGCATCTCCTGCAATATGGACAGCTACGTCGAGGCCATCCGTCAACTGCGCGGGCAAGCGCTGGGCCTTGTACCTGGCAAGCGCCCGCGCACCGTGCTGGTTCAGGGCTCGGGCGGCATGCTGGCCGCCGGGAGCGTGACCATTCTTTCTTCCAACACGTGATCGGCCCGCGAACAAGGAGCACAGCGTGAGCACTGAAATGCATTCCACCAACGGCTGGCCCCAGCCCTACCGCCTGCTCGATGCACAGCCCTATTGGGAAGCGCTGCAGGAAGAGCAACTCAAGTACCAGCGCTGCGCGAGCTGCGATCAGCCTGTTTGGCCAGCGCATTCGTATTGCCCGCATTGCGGATCAGGCTCGCTCGAATGGAAGGATTCGCGCGGCCGCGGAACGGTTTACTCGTTCAGCACCGTCATGCGCGGTCCAACGCCGGTCTGGGCCTCGATCGTGCCGTACACCGTCGGCTTCGTGCAGATGGTGGAAGGCTATTTTATGTTCACCCAGATCGACGGAGCTTCGGAGTCAATCGCAGTAGGCAAGAGCGTGCAGGCGCACTTCATCAGGCGCGGCGAGCAGACGCTTCCTGTTTTCTCACTGGTGCCGTGAGCTGACCGATGCCGCTGGTGCCATCCGTCAAGTTGAAACTGGAGTAATGAGAATGTCCGGACCACTCTCGGGCGTACGCGTTCTTGACCTGACGTCCAACATCATGGGTCCCTATGCGTCGCTGTTGCTGGCCGACATGGGGGCGGACGTGTGCAAGATCGAATCTCCGGAAGGTGATTCCACGCGCTCGGTCGGACCTAGGCGCAACAAAGGCATGAGCGTCACGTTCCTGCACGCGAACCGCAACAAGCGCAGCGTCGTGCTGGACCTGAAGAAAAACAGCGGTCTTGCTGCCTTGAAGCGCATGGTGTCGACGTCGGATGTCCTCATGTACAGCCTGCGGCCGAAGACGATGGCCAAGCTCGACCTCGCCTATGAGCAAGCGCGTGATGCGAACCCGCGCCTGATCTACTGTGGTGCGTTCGGCTTTGGCCAGCGCGGGCCATATGCGGATCGTCCCGCGTATGACGACCTGATGCAGGCAGCGGTCGGCATGCCCCTGCTGCAGGCACGCAAATCGGGTCCGCCGCAGTATGTGGCAGCCGCCTTCGCCGATCGCGTTGTGGGCATGGCGATGACCCAGGCGATTGCCATGGCGCTCTACTACCGGGAGCGGACAGGCAGCGGGCAGGCCGTTGAGGTACCCATGTTCGAAACGTTCGCGCATTTCGTGCTGGGCGATCATCTGTACGGCCACACATTCGTACCGCCCATTGGCGACTGGGGCTACGAACGCATGATGAGCCCTGAGCGCAAGCCGTACCGCACGCTCGATGGCCATGTCGGCGTGAGCGTGTACACCGACCGCCATTGGCAACGCTTCTTCGAGATGGCCGGCCGGCCTGATATGGCAGCCGATCCCCGTTATGCATCGCTGGCCGCGCGGATGCAGCACGTCGTCGAGCTGTTCGAGTTCCTTGCGCAGACCTTCGAGACCAGGTCGACCGACGAGTGGGTAAAGCTGCTCGTAGAAGCCGACATTCCCATTGTGAAGATGAACACGCCGGAAACGCTTCTGGACGATGAGCACATGAAGGCAGTGGGGTTCTTCCAGATGCAGGAGCACCCCACCGAAGGGCCGATCCGTACGCTGGGGATCGCGCAGCAATGGAGCGAGAGCAAGCCTGAGGTGCGGTATCCCGCGCCGCGCCTCGGCGAACACACTGTTGAGGTACTGCTGGAATACGGGCTCACGCAGCAAGAGGTCGACGCTGCCCTCCGAGACGGCGGCGCTCGCGCAGAAATCCAAAATTCGAACCAGGAGTTGAATCATGCATGATGAGTTGCCCCTGTCCGGCGTTGTTGTCGTCGAGTTGAGCGACAACGCATCGCTGCCGTTTGGTGGCCAGACGCTCGCCGGCCTCGGCGCGCAGGTGTGGAAGGTGGAGCGGCCCGGTGGCGATGCATCCCGCGGTTGGGGGCCGAGCAAATGGAACGGCAGCGGCGCTGCATTCCATGCACTCAATCGCGGCAAAAGCTCGATCTGCATCGACATCAAGGATCCCGCGCAACTGGCAATGCTCAAGGACCTGATATTCCAGCATGCGGATGTATTTACGCACAATCTGCGGCCGGGCTCAGCGGGTCAATACGGCCTGGACCCCGAAAGTCTGCGGGCTCGCAAGCCGGAACTCATCTGCTGTGAGGTTGGTGCGTTCGGGCATGTCGGCCCGATGAACAAAGAACCCGGCTATGATCCGCTAATGCAGGCTTTCTCCGGGATCATGAGTCTCACCGGCGAGAACGGGCAAGCTCCGTCACGTGCCGGTGTTTCCATCGTGGACTTCGGAACGGGTATGTGGGCGGTGATCGGTATCCTCTCTGCGCTTTACCGCCGCAAAGTCACCGGCAAGGGCGCTACCGTCAATTCCTCGCTGCTTGAAACGGCCATTGCCTGGATGTCGGTCGGCATCGCGAACTACGCCACCGACGGCGAGCCAGGCAGTCGCCACGGCTCGGGTATCGCATTCATCGTGCCGCATCGCGCATTCACCACGCAGGATGGCTATCTCATCGTCAGCTGCGCGAATGATCGCCTGTTCGGTAAGTTGAGCGAGGCACTCGGTCATCCTGAATGGGCAACGGATCCGAAATTCGCGACGAATGCGGCGCGCCTGCAAAACCGGGCGGAGATCGATGGACTCATCGGCGATCGGCTTGCCACCGACACGCGCGCATACTGGAAGAAGCAACTTGAAGCCTATGGCGTCGCGTCGGCGCCGATCCAGACCACGGCCGAACTGTTCGCGCACGAGCAAACGAAGGCGCTGGGGATCCTGGGCAAGCCGTCGCCCGACGAGATCGAGTGCGTGGGCGTGCCGTTGTCGTTCGACGGCCAACGCCCGCCGCCGCTCGCGTCCGCCCCGAATATCGGCCAGGACAACGACCGGATGCATGCACTGCTGGAAGCGGCGCGGGTGAAGTAACGGCCTGCATACCTCTTCAATTTCAAGCGAGGATTCCACATGAGCAACAACGAAGCTCCCGACGCGAGCCGCCTTTTCGCCGAGTTCGTTACTACGACGCGCTTCGAGGATCTGCCGGCCAAGGCGATTGCCAGCACGAAGCGCTCCATTTTCGACACGGTGGGCGTCATGCTCGCCGGCGGCGGCCCGGACGCCAACGCGCAGCGCATCGTGCGGATGCTCTCACGCTGGGGCGGCACGCCATCCGGCACTGTAATCGGGCACGACGTACGCCTGCCGGCGCCTCACGCCGCGTTCGCAAATGCGGCGATGGCCCACCAGTACGACTTCGACGATGTGCATGACGAAGCGGTGGCGCACCCGACGAGCAATTCGTTCGGCGGGGCGCTGGCCGCGGCAGAGGAAGTACCCGGGTGTACGGGACGCGAGCTGCTCTCAGCGGTCTTGCTGGGCAACGAAATTGTGTGCCGGGTTGGGCTCGCCATCAAGGGATCGCTATATGATTATGTCTGGATCTGGCCGGCAGTGGTGGCGATCTGGGGTTCGACGACGGCATCCGCACGGGTGATGGGCCTTGATGCAGAGCAATTGCAGTCGGCCTACGGCCTGACGCTGCACCAGACCGGCACGACCTTGCAGTGCCATCACGGCCCGGGCTCCGACGTGCGGGGGTTTCGTGACGGCTTCGGTGCGCGCAACGGCGTGACCGCTTCCTATATGGCCAGGGCTGGCCTGCGCGGCGACTCCGCCGCTTTCGAGGGCAAGTACGGCTTCTACGGCGCCTTTTTCCGGGGCGAATATGACCGCGAGCGCCTCGTAGGCGAACTGGGCCAGCGCTACACGGCGGAGCGGATTTCGATCAAGGCGTGGCCATCGGCGCGCGAGACACATGCGACGCTGCAGGCACTGATCGAAGTGCGCGAGCGGCAGAACATCGATCTCGATTCGATCGAAAAGGTAGTGCTTCACGTGGGCGATACGAATCTCCGATTCTGCGAACCGGGCGAGGCACGGCGACGCCCGACCGTACGGATGGACGCGCTATGTGCGCTACCCTTCTGCGCCGGTGTTGCATTGGCCCACGGCAGTGTGCCTTTGGCCGCGTTCTCCGATGAAGGCATGCGCGACGCACGCGTCCTCGCGCTGGCCGACCGTGTGACCTGGCAGGCCGACGAATCTCTGTCTGAAGGCACGGTCGAGGGTGGCGACGTCGAAGTGCATCTGAAGAACGGCCAGAAATTCCGTCACCAGGTGCGTCACGGCATCGGGCATCCAGACTTCCCGATTTCAGACGAGCTCCTTCTGCGCAAGTTCATCGACTGCGCGGCTCTGGCGCAGCGCCGCCCGAGTGAAGTCGAGGTGCGCAAGTTCTGGGACGTCGTGCAGAATCTCGAGAACGTTGAAGTTGGAGAATTCTCCGCGGCTATCCGCTCGCTTGCAAGCGCCTGACCGCCGTGGCTTGAAGTTGCCCTGAAGGAACCTTGTGCGCCGCCCGCGCTTGCGAGTGGCGCACAAGCTTTCGTAATATCGTCCGCAGTGGGCTCCCAACAGTAAACCCGCATTGAACCAAACTGTGGCGGTCGATGACTGACGTCGCCTCAGCGTACGTATGCGCCACCGTTTGACCCGGCGCGTACGACGAGAAACCTACCGGCGTCCGCCGACTGACTCCTGTGCCTCGGGAACGATGCGGCACCCGCATCGACTCCTACACGTGATTGGCGTTAGAGATCGCGCTCACGAAGAAGGGAAACAGGCAGGCAGTCGTTGATCAGTTCGAGTGTTCGAACGTCGAGGTACGCGACAGAACAGGCCGCCGACAGAAGCCCGAGTAGATACCAGCAAACATCCTCGCTGATCAGAGGACGCTCGGGCCGCCGGTGCCTCGATTGTGGCTGGTCGCGATTGCTCCTGACGTTTGTGGTGGTATGTGTCGAGTCGTTCATATCTACTCCGAACCAGCTTTCATTGTGAAACCGCCAACTGAAAATAGCAGCGACAAAGTAGATCCGATATGCGATCGGAATTCGTTCTCGATCGTCGAGGATCGCTGATGCGGATCGTTCGTTTCCAAAGGCCGAGGCCGCCGAGGCAGCGCACATTGCGGTCATCTCGGCGACGCTCATATGCGACTCGGGATTTGCGGGGTGCTCTGCATCGACGGCTGTCTTTCGTTTGAATGTCGAGGGTGTCGTCAGTCAAGCGGCTTCGAAGATCGCCGCCAGCCCCTGACCACCACCGACACACATCGTCTCGAGCCCGTAGCGCCCGCCGCGCCGACGCAACTCGTAGAGCAGCGTGGCCAGCATTCGCACGCCAGTGGCGCCAATCGGATGGCCTAGGGAAATGCCGGAGCCGTTGACATTCAAACGCTCCGGCTCGTTCCAGTTCCAGCCCTTTAGCACGGCCAGGACCTGCACAGCAAATGCCTCATTCAGTTCGACGAGATCGATCCGGTCGAATGAAAAGCCGGTACGTTTGAGAAGACGCTCGACGGCGGGAACGGGGCCGATTCCCATCTTTGCCGGCTCACAGCCGGCGGCGGCCCAACCGACGAGATAGCCGAGAGGTGACAGTTCGAGTTCGTCGAGCTTGTCCTCGGCGACGACGAGACAGGCTGCTGCGGCGTCGTTCTGCTGACTGGCATTCCCGGCCGTGACCGTGCCGTCTTTAAGAATTGGCCTGAGCCTGGCCAGCGTGTCGGCGGTAGTATCAGCGCGGATGCCTTCGTCTCTCGCGAATGGTATGGGTTCGCCTTTCCTTTGCGGCACGGCAACGGGCACAATTTCCTCATCGAATTTCCCTGCCTGCCATGCGGCAGCCGCGCGCTGGTGACTAGACGCGGCGAAGGCATCGGCTTGCGCACGCGTGATGCCGTATTCACGAGCGAGATTTTCAGCCGTCTCCACCATCCCGGAGATATAGCCGAAACGTTCCTCAGGCTGAGATCGCTCGCGGCCGCGCTCGAGACGGTCATGTAACCGCACCGATCCCGAACGCTTGCCCCAGCGCATATCCGTCGTGTAATACTCGATGTTGCTCATACTCTCGACCCCGCCGGCGAGCACTACATCGGCCGCGCCACTTTGTACCATCATCGCTGCGGTCACCACGGCCTGCAGTCCACCGCCGCAGCGTCTATCGATCTGGAAGCCCGGCACATTGATCGGCAACCCGGCATGCAGCGCTGCCCAGCGCCCAATGCAGGGCGTCTCGCTGTTGGCATAGGACTGGGCAAAAACCAGGTCGTCGACGCGAGACGGGTCGATCCGGGTGCGCGCAAGTACGGCCTTGATGACGGAATCCGTTAGCGCTTCGACTGGAACGTCGCGCAGGCTGCCTCCAAAACTTCCGACTGGCGTGCGCACGGGTGCCACGATCGCTGCTCGTCTCATCAAACCTCCTCGCTTCTTCATTTATCGACGTATGCCTCAATCCGTTGACCGTGAGCGAAAATCTGCTGCTCAGCGCGACCGGCTGTGTGGACGGCATTGAAAGATTGCGAAATGACCAACTCCCGGTCAACGCGAAGGGCAAAACATTTCCGTACTCTGACAGCGTCATTTTCGGTCCTCGGGTGATCCCTTATGCGATGTCGCCGAGTGTTGTGCCCCCGCGTCCCAGATAGGCCGATTCCAATGGTTTCTTTGTACGGAACCTGCTCAGGCGATGCGTTGACTTGCCTATGCCTGGAATTCACGATGAGTTAGAAGTTGACTAAATGCGGGACGGAGGCAAAGCTTGTGTTGCAACAGTCAACCAGCGTTCTCTCTCGTCCGTGCACCGAGAACATCTATCAATCTGCGCGGAACATCGATGAGTGATCTCATGAGACATGAATGGCAACCAACGGCCGATGACATCGGCTCCTCGAACGTGAAGATTTTGCTCGAACGATTGGGTCTTGATCACTATGACGAGCTGCTAGCGTTTTCGAACGACCAGCCCGATGCGTACTGGAAAGCCGTTGTCGAGTTTTGTGGAATCGTATGGGACGTTGGCTACGACACCTTTTTGGACGCATCCGCGGGGCCGGAGTTTCCAAAATGGTTTCGCGGCGGACAATTGAATTGGGTGAACTCAGTCCTCAAATGGGCAAGCGATCCAGACACCGCAGGGCAGCTTGCGGTTGTCGCCGAGCGCGAGGAGGGTTCGATAGAGCAGTTGACCTACCGCGACCTCGCAAAGCGGGTCGCGTCATTCGCAGCGGGCCTGAAGGCAAAGGGCGTGCGACGAGGGGACCGTGTCGGGCTGCTGATCGAGAACGGCGTCGAGGCAACCATCACGTTGCTTTCGGTCGCCTGGCTCGGTGCGATCGTGGTGCCACTGTTCAGCGGCTTCGGTGTCGATGCGATCGTGTCACGCCTGTCATCATGTTCCGCTCGTGTGCTCATTGCGACAACCGGGTTTTCGCGCCGCGGCAAATGGGTGGACACATGCACGCTCGTCAACGAGGCCACCTCGCGGCTAAGTGCGTTGGAAATGGTCGTCTGGAAGGGCGCGAATGAATCGCTGATTTTCAACGACAGCGTACTCGACTGGCATGCCGTCGCGGACGCACAACCAGCGGTCGCACCTGAGCGCATGTCGCCCGAAGACCCTTTCATGGTCATCTATACATCGGGTACGACGGGCAAGCCTAAAGGTGCGGTTCATACGCATGGTGGCTTTCCGCTCAAGATTGCGCACGACTCAGCGATACATTTCAACGTCAAACAAGGCGATGTTTTTTGCTGGCCAGCCGATATCGGCTGGATTGCCGGGAGCCTCGTGATGTCGAGCGCGCTGCTGCGCGGGGCTACATTGGTCTGCTACGACGGCGCGCCGGATTTCCCCGATTGGTCGCGTATGTCACGGCTGATCGAGCGCCATCGCGTCACGCACTTCGGTTCGGCGCCGACGCTGATCCGCGGCCTTTCTGCCAATGCGGAACTCGCCACGCAAGGCGATCTGTCCACCGTGCGTCTTTTGATTACGGCTGGAGAGGGCATTGATCCGGAACACTTTGTGTGGTTCCAGCAGGCGTTCGGCTCGGGGCGGCGTCCCGTCATCAACTATACAGGCGGCACCGAGGTATCTGGCGCGCTGTTATCGAGCGTCATCGTCAAGCCGATCGTCCCGAGTGGCTTCAATACGGCGTCCCCATCCGTTGCGGTTGATGTCGTGGGTCCAGTCGGAGAACCGCTGATCGGTCAGATCGGCGAACTAGCTGTTCGGAAGCCGTTCGTCGGCATGACACAGTCGTTCTGGAAGGACGACGAGCGCTATCTTGACGCATATTGGCGGACCGTACCCGGCATCTGGCTGCACGGCGACCTCGCCATGCATCGCGAAGACGGTCATTGGTTCATGCTGGGACGCTCCGACGATACCATCAAGCTGGCCGGGAAGCGGGTGGGGCCGGCGGAAATCGAGGAGGTCTTGCTCGAATTGCCGCAGGTTGCTGAGGCAGCAGCAATCGGTGTCGACGACCCGGTCAAGGGGCAGAAGCTCGTCGTGTTCCTGGTCTGTGGGCCCCAGGCGGCCGGCTCTCTCCCGCAACTCGAAGAAACGGTGGCGCGGCACGTGGACCAGCGGCTCGGGCGTCCATTCCGGCCGTCGGCGATCCATGTGGTCGGGCAATTGCCGAAGACGCGCAGTTCGAAGATCATGCGACGCGTCATACGCAGTGTGTATTGCGGCCTGCCGCCTGGAGATCTGTCGTCGCTCGATAATCCGGCCGCAATCGATGAGATCCGGATGGCAGCGCAGGATTAAGCTGCCCGCTCGCTTCGCGAGCGGAAACGCGCTTCCCCTGCGAGCCGGGGGAAGCGCGCGTACTTGTCATAGCTGCTTCGGCGCGCGGAAGATTCCGCATGAACCGTCCACCTCGTTCGGGACGAGGATGTTTTCCCATGGCGTAACGGGGGCGGCCGCTTCCGTGACGATCAAGGCGCGGGCGCGCTCGGGGAGCGCAGGATATGTGGCAAAGAACGCTTCGATCCGCCGGGCACTACGTTCACCGAGACCGGGGATCACGACCCACCATCGCCGGCGGCGGGGAACTCGGACAGTCAGGTCGGCCAGCGTCCGGATGCCGTGCCGATGCAGTACCGGAATGACCCGGGGCGGGAGCCAAGATTCGACCGCATCGCTCACAAGTGGTCGCGGGACCGGAAGTAACGGCAGGACGTCGAGCGCCCGGATCGCATCACTGCGGTGACGAGTACGCTCGCCGGCCACGCGTTGAAACGGCTCCGCGAGATCGGCGCGATGGCGGCTGAGGGCGAATCCGACCACCTGCCGGCGAATGCGACCGATCGCACCGCGCGTCGAAGGGCCGCCATCGAGCGCCTGCGGGCAATATCGCAGGATCGCGTCGCGCGCGCGAGCGCCCTCGTACCACGCGCGCAGCGCGGAGAGGGAAGCGGTGCCGGGATACGATGGTGGTATGGAAGAGTTGGGCATCTCCTCAGTATAGGTAACGGCTTATGGGATGACGTTAGGCCTGGTGTGACGCGTTTTCCAGGCTGCGCGCTTGAACGAAAAACGCAGCGATATCGCTAATACCACATAGCGAGTGGACCGCAGCGCGTGGGCATCAGCCAGTCGCGCTAGGTAGCAGGCGGCAGCGCACGCGTGTCAACGTCAGTCTGCTGTCGAACTGTGTCCAGATAGTTCGTCGATTGTTGTCGCAATGTCCAGCGGGTCCACGCAGCGACCGTCGTACGGCTTGTTGCCCTTTATCCCCGATATCTCAAGGCGTCCACGAGAAGCCTGAAAGCAGGCGATGCATGGCGCCGGTGGGGATAGTAGAGATGGTATCCCGGCAGGTCGGGCGTGAACCTTCCCAGGACCCTCACGAGCCGCTCGGCGTCGAGACAGGGCTGGACCTGGTCGAGCGGCAGATAGGCAAGGCCGTGGCCGTCGAGCGCCGCATCAAGGATGAGATCGATGGTATTCAGCACAAGCTGACCATCAACCCGGACACGTGCTTCGCGACCTCCGCGTTTCAGTCGCCATGCGTTTACCGTGCCCGACGTTGGCAGGCGTAGATTGATGGCCCGGTGGTCGATCAGTTGAGCCGGTGACGTCGGCATTGGGCTGTCGCGAAAGTATTCCGGCGAACCGACGATCGCCATCGGAATGTCGGGGCCAATCCGCATCGCGATCATGTCCCTGGCGATCTCCCCGCCGAGGCGTACTCCGGCATCGAAGCGGTCGGCCACGACGTCTGCCAGCCCGTAATCGACTGTGACCTCGACGTTGATGTCCGGGTTTCCAACAAGCAGCCGCCGCATTGCCGGAATGAGGATTGTTTTGGCTGCGTGTTCCACGGTTGTGAGCCGAATGGTGCCAGACGGACGATCACGCAGGTCACCCAATGAGGCGATTGCCGCGTCCAGGTCGTGCAGCATGGGGCCGAGGGTCGCGAGAAGCCGCTCACCGGCTTCCGTGGGCGCCACGCTTCGGGTCGTGCGCGAGAGCAGGCGCAGGCCGAGGCGCTCTTCAGTGCGACGCACGATCTGGCTAAGCGCAGACTGTGCCATACCGAGGCGGGTGGCCGCCTTCGTGAAACTGCGCTCTTCTGCCACAACTACGAACACCGTTAGATCCGCGATCTCGTCCCGCCGCATAAGGTTTTCTCCCGCATCGAATTGATTTATCACAGGCATGATAGGCCCCATCGATATTGGGCGTCTAATCAAACCAATCCTTCTGGTCTACATTGGATGGCGTCGGTCCTGAACCGAAGCGCTGGTCTAGATCAAGAGGAGCCTGATTGTGGGCAAAGTAACGTTCGCCAATTCGTGTAACAAGGCGATCGCCATGTCGGCGGTGGTCAACTTTCCGGAAGGATTCGACGAGAACCGTGTGTATCCGGCGATCGTGGTGTCACATCCGGGCGGCGGCGTGAAGGAGCAAACCGCGGGCACCTATGCGAAGAAGCTTGCGGCGCACGGTTTCGTGACCATTGCCTACGACGCGTCCTATCAGGGCGAGAGTACCGGCGAGCCGCGCCAGCTTGAAAACCCCTACATCCGTACCGAGGACATCAGCGCGGTGATCGATTACCTGGCGACGCTGCCGTACGTCGACATGAATCGCCTCGGGGCGATGGGCATCTGCGCGGGAGCCGGATATGCCGCCTGCGCCGCGATTCAGGACCGTCGGATCAAGGCCGTCGGCACCGTGAGTGCCGTCAACATCGGTACGCTGTTCCGCAATGGCTGGGACAACAGTGGAAAGTCCATCGACGCATTGCCAAACATCGAAGCGGGCTCCAACGCCCGAACCATGGATGCCCGCGGTGCGGCTTTGGCCACGATGCCGCTTGCGCCCCTGCGGGAGCAGGACGCCCCGAACGAGGAGATGCGTCAGGCTTGGGAGTACTACCACTCGGTCCGCGCGGAGTGCGCCACGGCGCCGGGTTTCGCCACACTACGCAGCCTGAACCAGATCGTCACCTACGACGCCTATCACCTGGCCGACATCTATCTGACGCAACCGCTGTTGATCATTGCGGGCAGTGAAGCGGGCAGCAGGTGGATGAGTGAAGAACTGTTCGATCGTGCTGCAAGCAAAGACAAATCTTTTCATGTTGTCGAGGGCGCCAATCATATGGACCTGTACGACGTGTGCAGGTTTGTTGAAGAAGCTGTGTCGGTGCTCGCACCGTTCTTTTTGAGCAGGCTGCCTGTGATGGAAGTGGCGAGCCGGGCATCGCGGGGAGAGGGCCATGTCAGCCAGATCCCCAGAAGGCGCTTTCCGTCGACCGCACGAGGCGGCAGACGGTCTGCAACCAATATCTGAGTCACAGGAGAGTTTAATGACCAGGACTGTTCTCATTACCGGCGCGGCCTCGGGGTTTGGCGAAAACCTCGTCCACAAGTTTGCTGAAAAGGGCTGGAACGTCACTGCCACGATGCGGGATATCAACAAGGCGCCTTTCAGCTTCGCGAAGCTGTCCAACGTCCATGTGACGCGACTGGATGTGCGCGATGAAGCCAGCATTCTTGAGGCACTTGCCAGCAGCGAGCAGCGCTTCGGTGCGCTCGATGTACTCGTGAACGCGGCGGCCAAGGTGCTTGGAGGCACCCTCGAGGAACACACGATCGACCAGGTCAGGGACCAGTTCGAGACGAACGTGTTCGGAACGCTGGCCGTGACCCGGGCGGTCCTGCCCGGCATGCGCGCGCGGGGATCGGGCCACATCCTCAACTTCTCGTCTGCCGCTGGGGTGATCGCCATGCCCCTCATACCCGCATACGCGGCCTCGAAGTTCGCGATCGAGGGCTATAGCGAGTCTCTCGCGTTCGACCTTGCGCACCTTGGTGTCATGGTCACGATCGTCGAGCCTGGCTACTTCGAAACGGAGCTTGGCAGCAAGGCCGAGGCCCCGGCACAGAGGATCGAGGCTTATGCGCCTGCCGCTGAGCTGCGTGGCGCGATATTCGACTACACGCCGGGGAACCTCGACGGCGCCAGTGAAGCCATCGTGTCCATCGCGGGCTCGAAGGACGCACCTGTGCGCCTGTATGTAGGGCACGGTCTCGACTCCGTGCGCAAGCGCTATCAGGAACATCTTGATGCGTGGAAGCAGAACGAGTCCATTACCCGCTCAACCCTTTGACCTTGGGAAGCTCACCAATGAAGACCTGGTTTATTACCGGAGCCAGCCGTGGATTCGGCCTTGAAATCGCCCGTGCTGCCCTGGCGGCGGGAGATCGGGTCGTTGCCACCGCGCGCAAACCAGAACAGCTCGAATCCGTCCTCGCCGGAGACCGACTGCTGGTGCTACCGCTCGACGTCACCGATGAGCTTTCGATCCGCTCTGCGGTTGACAGGGCTGTCCAGAAGTTCACGCGCATTGATGTACTCGTCAACAATGCCGGCTACGGTCAGCTGGGAGCATTCGAGCAGCTGTCGGCCGCAGCAATCGACAGGCAGTTCGCCACGAACGTCTTCGGCGTGTTCGCCGTAACCCGGGCGATCCTGCCGGTCATGCGCGAGCAGCGCTCGGGCCATGTGCTCACAGTGTCGTCTATCGGCGGTCTTCTCAGTACGCCGGGGGCATCGATCTATTGTGCGTCCAAGTTCGCCCTGGAGGGCTGGTCGGAAGGGTTGAGCGGGGAACTCAAGCAGTTCGACATCAAGGCGACGCTGATCGAGCCCGGTGCCTTCCGTACGGATTTCCTTGATGCCACCTCGGTTTTGCACGGGGACGTCCTGATTCCGGACTACGAGGCTTATCGCAAAACCCTTCAGGCCACGTTCGATGGGGCGAACTACAAGCAGCCGGGAGACCCCGCCAGGCTCGGCGAGGTCGTGGTGGCGCTGGTGCAGTCGAAAGAGCCGCCGGTGCGCCTGGCTATCGGGACCGATGCTTACGAAGGCGTGATCACGCGCGCGAGTCGGGACCGCGAACTGGCCAACGAGTGGCGCAGTGTGTCGGTTTCGACTGACTTCTCAGAATAATTAGCAACACGAAATCGTGCAAATCGGCCAGTTGCCCGATGGGAAGCAAGAAGTGCACTGGCCGAGGAGGCGTAGCGGAACCTCTGGAGGGACTGTCGTCAGTCGTTTCCCGAGGCCACCCGCGATACCCGCTTAATCCGATCAACCACGAAGGAAATCTGTCATGCGACACGACGTCAAATTCCCCAGCAGCGGCCTGAGCATTGCCGGCCATCTCTATGTTCCCGAAAACACGTCCGGTCCACTGCCGGGCGTCGTCATCAGCCACCCTATGGGCGCGGTGAAGGAACAGAGCCCGTCCAACTATGCGGAGCGCCTGGTCAAGCAGGGCTTCGTCGTTCTGACTTTCGATGCGGCCTATCAGGGTGAGAGCGAAGGCTCTCCTCGCGGGCTCGAAGATCCGATCCAACGCGCCGAAGATGTCAAGAGTGCGGTTTCTTACCTCTCGATCCGGCCGGAAGTTAATCCGCAACGCATCGGCGCGCTCGGCATCTGCGCTTCGGGTGGCTATGTGCCGTTCGCGGCGCAGACCGACCACCGGATCAAGGCCGTTGCCACCGTGGTCGGCGCGTGCGTTGGCATCCTCTGGCGTGAAGGCATGGACGGAAAGCAAAGCCCGGACGTGCTGCAGAAGCAGCTCGACGAGGCGGCTGTCGACCGCACTAACGAAGCGAAAGGCGAGCCGGTCCGCATGGCGCAGATCGTGCCGGCGACCGACGAGCAGGCAAAGTTCTTCCCCGAGAAGAGCATGTTCCGCGAGGCCTACGACTACTATCGCACACCGCGTGGCCAGCATCCCCGCTCGACCAATCAGTGGGTCGCGCGCAGCGTCGACAAAATCGCGCAATACGATTCCTATGCCCTGGTCGATCTCATTGCTCCGCGACCACTTCTGATGATCGCGGGAACCGAAGCTGATACGCAGCGCTTCAGCGTGGAAACGATAGAGAAGGCAAAGGGGCCGAAGGAGCTGTTCTGGATCGAGGGCGCGTCACATGTCGACCTGTACGACAAGCCCGAGTATGTCGATCCCGCCTCCGTGAAGCTCGTTAGCTTCTTCAAGCAGCATCTCGGTTAAGCGGACCGCGCCATCGCACCGGTGTTCCAGGGTGGCGCAGGCTCCTCTAATAATCGTCATTATGTCCGGCGCGGTTGTTCAACCCGCGCCGGCATGGTGAGTTGCAGTCCGCTTCGTCCCAGTTGCGATTCACGGAGTAGTTTCATGCTTAAAGCACAAGACATCGCCTTTCTAATTTCTCGATTTCCAGATCGATGTCATCCCTGCAGCGAAAACCCTGCCGCTGGAGCGCCTTCAGGCATCGGTGCGCGCATTGGCGACGCTAGCCAGGGATGTTGGAGCACCGGCATTTGTCTCGACCATACCGACCGGCGCGGAGACGAAGCTCATCCCCGAACTTCAGGTCGACGGGCTTTCGGCGACTATGGTCACCCGCAATGGGCCGCATCTATTTGGCCACGCGGAGTCCGTTCAACATATCAGCGCGCTGAAGAGACCGGTGCTCGTGGTCGGCGGTGTCCTGACCGAAATCGCTGTCCTCAATGCTGTTTTAGGTGCACGAAACGCCGGCTACGAAGTGCACGTAATGATCGACGCTTGCGGTGGATGGACCGAGCGCACCGAAACTGCGGCCATCGAACAGATGCGCGCGGCCGGCGCGGTTATCTCCTCGACGCTCACGCTCTCGACGAGTCTGCTCGAGACCTTCTCCTCGCCGGATAGCGCTGCTGTTTTCCAGGCTATCGGTGCACTGCTCGGCTGAGCGCTTGCGCCAGGCCCGGGCGCGCTGCGACCGTTGACCGCATAGATGGCATCACATAGATACGCAATATTATTTTCAGGAGTTTCCCTCATGAACAAGCTCTCAGTCGCGCCGTTGTTCCAGCCGTTCAAGCTCAAGTCCCTGACGTTGAAAAATCGCATCGTCATGGCACCCATGACGCGCTCATTCGCTCCCGAAGGTGTCCCTGGCGAGAACGTCGCGGCCTATTACCGGCGCCGCGCCGAAAACAACGTGGGCCTGATCCTTTCCGAAGGCACCGTGATCGATCGCCCCGCGTCGAGCAACGACCCGAACATCCCTCTTTTCCACGGGACGGCGGCACTGAACGGCTGGAAGCATGTGATCGACGAGGTCCACGCCGCGGGCGGAAAGATGGGCCCGCAGATCTGGCACGTCGGCTCGTTGAAAAGCCCGATGACTGCATGGGAGCCGGGCGTGCCCGTGGAAAGCCCGTCGGGTCTGGTCGGCCCGGGCGACAGCCGTGGCAAGGCGATGAGCGATGAGGACATCGCCGACACCATCGCCGCTTACGGGCGCGCGGCGGCGGATGCCAAACGTCTGGGTTTCGATGTCGCTGAGATTCATGGCGCGCATGGCTATCTCATTGATCAGTTCTTCTGGGCCGGCAGCAATCAGCGCACCGACAGATATGGCGGCAGCACCATCGAGGAGCGCTCGCGCTTCGCATCGGAGGTGGTGAAAGCCGTGCGTGCAGCCGTGGGCGAAGACTTTCCGATCATCCTGCGCCTTAGCCAATGGAAGCAGCAGGACTACTCGGTGCGCCTGGCTGACACGCCCGAGCGCATGGGTGCGTGGCTTACTCCGCTGGTCGAGGCCGGCGTAGACATCCTGCACTGCTCGCAACGCCGTTTCTGGGAGCCGGAGTTTCCGGAATTCGACGGCGAGGCAGGCCTCAACTTTGCAGGCTGGGCCAAAAAGCTCACCGGCGCGGCCACGATCAGCGTTGGCTCAGTCGGGTTGGGCAGCGATCTCACGGCCTCCTTCAGCGGCGAAACAGCGGCGCCGGCGAGCCTGGATGCCCTGGTGCAGCGTATGGAACGTGAGGAATTCGACCTGATCGCGGTGGGTCGTGCGCTGCTCGGCGATCCGCGGTGGGTAGCGAAAGTGCTGGGCGGCGCACACGACGAGTTGAACAGTTTCAGTGCGGCCGCGCTGGCCGAGCTGGTCTGAACCCGTACCACCACTGGACGACGCACCACCCTGTTCTGACTCCGGCGCCTGGCTTGCCCTGAAGCTGCGGGTCCGAGTACATCCGAAAGCACTATCGGGTGTACTCCATCCGCAAGCTCCGGGAAAGCCCCCTCTCTGCAAACAATCCAACTGGATCTCGCACGGTCCGCCGACGCCGGTATAGGTTCATTCGAACCTTACGCGGTAGCGACGGCTGGTTGTCGCTGATCATAATCAAATCGACTCTTATGACGCAACGAACATCGCCACTCTTCCAGCCGTTTGCATTCGGGAACGGCGTTGCCCTTCGCAATCGCTCCGTCATGGCGCCAATGACGACCTGGTCCGCCAATGCCGACGGCACGGTGTCCGATCAGGAGGTGGCCTACTATCGCGCCCGAGCCGAAGGCGTTGGCATGATTGTGACCGGCTGCACCCACGTGACGGCAAACGGCATCGGGTTTACCGGCGAATTCGCTGCTCATGAGGACCGGTTTATTCCGAGCCTGCGCCGTCTCGCGCAGGCGGCAAAAAGCGGTGGTGCGCCGGCGATCCTGCAGATCTTCCACGCTGGCAACAAGGCCGTGCCGCATCTGGTTCCGGACGCTCGGGTGGTCAGTGCCAGCGCGCTAAAGGCGCCTCCTGGTCCGTTCAACGACGGCGAAGTGACCAGTCAGGCCCTCACTCACGACGAAATTGCGGAAATCATTCGTGCGTTTGGCGAGACAACACGCCGGGCCATCGAGGCAGGTTTCGATGGTATTGAATTGCATGGCGCGCATGGATTCCTCATCCAGAACTTCTTTTCGCCAACTTTCAACCAGCGTCACGACGAATGGGGTGGCTCTCTGGAAAACCGCATGCGCTTTCCACTCGCGGTCGTGCGTGAAGTGCAGCGCGTCATCGCGGAACATGCCGGGCGGCCCTTCCTGCTCGGTTATCGCCTGTCACCTGAAGAACCCGGCGAAGGCGCACTGCGGATGGTCGACACTTATGTCCTGATTGACGCGCTGATCGGGAGCGGTGTCGATTACATCCACGCCTCGCTCTTTGATATCCCGAATGCCAGGCCGCTGGACTATACGGGCGAGCATACGACCGCCGAGTTGATTGTTGAACATGTCGGTGGCCGCATACCTCTAGTTGCAGCGGGCTTGATCCGCACGCCTGATGAAGCCGTCAAATCGTTGGCATCGGGGCTTTCGCTGGTCGCGATCGGACAGGCGCTGGTGATGAATCCGGATTGGGTCGAGCTTGCGAGCGATGGCCGGGCGGCGGAGATTGCCACCACACTGGATTCGTCGCGAGTGCCAGAGCTGACGATTCCGGACAATCTGTGGGAAGTGATTCAGGCGACGAAGGGTTGGTTTTCGCTCGATACGCAAGCGGTGGTTGCGGAATGAGCTGACCAGGTGTCCGGGAAGGTTCGATGACGTTCGCCAGGAGAGTCGTGACGAGCCCTCCCGGCGCCAGGAGCGAGAAGGCCGGAGCTCAAACTCCGGCCAGCACGCCTTCCCTTTACATCCTCACGATGGGGAAACCGAGCTCCTGGAGGAGCAATACTGAAATGAAACCGCTGTCATTGGTTAGCCATCACCTGTGCCCTTTCGTCCAACGTGCCGCAATCGTGCTTGGGGAGAAAGGGGTAGCATTTGATCGGGTCAACGTTGATCTGTCAGAGAAACCCGAATGGTTTCTGAAGAAATCTCCAACGGGCAAGGTACCTCTTTTGATCGCGTCGCGCCCCGACGGTGGTGAAGCTGTTCTCTTCGAAAGCACGGCGATATGCGAGTTCCTTGAAGAGTCGCAGGAAGGTCCGCCGTTGCACCCATCAAATGCCTTTGACCGCGCGCGCGATCGAGCATGGGCGGAGTACATCTCATCGATGTACGCGGACGTCTGGCTGATGCTCAACGCGAACGATATGGAAGTTTTTGAAAGCAAAAAAACCACATTCCGTGCAAAGATCCGTCAGATAGAGGGCGAAGTTTCCTCTGGACCGTACTTCAATGGCAAGTTTTTCAGCATGGTTGATGCTGCCATGGCCCCACTGAGTCGTTTTTTCGATTGTCTCCCTGCGGATCGTACGTCAGTATTTTTTGAATACGCTCCGAAGATTGAGAAGTGGCGACAAACGTTGAGGTCCCGACCCAGCGTTGCAGCAGCGGTGGGCGCCGACTACGCGGTCCGTTTTCGGGAGCAGCTTTCCAGGCAACATGCGCTGATCCTGCAATAGGTGCGTGGCTCTCGCCAAAACGCCGCAGCGTTGATTCAGTCGTAGATTGCGGGGACGAACCGAAAAATCGGATGCGCCGTCGTGAGCATGAAAGTTTGGCGCGACTGGAGCGGACGCCTGAGTGTCCGTTTGGACGCGATGCGGTCCGCCGTAGATGGCCGACTACGGCTCATGCGCTTTGCACTGTGGCGGGGAGCATCGTAGCGCGGCGCCCAGCAGAGTGTGGCCGAGACCGACGATTCGCAACCGGCCGAGCGTTGCGACACATTTACTGTCGCAACAGTGACAGATTTAACGCGGTCTACGTGTCAGTCGATCTCGGCCTCGCCATTCATCAGCACGACGACGTTTCGCTCGACGGCGCGCGAGCGGAAATAGACGCGGCCTTCGGGTTCGTCGAGTGTCCATATCTCGGTGCGTATGGTTTCGCCGGGAAACACAGGTGCGGAGAACCGTGCATAGAGCATCTTGAGACGTCCGGGGGCATAGCCGCAGACGTCGCGCAGAATTGCATGCCCCGCAATACCGTACGTCGCGAGGCCGTGAAGGATTGGCCGCTCGAAGCCGGCGGCCCGCGCCACTTCGGGATCGACGTGCAACGGATTAGGATCTCCATTGAGCCGGTAAAGCAGTGCAGCCTCGGGTCTAGTCGGTAAGTCGCAAACGATATCAGGCTCTCGTTCGGGGACGTTCGGCACGGGCGGCAGAGGGGGGTCGCCTGGCGGACCGTTCTCCGCAAAGCCGCCATCGCCACGACAGAAATTCAACTGCTCGACCTTCGCGAGGAGTCTGCCGTTGGTGGCATCGATGACATCCCTCTCCATCAGTACCTGTGCACCCTTGCTGCGCCCCTTGTCGACGATCGCTTTGACGCGTGTGCGGCCGATAATCGTGCCGGCTGGCGGTAATGGGGCGTAGAGGCGCACGCGCTGCTCGCCGTGCACGACCTTGACCCAGTCAATGCCGCTCTCGGGATTTCTCATCCACTGTCCCGGAAAGCCGAGAACCGCAGCCAGAGTCGGTGCGACCGACAGTGATGGGCCGTACGTATAGCTAAGCGCTCGGCGATCGAGCGGATCGACTCCGAAGCCGACACTGAGGGCATAAAGTACCGCGTCGCGTTCGCTGTAGTCCTGTCGGACATCGTCGAATCGCCAGGCTTTCAGCCCGTGATAGTCGATGGCCATGTCAAACTCCGTTGCCGATCGCCGTTGGCCTGCGCGGTATGGCCATAGCGAGTGTCATACCGGGTCCCAGCTGAATACATCGCCTGAACGCTCCATCGGAACGAATGAGGATTTGAGCGCCGGCATGCCGTGCTCGGCGATTGTCTCCGGGCTCCATCCTTCGCTGCGATGCACGGAACGCAGTGGGCGAGGCTGGCTCATCAAAAAGATTTCGTTGTTGCGCACGGTGAAAATCTGTCCGTTCACTTCACGAGCGGTGTCGCTTGCGAGGTAGACGGCAAGCGGAGCTATCTTCGCTGGTGTCATTTGCTTAATCTTTTCCACCCGCGCCGCTTGCTCCGGCGTGTCGGTCGGTATTGAGCTGATCATGCGGCTGAAAGCGAATGGCGCAATGCAGTTCGAGCGAACATTGAATTTTTCGAGGTCGAGCGCGATCGATTTCGAGAGCCCCGCAATGCCCATCTTCGCGGCGTTGTAGTTGGCCTGTGCGTAGTTGCCGATGAGCCCCGAGGTGGAAGTCATGTGCACGAATGCTCCGCCTGCCTGATCCTTGAAGTAAGGAGCGGCGGCCCGGCTGAGACTGAACGTGCCGTAAAGATGCACCTTCAACACGGCATCCCATTCCTCGTCCGACATCTTGTGGAAAAATCGATCGCGAAGAATGCCGGCATTGTTGACGACACAGTCGATTCGGCCGAATGCGTCGAGTGCCTGCGATATGATCCGTGCACCCGCGCCCTGGTCGGCCACGCTATCCGTGTTGGCGACTGCTTCACCGCCGAAGGCGCGAATCTCTTCAACGACGCTTTCGCCTGGCGTCGTATCGCGCCCGGTACCCTGAAGCGAGGCGCCGATATCGTTCACCACGACGCGCGCGCCATACCGTGCCATCAGCAACGCGATGTCGCGGCCGATGCCGCCGCCGGCGCCGGTGACGATCACCACTTTGCCAGCCATCAGATCTTTGTTTGTCATGCATGTCTCCATAGAACTGTCAGTGCCACAGGTGTGATGTGCGGGTGCTGCTACCTGCAGCGGGATCATCCATCACAGTGGAGCTCACCGACGTTCGCTGTCAACGCGTGAGGCAAAGCCTTCCGTACTTCAAAAGTGCATTGAGCGGGGCCGGAACAACAGGCGGTCCGGCGCCGAAGGATATTGGCGCTGCCGTCGTTGATGTCAAAGTACGGAACATGCCTGCAGATGTGATTGACGCTAACTGCTTTGAATCGGAGCATGAAGTCGTCAATGGACCCACACGAGCAACGACACCACCATGATTCGAGACATCGAAACGATGAATGCTCTGCGCGACAATATCGCGCGATTCGTACGAGAGCGCCTGATCCCCAATGAGGAACGGGTGGCCGAGACCGACGAGATTCCACAGGACATCATCGAAGACATGAAGGCGATGGGTCTCTTTGGCATCACGATTCCCGAGGAGTACGGCGGCCTGCAGTTGACGATGGAGGAGGAAGTTCTTGCGATGTTCGAGCTGGGTCGCGCTTCGCCCGCGTTCCGCTCGCTGATCGGCACGACGGTGGGCATCGGCTCGCAGGGGATTCTTCTTGATGGTACGCCAGAGCAAAAGGCGCGGTATTTGCCGCGGCTGGCTACAGGCGAGTTGATTGCATCGTTCGCGTTGACCGAGCCAGAGGCCGGTTCCGATGCTGCTTCATTGCGGGCTACCGCGATTCGTGATGGCGACGATTACGTCGTCAATGGTACGAAACGATTTATTACCAACGCGCCGCAGGCTGGCATTTTTACGCTTATGGCCCGGACCAACCCCGAAGACAAGCGCGCAAGCGGCATTTCGGCATTCATAGTCGAGGCAGGCGCGTCGGGCATCAGCTTCGGCAAGCGCGACAAAAAGATGGGGCAGCGAGGCGCACACACCTGCGACGTGATATTTGAAAACTGCCGCGTACCGGCTGCCAACCTGATCGGCGGCATTGAAGGTAACGGATTCAAGACTGCGATGAAGGTGCTGGATAAGGGCCGGATTCATATTGCTGCCATATGCGTGGCCGTCGCGCAGCGGATGCTTGACGATGCGTTGCGCTATGCGATGGAGCGTAAGCAGTTCGGTCAGCCGATCGCTGACTTCCAGCTCGTACAGGCCATGCTGGCCGATAGTCAGGCCGAGCTCTACGCGGCGCGCTGTATGGTACTCGACGCGGCGCGGCGTCGCGACGAGGGGAAAAAGGTCAGCACCGAGGCCTCCTGCGCGAAGCTCTTCGCTTCGGAAATGTGCGGGCGTGTGGCTGACCGGGCAGTCCAGATTCATGGCGGGGCAGGTTATATGAGCGAGTACGGCATTGAACGCTTTTATCGCGATGTGCGGCTCTTTCGCATTTTCGAGGGAACGAGCCAGATCCAGCAACTTGTGATTGCTCGAAACATGATCCGGGAAGCGGAACATTAATCAGTTGGAGCCGGCATGGCCGGCGATGCGTGCCAGGCGGAAACGGAGCGGGCGGGGCGGCAGCCCCGAGCAACCGAATGGTTTCCGTGGCGGTGGAGATGCAAATGGAAAGCGCGAGAAGGTCGTTACGTGAGGTAGTTGAAAGTTGGCTCTCACCGAACAGAGCGATACCGGTCCGAGTACGTTTATTCAGACTTTCGAGCTTGGCGTGCGGGCGTTACGTGCGCGTCGAAGCGAAAGCGGCAACGGGCCTCGTAGCCATCTGTTTCTTTCGGCACGAGGACGGCTCCTGGTGCGTGTTCCCGCCAGGACCGCGGCGCCCGGCCATGCGGGTTTCCTAGCCGGAACGCTCCGTCAGGAAACGCCGGAACATCTGTTCCGCACTCGGGCGAGAGAACGGCAAGCGCTATCAATCGTTTGCGACGGAGCGGGGACGGGTATCCCCGAATGGCCAAGGCCTCGAATAGCGCGATACTTCCGATGTACGGAACGTTGACGCAAGATCATTGACGAGCTGCGCCATCGATTCGTTAGATGCATTGTTGAACACCGAGTACCGAACAGGTTGTCTGCCCTCCGACCCGTATGCTTGTTACGGCATTCACTTGACTATAAACGGGGTGATCAATGTCATTGCGCACACATCATGGCGACGCATCTGTCGCCGCGCGGGAAGAGGCGGGGCTGGATGCTGCAGCGATGGAACGGGGGGCCGGTGCCCACGGTGCCTGTGGAGGAGCGATGGTCGTGCCCCTGGCACGAAGCATCGCGGTTCTGGCGGCCTTCAGGCCGCAGGAGCCATGGCTCGGCAATCAGGACATCGTGCTCGAGACAGGCATCCCGGCGCCGACCGTCTCCAGGATGCTGCGCTCGCTCCTGACGCTGGGGTACCTGCGCTATTCGCCGGAGCGGCGCAAATATCGCTTGTCGGCTTCCGTCTTGTCCCTCGGATACGCGGCAATCGCACATTCGAACGTCCAGCGTCTGGCCCGTCTCGGAATGCAGTCATTTGCGGATGCAAACGAAACCTATGTGGTGCTTGGGACGCGCGACCGTCTCGACGTGATCGTACTCGAAACATGCGCTGGCAAAGCGGCGTCAGTTGACCTTGGACTCTACGTCGGCACGCGTCTGAGTATCGCGTCGTCACCGATGGGATGGGCGTTGCTTTCGGCATTGCCAGAGCTGGAACGCTTCTATCTGCTTGGCAATATCGAGCGCAAGGCAGGGCGCGACTGGCCGCACCTGCGGCACCGCATCAGCGAGGGAATTTCGCAGGCGCTCAACACCGGTTATTGCGCGTCGCTGGGTGAATGGGAGCCTGAGCTCTCGATCGTCGCCGCACCGTTGACCATTCCCGACCATGCTCCACTCGTGCTCGCATGCATTGGTCATAGCGCACGCATGGGGCGCGCACGATTGGAGCGCGAATTGGCGCCTAGGCTTGTCGCCGCCGCACGTTCCTTGCAGGAAAAGGCGCTATTTGTTGACTGAGGAAAATATGACAAGCGCGAGCGATTCGCAAAACGTCACGCTCACCGTCGAGCGCGGCCTGGAAGTCCTGTGCGCATTCCGTGCGGAGCGAGCCCCGCTGTCAAACGCCGAGCTCGTCCGTCGAACGGGCCTCTCAAAGGCCACTGTGTCACGGTTGACATCGACGTTGATCCGCATCGGCTATCTACGGCGAGTCGGAGGCGGTCGTCAGTTCGAACTGGGACCGGGATCGCTCAGCATCGGCTACGCCTATCTCGAGGCGAACCCTGTTACGCACCGCGTCAATCCATTCATGCAGGAACTAGCGGACAAACTTGATGTATGCGTTGCGTTGGCGGTGCCCCACCAGCTGAATATGCTTTACATCGCTTGTCGAACCAGTGCAAGAATCGCCACGCTTCGGCTCGGCGTAGGCACGGTGCTTCCGATGGAATCGACCTCCGTTGGTCGTGCTTATCTTTATGCGCTCCCACCGGACGAGCGCCGCGCTCGCATGACCGCTATCCTGAATGCAGCCGGCGGCGCCGCGGCAACTGTGCGCAATGGTATAGAGGTGGCTTTTGATGATCTGCGGGAGTCTGGTGTATGCATGTCGGTCGGAGAGTATCAGCGCAACGCCTATGGGATAGCACTGCCAATCCACGTCGGGCGGTCGCGCACGTTGATGGCGTTGAGTTGCGGCGCTGTAGAACTTGAACCACATATGGCGGCAATTCGTAAAAAGGTGATACCGGCGCTAAAGTTGGCCGCGCATAAAGTCCCAGAATTGCTTGCTGACATCGACTGTGAACCTTGACACTTATCGTGTGTCGCGCGCTGTTAGCGCACGAGTTATCAGGCCGCCGGCTGCATTGGGATTAACGCCCATGGCGATCGAGCCGGCCCCGGCACAAACTAGCGGAGGCAGGGCAAACCAGGCGACAACATCATGATTCCCTCTGCGTTAATGATTCCACGGCAATGAGCTCTTTTAACAGACTTTATTTCATCCGGCAGGTTGATCTCTTCACGCTGCGGCTTTTCTTGTCGGCCGTCGAAGAGCAGCAGATCGGGCGTGCGGCAATCCGGGAGAACATTGCTGCCTCGGCCGCGACGAAACGAATCCAGGACCTCGAAGAGATCGCGGGCGTAAAGCTCCTCGAGCGCAGCCCGAAGGGGGTGGTACCGAGCCCGGCGGGCGAAGTACTCCTGCGATACATCCGGACAGTTTTTTCCAAGCTCGATGATACGAGAGCGGAAATTGCCGGATTCTGTGAAGGGGTGCGTGGCGCCGTAACCATTGCCTCCGCGCGTTCGATTATTGCTCCGTTCCTGGCCCGGGAACTGGGTGAGTACGTGCGCGAATTTCCGCTCGTCGATCTGGTCGTGCATGAGGTCGAGAATGCCCGGATCGTGCAGGATGTAGCGCAGGGTGAAGCCGACATTGGTGTGTTCGCGGCGGCGCCTGGACTCGAACTGGACGGCCTCGATATCGTCCCGTACCGCAAAGACCGCATGGTCGTCGTCGTACCTGCAGGGCATCCGCTAGCCCACCGGCAAAGCGTCACATTCGAAGACCTCCTTCCGGAAAATGTCATCGTCGCCGGCGCGATGCTGAGCGGTTTTCGGGAAGCGGCGAAACGGCTTGGGCGCGAATTCAAACCAAAATACAGTGTGCAGAGCGCGGGCGTCGCGATCAGCCTGGCGCAGGCAGGCCTCGGCGTGACTGTGCAGCCTGAATGTCTGCTCGACTTCAAGCTATTTAATGAAGTTGCGGCGGTGAACTTTGCGGAGCCGTGGGCCAACCGCTCGATCCACATCGCGACGGCGAGGGGCCGCGCGATCGGGCCCGCAACCGGTATGTTGCTCAAGCAGTTGCTGGATCGGCCCCCAGAGGTGCCGGCCGCCGCTCAAAGATAACTCGCTGACGAAGCGTAGCGGCATCGAGCACACGCATTCGCCGGCAGCGAATCGAAACTTCGTAAATCTCAAGTTGGCGCCCCTGACCGAAGCGCTTAGGCTTCGAGTCAATGTATGGCGTTAAAAGAGAGAACGAGGAGACATCAGATGAAGCTTCGAGCCAAGCTGGCTGCCGCGTTGCTTGCCAGCACAATCGCAGGGCCAAGCCTGGCCCAGTCGCCGCAGCCCTGGAAGTTCGCAGCGTTGTTGCCCCTCACCGGTGTCAACGCGGGGTACAGTCTCGACCTCAAACTGGGTTATGAGATCGCCGTAGAAGACATCAATCATAGCGGGGGGATCGAGGGACGGCCCGTTCAGTTGACGATGATGGACACACAAAGCAACCCCGGACAGGTTGCCACGTTGATCAGGCAAGCCTGCAATGATGCACTGATCGTGGTTGGCCCTGCCTTGTCGCATGAGGCACAGGTAGGTTTCCCGGTCGCCAACAGCATGCAATGTCCCGCGTTCGCGCCCGCAGCTCCCGCTATCGGTCTTACGGCATCTAACCGCCCATGGGCATTCTCGTTTGCCACGCCTGTCAACGTGACCACCCCGGTCGCGATCGACTTCATCACGAAAAAGCTCAAGCCAAAAAAGGTGGCGTTGATTGTCGAGAAGGAGGACAACGCGGCGACCTCTTACGCTCAACTCATCGTCAAGGCATTGGCACACGACAGCATCCCGGTCGACACGCTGTCCGTTTCGAGTAAGGACGTCGATTTCGGGCCGCAGATCAACCGCGCGGCGAGCGCCAACGCCGACCTCTTGATTCTGGCCACACTTGATCGATCGGCCGTGGGCCTGCTGAAAGAGTTGCGCAAATCCCGCTCAGGCGCACATGTGATGTTGACGCAGTCTGCATACAACGCGCTTGTAGGCTCATTGCCCCCCGATATCCTCGAAGGTGTCTACCGGTATGCCCAGGCGGATCTGGCTAGTTCGTCCGACCCGCGCGTGAAGGCGTTCATCAAAAAATACGAGAGCCGATCGGGCGGTCGCGCGCCATCATGGGTCGCGGCACTGCCCTACGACCTGATGATGATGACGAAGACGGTGATGGAGCGTGCCGAATTGAAGGGCGATGCCGCAAATCGCGCCTCGGATCGAAAGAAGTTCATTGAGACGCTGGCCGCGGTTCGTGACTGGACGGGTCTGACGGGGACCGTTTCGATGACGCCTGAGGGCTACGTCTTCAAGTTGCCTCAAGTGCTGGTATCGCACGGTGGCAAATGGGAACTGGTCAAGGACTGAGGGGAGTGTCATGATGGGCGCGTTAGGCCAGAGTTTCATCAACGGCATCACAATCGGCAGCAGCTATGCGCTAGTTGCAGTGGGCTTCACCCTTATATTCGGAGTACTGCGGGTAGTTTACCTGTCACATGCAGCTGTGCTCGCAGCATGCGCTTATATCGGATATGGCGTCATCGAAGTCACGAATAGCGCAGTCGCTGCAATTGTAGTTGCGACGCTTGCCGGAGCTGTCCTGGGTGTGGTGATCGAACGGATCGCCATCCGCCCGGTTCGAGGTCAGAATCACTTGATCCCGATGGTGACTTCCATATCCGTCGCAATCATCATCGAAGAAACGCTGCGTCTGACGGTGCTCTCCGGCCAGCCGATTTCCTACCCAGACACCTTTGCATCGACCGTCATTCGCCTGCACGTGGGCGGCGCAGAACCATACTTCACCGTCGGCCAGGTATTGATTTTTGCCCTGACATTCGCGCTCGTCTTGACGCTCAGGGTTGTCGTGCAGCGTACTTGGGTCGGCCGTGCGATGCGTGCCGTCGCCGATTCTGAAGATGTCTCCTCGCTGGTTGGTGTGCGCGTGAACGCCACCTCTGCCAGGACGATGGCGCTGGCTTCGATGCTTGCCGGAGCGGCAGGCGTCCTGCTGGCGCTGTCGATTGGAGCGATCGATGCGCATTTCGCCGAGCCGCTGCAATTCAAGGCATTGGCGATCGTACTCTTTGCTGGGCTGGGCAGTATTCCGGGCGCGGTGGTGGGTGGCTACCTGCTAGGTTTCGTCGAGGCGTTCGCGGCGGGCTACCTGGATACGTCTTATCGCGACCTCTTCGCGTACGTTTTGATGATCGCCATCCTCATGATGCGGCCACAAGGGTTGTTCGGCCGACGCCTGACACAACGGGTTTAATATGGCCGCTTCCGCCTTCGAGGCTTTCGTCACGCTCCAGTGCATCCTGTGCATTGCCGCGCTTGGCCACTACTTGCCGCTCTCGATGAAGCAGCTCGATCTTGGCATCGCCGGGTATATGTCGATCGGTGCGTATACGAGCGCTCTCCTGACTCGCGATTACCACGTCACGTTCGAGCTTGCGCTGGCGGGCGGGGCGGGGATGGCCGCCGTCGGCGCGCTCGTCGTCGACTCGCTGGCGACGCGCGTCCGGCTGAGCGGATTTGCCTACGCCGTCTTCAGTCTTAGTTTCGCGGAGTCACTGCGCATCATTTTGAACAACACAGAAGCGGTCGGTGCGACGCTCGGCTTCGCGCAGATCCCACCGAACACGACGCTGGCACAGTCCGCCGGCATTCTCGTCCTGATCGTAGCAGGGTTCTGCGTGCTCGATCGGACTCGGCTCGGAAGACTGAAGACGGCGATTGCGGATGACGAATTCATCGTGCCTCAGCTTGGTATTCCGGTCGTTGCGACCAAGCTCACGGTCTTCGCACTGGGTGGCGGCTTGGGCGGGCTCGCGGGCGGCCTTTACGCGCACTACGTGCTGTTCATGCGTCCGGACGATTTCGGGTTTGCGTTGCTGATAGCGATTCAGTTGCCGATCGTCTTTGGCGGTCTTGATCGTTTCTGGGGTGCACTGGCCGGTACGCTGTTGCTCGCCGCGATACCGGAACTCCTTCGCGAACTCGGTCAATTCCGACTGCTTTTCACAGCCGGCGCGACGCTGTTGTTGCTGATCATACGTCCAGGAGGGTTGCTGACGCACGGCGCGATCGCGTCACTCTCGTCTGTTGTCGAACGAGTTGCATCAGGGATATACAGGCGGCTTCACACGAGAGGGGAACCCCGATGACGACTTCTGCATTGACGCCATCCATTCCGCTCGATACGTCGGTGACTTGCATGGCTAGCCGCTCCTTGCTGTCGATCGATAAGGTTAGCGTCGCATTCGGCGGCGTGAAAGCATTGTCTAACGTCTCGATCGACATTCCTGCCGATCGCGGCATCGACGCCATCATCGGGCCGAACGGGGCCGGCAAGACGACACTGTTCAACGCGTTGACAGGCGTGGTGCGCCCGAACCATGGACGCGTCCTCCTGCAAGGAAACGACATCACTGGCCTGCGCCAGGACGATATATACCGGCGTGGGCTCTCGCGCACTTTTCAGGGCGTCCGGCTCTTCGAGCATCTCAATATCGAGCAGAACGTCTTGCTCGCTGCGCGGTCCGTGCGCGGTCAGCAAGAACGCACGCGAGGCAAGCTGTTGCCGGGATGGTGGGAGTCAGCCGAAAGCCGCGAGCGAGCACACGCAGCGCTTGATCGTGTAGGCCTCGCGGTCGCCATGCGCAGGCGTCGTCCCTCGCAGCTCACGCTCTGGGAAAGCCGAATGGTCGAAATTGCACGCGCCCTTAGTTCTGAGCCGGCGGTATTGCTGCTCGATGAGCCGGCTGCGGGTCTGAATGCTGTGGAGAAGGCGCGTCTCGGTGACCTTCTGCTGCGTATCGTTGCGGAAACCGGGTGCCACCTCGTCATAGTGGAACACGATATGACCTTGCTGATGTCCATTGCCGAGCATGTCTGGGTCCTGAATTTCGGATCGCTCCTTGCGAGCGGCACCCCGGCGCAGGTGCAGGCTGATCCGCTCGTTCACGAAGCCTATCTCGGCAGCCCGAAGGAGGGTGCGCGATGACGACGCTTCTCGAGGTGGATGACCTCCATTGCGGCTACGGTCGCGCAGACGTCATTCACGGAATCAGCTTAGAAGTTCATGCCGGCGAGACCGTCTGCCTGATCGGACCGAATGGCGCAGGAAAGTCGACCTTGATGAAGGCGATTGCCGGCGCGGTTCGACCGAGATCCGGGCGCATTGTCTTCGCGCATCGCGATATCACGAAGGCACCCACGCATGAGCGCGTGGAAGCGGGGATTGCGCTCGTGCCCGAGGGGCGTGGGCTCCTGCCGTCGTTGACGGTCGAGGAGAACCTGCTGCTCGGGGCGTATGTCAGACGCCGCGATTCCGATGTGCGCGACCATATGCGGCAACTGATGGACCAGTTTCCCGTGCTTGGTGCTCGCCGCTCACAGACGGCGACCACGCTGAGCGGCGGCGAGCAGAAGCAACTCGTGATTGCACGTGCGTTGATGAGCCGCCCTAGCATGCTGATTCTGGATGAGCCGTCGTTCGGCGTAGCCCCGCTCATCGTGGCTGCGATCTTCCGTACTATCGAGGAGCTGCGATCTGCCGGCATGACAATTCTGCTGGTCGAGCAGAATGCAAGCATAGCGTTGCAAGTGGCCCAGCGTGGATATGTGATCGAATCCGGCCGCTGTGCACTGTGCGGCACCGCCACGGAACTGCGGGACAGCAGCGTCATACAGGAGGCGTATCTTGGCGCAGCGACATGATGTGCGCGCGGGGTGAATCGCTAACCGGCATTGCCGTCGCTCTGGGCTTTCAGGTACGAACTGTCGTTCCTGCTATCGAGCAGGCCGTTTTGCGAGTGCGAGGAAAAAGGCAAATTGCGCAGTCGCCGTCGCGATGACGAGGACCAACAGCGCTGAAAACGCGGGGCTCGGGCCAAGTGCTGCGACAGTAGTACACACCGCACCCACCGCATATTGGATGCAGCCGCACAATCCTGCTGCTGAGCCAATCAACCGGTCATTGACGCTCAGCGCATTCGCGAGCGCGACGGGATTCACCATGCCAGAGCCGCAGGTG
Organism: Paraburkholderia sp. MM6662-R1; assembly: GCF_050436245.1. Taxonomy (NCBI): domain Bacteria; kingdom Pseudomonadati; phylum Pseudomonadota; class Betaproteobacteria; order Burkholderiales; family Burkholderiaceae; genus Paraburkholderia; species Paraburkholderia sp. MM6662-R1. The sequence goes on along the minus strand of NZ_JBNDLV010000002.1, from coordinate 251,542 downwards.
AAGAGGACGATGCCGCAAACCACAGTCCGCACATCGAGCCGGCCAAGCAGCAGGATACAAAGGAGCGTGAAGGCACAGACAAAACTGATTGTGCAACCCACGCGCATCAAGGACACGGGGCATACGCGTTTTGCCAGCTTGACTGTGATGACGTTGCCGATCGCCATCCCGGCGATCATGAGCCCCATGTAAATCCCGACCAGATGCAACGGAAGATGTAATTCGTTGACAAGAATGAACGGTGCTGCCGACAGAAACGCATAGATCGAAAACGTTGCGAGGCCGTTACCAACGGCGAACCCCATAAATCTGGCGGACCCGAGCAGTGCGCTGTAATCGGCCACAAGATTTGCCGCATCGGTTCGGTGCGCGGCACGGCGCGTTTCGGGTAATAGTTTCCACGCAACCGCAAGCGTGAACGCCCCAGTAAGCGACAGCAGGGCGAACATGATGCGCCATCCCCACGCCCCGGCGACGAAACCCCCGATCATGGGAGCGAAGCCGGGACTCATGACGACCATTAGATTGAGCAGTGCAAGTTGCGATACTGACGAGCTGCCGTCTGACGTATCGCGGACAATCGCGCGGCCCAGCGCCACGCCGGCGCAGCTGCCAAGGGCTTGCACCAGGCGTCCAAAAAGGAGGCACGAGAGATTCGGGGCGAGCGCGATGATCAGTCCGCCCACGACGTACACGATGAGCCCGATCATCAGCAGCGGACGGCGGCCGAACGAATCCGATAATGGCCCGTATATGAGCTGGCCTACGGCCAGCCCGATGATATAGATGCTGATAGCCATCTGCATCTGGCCCGCTTGCGCGTGAAGCGACTGAGCGGCATCTGGCAGCGCGGGCACGAACATGTGCATGGCCATGGTTCCACCCAACGCGATCAGTACCAGCACCCAGAAGGGCGGCGCTATCCTTGGAATTGAATCGACGCACTCCGAACTCATTGCAGTCCTTTTTCGTTGCACCCGGCTTGTACTTCGATAAGAAGCCACCGTTGAGAATTACGGTGTGGGGTCCCGGAGTCAACCGGGCGGTGCGACCTGTTCCGTACTCTGGAGCAATAGGCTCTATGACGGATTACTTTATGTTTTGGCGCCCGCCGTTCGCAGCCAGCGAATTGCGGATTCGTCATTCTCAAATTGGCCCCGGATGTCCGAGCGCCTACGATTGCTCTAATGGGTGTGCCATTTGTTGCACCGAAGCGTAGCCCAGCGTTAAAAAGTGAGTGCCAATTTTCCTCTTGTTGCGACATCCATGCGGCAATGATCGTAGGTAATCCCCATCCATTCATTCGTAACCGAGGATTTAAATGACAAGCACCCCGACGCCTGATGCCAGCCGGATTCTCGCGGACTATGTGGCCAGCACGCGGTTCGAGGATTTGCCGCCTGCCGCACTGAAGAGCACCAAGCGATCCATCTTCGACACGGTAGGTGTGATGCTCGCGGGCGGCGGTCCGCATGCCAACGCGCAACATATCGTGCACATGCTCGCGCAATGGGGCGGCACGCCGAGCGGGACTGTTATCGGGCATCCGATGCGCCTGCCGGCTCCCCACGCAGCGTTCGCCAACGCATCGATGGCACATCAATATGATTTCGATGACGCACACGATGAAGCCGTGGCGCATCTCACTGGGACTACCCTCGCCGCCGCGCTGGCCGTGGCGGAGGAACGACCCGGAACCAGTGGGCGAGAACTGATTTCCTCGGTACTTCTTGGCAACGAGGTCATATGCCGCGTCGGCCTGGCAGTAAAGGGATCGCTCTATGACTACGTTTGGCTATGGCCGGCAATCGTCGCGATCTGGGGCGCGACGTCGGCCGCGGCGAGGGCGCTGGGATTCAACGCCGATCAGTTGCAATCCGCCTACGGCTTGACACTTCACCAGACAGGCAGCACGTTGCAATGCCTTTACGGCCCGGGGTCGGATGTACGTGGTCTTCGGGATGGTTTCTCCGCGCGTAACGGCGTCACCGCGGCATTCATGGCTGAGGCTGGTCTACGCGGAGACCCGGACGCGCTTGACGGTCGATTCGGCTTCTTTGGCGCTTTTTTCCGCGGCGAATACGACCGCGCACGCTTGCTCGACAGGCTAGGTCAAGACTACAAGACGGAAGGGATCACAATCAAGGCTTGGCCCTCAGCTCGCGAGACGCATGCAACATTGCAGGCACTCGTCGAAGTTCGCGACCAGCACGGCGTCGATCCACAAGCGATCGAAAAGGTCGTCTTGCGTGTTGGAGCGACCAACCTGCGATTCTGCGAACCTGCCGCGCAGCGGCGCCAGCCCACGCTCAGGATCGATGCGCTTTGCAGCCTCCCGTTCTGTTCTGCTGTGGCGCTCCATCATGGAAGCGTGCGGCTCGGGGCGTTCTCGGAGGAGGGTATGCGCGATCCGCGCGTACTGGAACTTGCCGAGCGAATTACGTGGGAGGCAGATGACGAGCGCTCCCATGACGGCACGATCGAAGGCGGCGATGTGGCTGTGTACCTGCGCAGCGGCGAATGCTACCGGCATACTGTCCGCCATGCCATTGGCCACCCCGATTTCCCAATCTCAGAAGAACTGCTCGTGCGCAAGTTCATCGACTGTGCCGCGCTATCGGCGCACCCGCCGGGCGAAGCGGAGGTACGCCGGTTCTGGGAACTGGTGCAGAACCTCGAAAACATCGAGGTTAGCGAATTTTCTGCAGCGGTTCGTTCGCTGAGCACCGCCTCCCAGCCGGTTTGATAATCCGGTCATGCTTTCGCGGCTGCGAATATGTCGCGGCCACGCAGGCTGCCATTCCAGATTGGATAAGCATGAATGTGAACAGGAATCACATGATGGGCCGCGATCTGCAAGGCCGAGGCAAGGTCCCCGATGTAAGGGCCGTCGTGGAGGACCCACAAAGCGTCTATACGGCGATCGAAACGCGCTTTTGCTGCCGTGCGTTCTTGCCGGAGCCAGTGGAGCGGGAGACTATTGAGCGCATCTTGCGCACTTGCAGTTGGTCGCCATCGGGTTCCAATACTCAGCCGTGGAAAGCCTACGTCGTGCGAGGTGCGAGCCGCGATGCACTCGTAAGCAAAGTGTGCGCCGCCCACGACGCGCTACGCGACGATCCGTCGCTCGCTTCGGTTTACCAGGAAGACTACCCCTACTATCCGTCTGAATGGACGTCACCGTACATCGAGCGGCGGCGCGCGACAGGTTGGGGGCTCTACGGCGCGCTGGGTATCGGGAAGGGCGACCGGGACAGAATGCACGCTCAACACCAGCGGAACTACAAGTTCTTCGACGCACCCGTCGGCCTCTTCTTCACCAATGAAAAGGTGATGGCCCAAGGCGCACTTATGGATACCGCGATGTTCGTGCAGAGCGTGATGATCGCCGCGCGTGGGGAGGGGCTGCACACTTGCGTGCAGGCGGCATGGAATCCATTCTCGTCAATTGTCCTGCCGCACCTCGGTGCGATCGACGAGCGGCTGGTCTGCGCGCTTTCGCTTGGCTATGCAGACGTCGGTGCGGCCGTGAACGAGTACCGTCCTCAGCGGGAGGATCCGAGCGTCTTTTCGCGCTGGCTGGATTAGGAGCGAACCAGGGGCGGGGCGTTGTGCTCTGCGCCATCTTTGCCATGTTCGCGACGGTCGTTGCGGTTTGCCGGGCATCTCCGAACCGTCTATCGCCCGGCTACGGGTCCGCGCTGCCCGTTTTTCACGCGCCGTTCATGAGCATGCGAGCCTCACGCTCTAACGCGTCACGGTGTAGAGGATCGGCGATGGCGATCATGCGTGGAATGCGCTGGGCGATCGACAAACCGCGCAGGTCGGCAGTTCCATGCTCGGTCACGATCACGCAGGCGTCGCTGCGAGCCACGGTTACCGGGCCTGACAGCGACGCAACGACACGGCTTCGCGTCCCGGCGGTCGAAGGCAGTGCGACGATAGGCACGCCGCCGCGGCTGCGTTGCGCGGCGCGCAGGAAATCCCCAATGCCGCCGACCCCACCCACGTAGGTCGTCCCCGCGACTTCCGCATTGATTTGACCGGTGAGATCTACCTCGATGGCCGAGTTGATGGCGACGAAGCGTTCTATGCTGGCCAACACTGCCTGATCGTGCGTATATTCCGTTCCCCGCAGTTCGAGAGAGGGATTACGGTGGGCGAAGCGGTGCAAGGCGGCTCCGCCGATCAGCACGCCACCGATGGTTAGACCCGCGTCGATGCTTTTGCAAGCATTGGTCACGACGCCGGCTTCGCATAGCTGAGCAAACCCTTCGCCGATGCTGCCTGAATGCACGCCGAGTTCACGATGATTTTTCAGATTTGCGAGCACGGCGTCCGGAATCGTCCCAATACCGGTCTGCAGCGTGGCGCCGTCTTCAACGAGGCTGGCGACATGCCTTCCAATCTCCGCTTCGACGCGGCCCGGCAGCGGTCGCGCAGACGAAGGCAGTGGCGAAGTCGACTCTACGAGTTGGGCGAAGTCTTGCTCGCGCAGATAGGGTCCACCGTACGTCCACGGGACATCCGGATGTATCTCGCCGATGATGCTCCTCGCATGCCGGACAGCCTCGACGAGATACTCCCGAGCGAGTCCCAAGCTGTAACGCCCCAAGCCATCCGGGGGGGAAACCTGAACAAATACGACATCGGCGCGCAATTCGCCACTGCGAATCAGCCGCGGCAGTTGCGAGTAGTGGACGGGAAGGATATCGAGCACGCCAGCCTGTGCAAGCTTGCGGTTTGCACCCGTCCCGCAATACGCAAGGAAGTCGAAGCTGTCGGCATGCGCTGGCTGCAGAATGTCTGCTGCCCCGATGCCGAGAAACAAACGCAGCCGCCCCAACGCTCGTCGCTGCTCGACGAGCGCGCGAATGAGTGTTACCGGTTCGGCGTGCGCTTGCCCCCACAGCAGGGCGTCGCCGGGACGGATCGTTGCGCTCAGGTCTGGGAGGGAGCGGTGCAGGTTCACGGCGGTTTTGGCGGGTTCCATTGCCAGCCAATGTAGTTCGCGTGCGACGCCGCGCCAAATGATCAATTTCGAACCAACGCTTCTGCGGCGGCGAAGTTCGGATTCGGCCACCAATCGGGAAGCAACATTTTCGACGTACGGAACGTGGCTGCGATCGCGTTGACGCGATGGAGGGGAGGCTCTCAGAATGGCTGTCGGAGCCGTCATGCTGCATGACGCTTACATCCGGCGTACGGGGCGCATTGATGTCCTCCGGACTACTCGGTCGATCGGCCTCGTTAAATGTCGGCACGATCGCCACGGTAGACGCCTGCATCAGGCTACCCCGTCAGTTAAATCGAAGTAGGGAGAGCACCATGTCGGATCAACAGACAAGCCTGGGGGCCTATACATCGTACTCGAGCCTGGCGTTCGATCGCCCGGCACGTGGTGTGCTGCGTATCACCTTGAATCGCCCAGATAAATTGAATGCGCTGGATGCGCGCGGACACGATGAACTCGCTCGCGTATGGCGCGACGCTGACGCAGACCCCGACGTCAGCGCCATCCTGCTTTGTGGGGCTGGGCGAGCATTCTCTGCTGGCGGCGATTTCGACGTGGTCGAGGAGATGATCGAGTCGTTCGACGCCCGCGTGCGAGTGTGGCGTGAGGCGAAAGAGCTCGTCTACAACATGATCAACTGCTCGAAACCAATCGTGTCCGCCATCCACGGTTCGGCAGTGGGCGCCGGCCTGGTTGCCGCGTTGCTTGCCGATATTTCCGTCGCCGCTCGTTCGGCGCGTCTTGTTGACGGACACACGAGGCTGGGCGTGGCCGCCGGTGATCATGCTGCCATCGTCTGGCCGTTGCTCTGCGGCCTCGCGAAAGCGAAGTATCACTTAATGCTTTGTGAGCCGGTGAGCGGGGAAAAGGCAGAGCAGATGGGGCTCGTCTCGATTGCCGTCGAGGACGACGAACTGCAGGACGAGGCGCTATCGATCGCCACGCGCCTCGCAAACGGCGCGCCCACGGCGATTCGCTGGACGAAATATGCCTTTAACAACTGGCTTCGCCAGGCGGGGCCGATCTTCGACGCATCGCTTGCACTCGAGATGTTCGGTTTTGGCGGTCCGGAGGTGCGGGAGGGCGTCTTGTCCTTTCGCGAGAAGCGGCCACCCGAGTTCCCCACGGCGACGCCTGTTTCGCCGACCGCCAATTCATAGACAGGAATATTGAAATATGCCGAAGGTTCTCGAAGGAATCCGTGTCCTTGATTTTGGTCGGTACATCGCGGGTCCATTCTGCGCTGCATTGCTCGCCGACTTCGGCGCCGACGTGATTCGCATTGATCGGGTAGGCGGGAGCGAAGACCGGTTCGTCATGCCGGTGACGGAAACAGGCGAGGGCGCGCTATTCTTGCAATGCAACCGAAATAAGCGATCCCTGACGCTTGATATCGATCGCCCCGAGGGGCGTGAGGTGGTTCGACGGCTCGTCGGCACTGCGGACGTCGTTATCGCGAATATGCCGCCGGCGACCATGACGAATCTGGGCCTCGACTATGAGTCACTGAGCGCACTCAAGCCCGACATCATACTGACGGCTTCCTCTGCATTCGGGACTCATGCCGACGCTGTCCACCGGCTCGGCTTTGATGGTGTCGGCCAAGCAATGAGCGGGGCAGTCTACATGTCAGGTACGCCGGACAATCCGGTAAAGTCGATGGTGCCTGTCGTTGATTTTGCTACCGCATTGTCATGTGCGCTGGGCACGGTCATGGCCTTATATGAGCGTCGCAATAGCGGGCGTGGGCAGGTCGTCGAGGCCTCTCTACTGCATACCGCTCTGACGTTTGCAAGCGGTGTGCTGATCGAGGAATCGGTCCTTGGTGTCAACCGGCAAGCGACCGGTAATCGGAGCCCAATATACGGTCCATCGGATATCTTTCGAGTCACGGATGGATGGATCATCGTTCAGGTTATTGGGCAGTCTTTGTTCAAGCGATGGTCGAAGATGATCGGCGCCCAGGAACTGCTTGAGGATCCGCGCTTCAGCGATGACCTGCTGCGCGGGCAGAACGGGGAACTGCTGAGCCAGATGATGGTGCAATGGTGTGCGTCCCGCTCGCGCGAGCAAGCGTTGGCTGAACTCGAAAAGGCCAAGATTCCGTCGGGCCCCGTCTATTCCCCGCGTGAAGCACTGGAAGACCCGGTGATTCGTGCGTCGCGTGCGTTCGACTGGATCGACTATCCCGGTCTTTCCCGTTCGGCTCCGGTCGTACTCTCACCGGCAAGATTGTCGCGTACGTCCCCCACGGTCGAATCGCGGCCTCCTATGATTGGCGAGCACACCGAAGAAATCTTGCTCGAAGCCGGCTACACGATGCCGGAAATTGCCGCGCTTCGCGAACTTGGTGTTGCCTGAGGCGGCAATTGCACCACGAACATCGACATGGGGAGCGGCACGCGCGTTTGGCGCCGATGACCGTCTTCCCGTGGCCACATACTAAAGGCATTCCCGCCGATCTCTGAGCGCTTGGCTCAGTCCACTACCAAGCACCATCTACTCCCACCTCTTGTTGTCGGATTACGCGCCCGTTTAAAGAGCGGGCTAAGCGTATGACGACCGCCTTGGATCGACCGTCCTTGTGGGGCACCGCAGATCGATTGCCGATAAGGATCGGCCCTTGGCGCGTGCCATCGCGGAACGTTCAACGGTTCAACGCGAGGAGGTCTTTGCTTCACGGGCAAGGATCCTTGTCGCCCAACTCCGTATGCAAGCACTCAGCCACTTCCTAGAATTCTCCATATCGGTGCAGGTAATCAGATGCGAACACGGTAGTGGTCGGCATGATGCATACGCCGCTGGTGGAGCACCACTTGGTGAAGCAGCGTGGCGCTGCTGGTGGTGAAGAACCGGTGACAAAGCGCAACGGGCCGATTCCGATGGACCGCATGGGCGCCGTTTGGTAGTCAATCGAAAGGAGTAATTTTATGCCACGACTGGAAATGCCAGCGGAAGAGGCCATGACCCCTGAACAGGCAGCTGTTTGTGCAGAAGTGATAAGTGGACCGCGCGGCAAAGTGCCTGCTCCGATGATTGCCTGGTTACGAAACCCGGAGCTCGCAAGACGCGTGCAGAAGCTGGGTGAACTGCTTCGCTATCAAACAACGCTCGAGCCGCGGCTCAGCGAACTCGCCATTCTCGTGTGCGCCCGGCATTGGACTGCGCATGTGCAATGGAACGCGCATAAGGCAATAGGGCTGAAATCGGGACTCGACCCGCAGGTTGTCGAGGCCATCGCGGCGCGTCGCGCGCCAGCCATCAGCGAAGACCGCATGCGAGCGGTCTACGAGGTCTCTTCGACGCTCCTCTCGACGAGCCGGGTGCCTGAGCAGCTTTACGCACGCGGCATCGAGCAGCTCGGCGAGCGCGGGATGGCGGAGCTTGTCGCAATTCTGGGCTACTACTGCCTGGCATCGTTCACGCTCAACACATTCGAACTCGGCCTGCCGAGCAGCGTGGCGCCGGAATTGGAGGATCCGGACTATCTGGAGACGAAGACGGGCAGTTGAGACAGCTGGCGGTAGCGCGGACCCATCCGGGCCACGTGCAGATCCCGGTCCAAGCCGGGACGAACATTCCAAATACGTACGGAGACATTCATGAGTTTTTCGCGCATGAACCGCCGTGACGCGTGCCTCGCGCTCGCTGGCTTGCTGGCCGGCGGACTCACACCGGGTCTCGCGGCGGCGAGCGAGTTTCCAGGCAGGCAGGTGACGTTGATCGTTCCCTATGAGCCTGGTAATACGGCAGATCTTTGGGCACGGATGATCGCGCCGAAGCTTTCGGCCCTGTGGAAGCAGCCGGTGATCGTGCAGAACATGCCAGGGGCGAGCACCATGATCGGCGTTGCCTATGTCATGCGTTCGAAGCCTGACGGTCACACGCTACTGCTCGGAAGCCTCAGCACCAGCATGGCCAAGCTGACCAATGCGAACGTGCACTTCGATCCCCAGGTCGAACTCGCGCCCGTGCTCAAGTACCTCAAGTTCAAGATGGTGCTTGCCACGAATGCCGTTACATATGCCAAGGCGAATAAACCTCCACGAACTTGCCACGCTCAGCGAATCTGCACCAGGCGGAATTTTCTACGGTGGCACAGGGCCAGGGACCGCTTTCAATATGAGCGCCGGGTTTGTTTTCAGGGGGCTCGGCGTGAAGTATTCCGAGGTGAATTACAACGGCACGATGCCCATCATGCTCGCACTGATTCGCAACGAGGTGCAGGTACTCGAGAACACGCCTGCTGCGCTGAAGGGACATATCGCCGACGGCAGCATCTACCCCATCGCGGCGTTCGGCGAGGAACGCTTCCCCGAGTTGCCGAGTGTCCAGACGGTGCGTGAAGCCGGGTACAGGGGGTTTTACCCGGTCCTCTGGAATGGTGTGTTCGCGCCAAAGGGCACGCCGTCAAGCGTGCTCGACCGCATCGCCGCGGACATCTACGCTGCGTCAACGGCACCGGATATAAAAAATCGCATCGAATCGACTTTCTCCGGCTTCATACCCAAGTCCAACCCACAGCTTTTTGCGCAGGAGATCGAAACAGAAACAAAGCAATGGCGCGATTTTCTTGCGAGTATCCATTTCAAACCTCAGTAACTGTCTCTGAAGGAGAACCCAGTGAAGATCAATACCTCCGAAGCCCATGGGGTGGCGGTCGCCTTCCTCGTGCGGCGCGGCATGTCCGAGGAACACGCACGAATGGTCGCGGACCACCTCATCTACGCAATGCTTGCCGGACATGCGTATGCCGGCCTGCCGAGGCTGATTCCCATGGCCGAACGGCTGCGCAAGACCGGAACCGGCGGCACAATCCGGACCGTGAAGGAGACAGATAAATCCGCGCTGATCGACGGGGCGAATGTCAACGGCTATGTCACATCTGTCATGGCGATGAAGAAGGCCATGGCACTTGCCAAGGCGAGCGGCGTCGGCATTGTGGGCGTGAACAACAGTTGGTTCTCCGGCCTGCTTCGCTATTACGTCGAGCCTCCCGCAAACGAGGGCTTCATCTCGATCCATGCCGCGAACTCGACGGCTCGAGTCGCGCCACATGGCGGCGCCGACAGTTTGCTGGGAACGAACCCGATCGCGTTTGCATTTCCCGGTGACCCCTCGCCACTTGTGATCGACTTCGCCACCTCCCAGCTCATGTGGGGCGACGTCATTTATCACGGGCAACTCGGCAAGCCGCTTCCGCCTGACTGCGCTGTTGACCCGCAAGGGCGGCGGACCACGGACCCTGCTGCGGCGCTCGCAGGTGCTATTCTCGGTTGGGGCGGTGCGCGCGGTTTTAGCGTCTCACTGATTGTGCAGGCACTCGGCATTCTTGCAGGCAGCGATCCCATCGTAGGTGAGGCGGGTAAGTGGGGGTATCTTTTCATGACGATCAACCCGGAACTCTTGATGCCGCTCGACGAATTCAAGCAGCGCATCGGCGTCTTGCGTTCGTCCATCGAAGGCTCCCGTCCCATCGAGGGCGGCGGTCCCGTGAGGGTGCCTGGAAGCGCAACCGATGCGCGCCTGGCCGAAGGGCGCGCGCGTGGATGGATCGAGATCGAAGACGAGATCTACCGCCGCCTTACGGAGGAGTAAAATCGCGAATCGCGACGGCCATCGGAGCCTGTCATGCCGTCCAGCAAAAACGCTGGGCGGCATTTTTTGTTCAGGATTCGTGCCTGCGCAATGCAGGCAGGAGTCAGGCGGGGACGGACAGGACGATCTTGCCGAAATGGGCGTTCGAGCTCATACGGTCAAGGGCCGCGGCGGCCTGCTCGAGGGGGAACACGCGATCGATCGGCAGCCGCAATCTGCGATCGGCAATGGCGGCCGACAAGTCACGTGCCATCAGTGCCGTGAGGTCGCGAATCTCATCTACTGACCGCGTACGGAAAGTGACTCCCATGTATGAGATGCGACGCAGCGCATGCCAATTGAAATCGACAACACCCTCACTGCCTCCGAGCCGGCCGACATTGACGATGCGACCAAGCTTGGCGCAGGTCTTCATGGTCTGGTTGAAGGCTGGTCCGCTCACCTGGTCCACGATGACATCCACGCCCTTTCCGGCAGTTGCGTCAAGGATTTGCTCTACCCAGTCGGGCGCGGACGCATCCAGCGCATAATCCGCGCCGAATTCATGGAGCCGGCTACGCCTTACGCTGTTCGTCGAAGTGCCGATCACAGCGCCTGCTCCGAGAAGTTTCCCGATCTGCATGCCCATGAGGCCGACACCGGAGCTGGCACCGTGGATCATGAGTATCTCGCCGCGTTGCATGCGGCCTGCAGTAACGATTGCGTTGTGCATGGTCTGGCACGCGAGCATGAGGACCGTTGCCTCCTCGAAAGCGATGCCGTCCGGGATACGCATGGCGCGGCCCCGATCCGTGACGGCGTATTCCGCGTATGCGCCGGTCCCGGTGCACATCACGCGGTCGCCAGGTCTCCATTCGGTCACGGCAGATCCTACCCCGGCGATTTCGCCGGCCCACTCCATGCCAATCACCTTGCCATCTTTCGCTGCAACGCCTGAAAGATCGGCCCGGTTCAGACTTGCCGCGCTGACACGCACGAGGATCTGGTCGGGCTCAGGGCGCGGCACCGGGGTGTCGCCGGGCTGTGCACCGGCGGGCGTTGCAAGTATCGCTTTCATGACGGGTCCTGTCATTGTGGAGTCTCATCGAGGGATCTAGCTGCCACCCGCCGCTTGGTGGCATTGCCGGTATAGAAGGCGGCGCGCGTCCCGCCGTCGACAGGGAGCACTGTCCCGTTGACGTACCGAGCCGCATCGCTAAGGAAGAACAGGATGACATCGGCGATGTCGTCCGGTTCGGCGATGCGGCCTAGCGGCGATTCACTGGTCGGCTTGTACAACGAAGTGACATCGGTTTTGGCTGCGCCCTCCAGCATCGGCGTTGCCACGGTTCCGGGCGCGACGGCGTTGACGAGAACGCCGGAGGGTCCCAACTCGACGGCAAGCACGCGGGTGAGCAAATGGAGTGCTGCCTTCGTCGCCGCGTAGAAGCCCGAACCAGGCTTGGGCCGGATGCCGGCACAGGAGCCGACCATCACCACGCGCGCTGGATGGACAACACTTGACCGCTCGCGCAAAAGCGGAAGCGCTTCGCGCACTGTCAACCACGGACCCTTGACGTTCACGCCGAGCAGCAGATCCACATCTTCTGGCGTGTGCTCTTCGAGCGCTCCGACGCGGATCACGCCAGCGGAACAGATCAGGGCGTCGAGTTTCGCCGTCTGGCGGCGGATGGCCTCGAATGCGGACCGGACGCTCTCGACGTCGGCCACGTCGCATTGGAGGTGACGCAGTCGGTTTCCCGAAGTCTGCGATGGCGCATACTGGTCCAGTGCATGTCCACAAACGTCCAGGGACCATACGGTCCAGTCTTCGGCAATCAGGCGTTCGACAGTGCGTCGCCCGATCCCGGACGCGCCGCCTGTGACAACAGCAGTTTTGTTGGTCATGATTTCTCCCGTGGCTCGGACGAGCTTAGGGGTGTGCCATCAGCAAAGTCAACGCACGAGTGTGCGAAGCTGCTTGCTCGCGCTCGCAAAGATGAGCGGTACGGCAGGCGCTCCGAATGTCTTGCCGCCGCGCGCAAAACTGCTTGCCGGCGGGGCGCATAGATCGGGCGCCGAGTGAGTCATACACTACTCTCGCACGATCATCCGGCTACCAGAGTTCACATAGTAAATATCGGAGACAAGGCACGACTGAGTCCTGTTCGCGAGCTGCCTTTATGGTCGAGGGTGATCGGCGATCACGGGTTCGGAAGCTGTCTGGCAATTGGAGGAAGGACGAATGCCGAATCCATTGGTTTCGCTACCGAAGGACTATCTTGGTGGCGGCTTGATGATACTGATTGGTGCGAGCGCAGCTGTCATGGGCGCGACATACCGCGTCGGAACGCTGCGGCAAATGGGACCGGGCTTTTTCCCGATCGCGTTGGGGGCCTTATTGATGCTTGCCGGCACGGCCATAGCCGTTGCGGCTTGGCTCGAGCATGCGCCTGCAGCTGTGGTCAATTCGAAGACGTTGCCGCCAGAGTGGCGAGGCTGGGCGTGCATCGTTGGTGCGTTGATCGCATTCGTCATTCTGGGCCGTTATGGGGGCTTGTTGCCCGCCTGCGCCGCGGTCGTTTTTATCGCGGCGATGGGTGACCGCGACAATAAGCCGAAGGACGGCGTGCTGCTCATGGCGATCATGCTGGTATTTGCGGTTGTCGTGATATGGGGCGTGCTGCGAATGTCCTTTCCGCTGTTTACGTGGGGAGGTGCCTGAGCCATGCTGACCGATTCGCTCACAAACCTCTGGTACGGCTTCGAGATTGCGCTGCAACCCCACAACCTTTGGTGGTCGTTCGTCGGTGTTCTGATAGGCAACTTGATAGGTGTTTTACCGGGACTCGGCGCACTGACGGCCATCTCGATGCTCCTGCCGATCACCTATTCCATGCATCCGGTACCCGCCGTCCTGATGCTGGCCGGGATCTTCTACGGATCGATGTATGGCGGCGCGATAGGTGCGATCCTGCTGAACCTGCCATCGCACCCGCCGCATGCGGTAACCTGCCTCGACGGGTACCCGATGGCCAGGGCTGGAAGAGGCGGAACCGCGCTGGGCGTCGCGATGTTTGCATCGTTCTTCGCTGCATCGTTCGGCATCGTCGTGATGATCATCGCTTCGCCGCTGCTAGTACGAATCGCCTTCAATTTCGGACCTGCGGAAATCTTCTCGATCATGCTGCTCGGCCTGCTGGCAGGCTCCACGATGGCTCGCGGCTCACCGCTCAAGGGCGTCGCCATGACCACCGTGGGATTGCTCCTCGGCATCGTCGGCACGGATGTTACCAGCGGCGTGCAACGGTTCACGTTTGGATTTCTGGAGCTCTCCGACAAGATCGAACTCGTTGCGCTAGCACTTGGCCTTTTCGGTGTGGCTGATTTCCTCGTCAGTATCAACCGCATGCACGCGGTCACGTCCAGCAACAAGAAGATGGACGTCGGCTTCAGGGATATGCTGCCGAGCAGGACTGACATCAAGCAGGCATTCTGGCCAACGATCCGCGGAACGTTGGTAGGTACGGTCTTCGGCGCAATGCCGGGGACCGGTCCGACGGTAGCGTCGTTCGTAGCATATGCATTCGAGCGCAAGGTATCTCGCAAGCCCGGTCGCTTCGGTCATGGCGCACTTGAGGGCGTTGCAGCTCCGGAAGCCGCATCCCATTCCAAGACGCAGGTCGATTTCATCCCGACGATGAGTCTCGGCATTCCGGGCGACGCGGTGATGGCGCTCATTCTTGGCGCGCTACTGATTCAAGGCGTTCAGCCGGGCCCCCAAATGATCAGGGAACACCCGGACATCTTCTGGGGCTTGATCGCAAGCTTCTGGATTGGCAATGTGTTGCTGATGATCATGAACCTACCGATGATCGGCATCTGGGTCAGAATGCTGAAGGTGCCTTACCGCTACCTTTTGCCGTTGGCGATGGGCTTTATTGCCATAGGGGTGTACTCCACGAATAACTCGCTTTTCGAGGTTGGCGAGGCACTCTTCTTCGGCGTAGTCGGCGCGGTCCTTCTCGCACTTGACTTTCCCGTCGCGCCGATCCTGCTCGGCTTCGTGCTCGGGCGACCATTCGAAGAGAACTTTCGCCGGGCACTGCTGCTGTCACGCGGTGACATGATGATCTTTGTCGAACATCCGATCAGCGCCGTGCTGATCACGCTTTGCGCCTTGTTGCTGCTGGCTCAGATCTGCTTCGGACTTCGGCGTGCGGTGATTCAAAGACGAGTGAGCGCTGCCGCGCGGACTGGCCAGGCCCATCAGTCGGAACCGGTAGCTCAGGGCGGCGCTGAGCCGATCAGCGTTCCCGCCGCGCAAACGGCGAGCCGCCGCCTTTCCGACACGTGAGGCCACGCATTGCCTGCTGCCGACCCTACATTCATCGTTCATATTTGCTCATCAACGCCGCCGCAGCGGCAATGGAAAGCGAGGGAGAAAAGATGGCTTCTCTTTGTACCGCTACAGTCACTGCAGATTTCACTTGCCTGGACGAATTGCTGCGGCGGCGCCACAGCTGCCGAGCCTTTCTGCCGCAGCCAGTGTCGCGAGACGTCATCCGGCGAATTCTGGAGACGGCACAGCGCACTGCATCCTGGTGTAATGCCCAACCTTGGCAGGTGCACGTGATGAGCGGCGAACCGCTCGAAAGCCTTCGAAGCGATCTGATGGCCCGCGCCTCAGCGAACCTCGCCCCATCACCCGAACTCGATTGGCCGCGCGAATATCGCGGCGTTCATCAGACGCGCAGGCGCGAAAGCGGCTGGGCCCTTTATCGTGCCACCGGCGTGCAGAAAGGCGATCGCGAAGCCGCGGCGCGACAGGGGAGAGAGAATTTCAGGTTATTTGGTGCTCCGCATCTGGCGATCGTGTGCAGTGACGACTCCCTCGGCACTCACGGCGTCATGGATTGCGGCGCCTGGGTGTCCAACTTCCTGTTGGCAGCCACCGCGGTAGGCGTCAGTGCAATCGCACAAGCTGCACTGGCCTCATGGCCTGATATCCTCCGCAAGCACCTCGACATTGGCGCCGAGAATCGCATCATCTGCGGCATCTCCTTCGGATTCGAAGACACGGAGCACGCGGCCAACAGTTTCCGCACGTCGAGGGCGCCGATTGACGACGTCGTAGCATGGGTGGAATGACCATCGCGGTGCGCCAAAAATGCGCGGGTTCCGGCGCGATGCGCGCGGCGTTGCGCCAGTGTCTTTGATAGGCAGATTCTGGCGTAGACGCCACGGCGGCGGCAGCTGGACACCGTACGACGCAGCGACTGGTCGTAGGTGGCCGCGCGGTTCGTCAACTTTTGTAGAACAAGGCTTCCGTACCGAGGATGAAGGTTTCGAGGCCCGTTAGCGCGACCAATTGAAAGATCGCGAGGATCTCTTCCCGCGTGGCGCCGTGTTGCAGCGCATGGCGTATATGAAGGGCAAGGCCCGCGCCATACATATGAGTCACGGAAGAGTCGATGGCAACGTAGATCAATTCTCGCTCTTTGGGCGTCAGCGAACCATGCTTCCACGGCTCGGTCGATAGTCCCGACAGCGCCTTGAAGTAATCCGGAAGCAGCCGCGCGATAGCATCGCGCTGTTCGTTCCAGAATCCGCGCGTCTTCACGAAGTCCTGTCGTATTTCTTCGATATCAGAGCGCGCAGCTGGCAGATCGGCGGCATCCTGCCCGCGCGTCGCTCGCAGTTCCTCGATGAGGATCGGCACGGCGAAGTACAGCGCATGATTACTCAAACCGACGATAGACAGCAGGACGTCCAACACGTCCCGCTCGGATGCGCCTGCCGCCCTAGCCCGCCCGACGTGCCGCCTAATAGCCTTCTCGTTCAGCGCCGTCGCTGATGCATGCAGCGCAAGCAGCACGAGTTCCTTCATTCTCGGTGAAAGATGCTTGTCACCAATAACGGCGCGCCAAAATTGGGAGGCGGCTTCCAATGACGTTGTGGCCGTCAGCCGCAGATGTTCCGGCACGCGCGGGTCATCGAAGGTGCCGTCGAGTTGATCAAGTTCGTAATGCACATCGTCTCCTTGCGTCGGTTGAACCGGCGAGCTGACCATTGATAGAACGAATGTGTCCGTAGCAACACAGGTCGCCTCCCGCTTTGAAGGTATCGCGATCAATCCATGCCGCAGGACGTGAAAATGCCGGGGACCCCGGACTACGCATGCTTATAAAAAAGAATAGGCGTGGGACTGAAGGGGCATCCAGCGTTTCTTAAGCGAAGCTCATTTGCGCCAGACAGAAAATCGGAGTTGGCATTGTCGCGTCGTGCCGCGATAGATGTGCGCGGGCCAACGATTTTTGCGGCCTGAGCAAGAGTCCTAACCGCGTCCGCAGATGGCGGGCGGCTACCACCGCTACTACAATTTGTTCACAGGGGCAAACCTGGAAAGGTTGCTTTGCCAAGCACAAACAAGGAACGGACGTTATGGAAGAAGCTATCTCTAGCATTGCCGAAAGTGTGGATAGTGAGGCAGACCTGGTTCAAAGGTGGCTGTCCCGTTTCGAGCAGGCACTGAAGTCGCTGAACCGGGATGCATTGGGTCAACTTTTTGCCGACGAATCCCACTGGCGCGATTTGCTGTCGTTCACCTGGAACATCACACCGCATCAGGGGCGCGAGAGCATCGTTAATGAGCTGATAAGCAGACAGCACCAAATCCAGGCGCATCGGTTCGAGATCGCCGAAAAACGTACGCCGCCCCGCCGCGTCAAGCGTATCGGGATTCCGGTGACTGAGGCTATTTTTACTTTCGAGACAGCCGACGGCCGTGGTAGCGGCGTCGTGCGGTTGTTGGAATGCGACCCTGAGAGGGCGTGGATTTTCATGACGTCGCTGCAGGAGCTCAAGGGCCATGAGCCGGCGGTGGGCGAGCGGCGTCCATCGGGTGCGGAATACTCGCGCCAGTTCGGCAGCCAGAATTGGGCGGAGCGTCGTGCAAAAGAGCAAGCTTTCGAAGATCGCGAGCCAGCCGTACTGATCATTGGCGCCGGCCAGACCGGCCTGTCCACAGCGGCGCGGCTCCGGATGATTGGTGTGGACGTGCTATGCGTGGAGAAGCTGCCTCGAGTAGGAGACGTGTGGCGCCAACGGTATCACTCGTTAGCGCTGCACAATCAGGTAGCGCTAAACCACATGGCATACATGCCGTTTCCTCCAACCTGGCCGAAGTACCTTGCGAAGGACATGCTGGCCAATTGGATCGAGAACTACGCATGGGCGATGGAATGCAATGTTTGGACAAGCACGACGTTTGTGGGCGGGGAATACGATGAGGCAGCTGGCCATTGGCGTGCGAAGGTGCGTCGTGCCGACGGGTCCGAGCGTGTGCTTCGGCCCAGGCATATCGTGTTTGCCAACGGCATCGTTGGTGCGCCCAAGCGGCCCAAGTTGGCGGGGCTCGAGGACTTCAAGGGTGAGGTTCTGCACACACATGACTACAAGGACGGGGCCGCTTGGCGCGGAAGGAATGCGCTGGTGCTGGGCGCAGGCACGAGCGGCCACGACATCGCGCAGGACCTGCACGGCCACGGCGCGAACGTCAAGCTGATCCAGCGTGGTGCGATCGCAGTGACGAGCCTTGATGCGGCATGCGTGACCTATACCACGTACTACGATGACGGCTTGCCTATCGAGGATTGCGACCTGCTTGCGTTGTCCGCTACGTACCCGATCGCAGTGCGAAACGCGCAAGCCGTGACGAAGCGGCAGCAGGAATTGGACAAGCCGTTGCTGGACGGGCTGCGCGCTCGGGGCTTCAAGCTGGATTTTTGCGAGGACGGAACCGGGTACATGATGAAGGTTCGGCGTACGCACGGTGGCTACTATCTGAACTGCGGCTGCTCGGAATTGATTGTCAATGGTCAGGTCGGCCTGCTTCACTTCGAGGACATCGAACGCTTTGTCGAGGATGGTGCGCTGATGAAGGACGGGCGCGTGGAGAAGGCGGACGTGTTGGTAACCGCCACGGGCTATCAGAGCCAGCAGAGCGTGGTAAGGGAACTGCTGGGTGCCGCGGTGGCCGAGAGAATCGGCCCCATTTGGGGAATCGCGAAGGACGGCGAACTCAACAACATGTACAGGCCCACAGCGCAAAAGGGGCTATGGTTTCTCGGCAGCGGGTTATCGCAGGCACGCATTTACTCACATTACGTCGCCTTGCAAATCAAGGCCCGCGAAATCGGGCTCATTGCCTGAGCCGCGGTCGCACTGGCGCAGGAGTTCGTGCACAGCGGCGAGGCGCTCTTAGGAATCGCCGCCCTGATCGCTTATAGACTCAAAAAGAGGATACGAGACATGCTGGATCTGACTGGAAAGGTGGCTTTCGTCGCAGGCGCGGGTTCATTGGGGGAAGGCTGGGGCAACGGCAGGGCCACGGCGGTGCTGATGGCTCGGCAGGGCGCCAAAGTGTTCGGCGTGGACATCAATGAGCAAGCGTTGGCTGACACGGCGGCGATCATGGAGCGGGAAGGTCACAAGAACTGGGCGTGGCAAAGATGCGACTTGACGTCGAATGATGACGTCAAGGCGGCGATCGTCGCGTGCGTGGAACAGTTTGGGCGGATTGATATCCTGGTCAACGTCGTCGGAGGGAGTGTCCCGGGGGATCCCGTGTCGCTCGGCGTCGACGCATGGGATGCGCAGATGGACCTGAACCTCAAGACGGCATTTCTGGGCTGCAAGCACGTGCTTCCCGTCATGGTGCGGCAGTTTGAGGCTGAAGGTAAAGGTGGCGCAATCGTCAACGTCTCGAGCATCGCGCACATGAGCCATCAGGTCGGCGGACGCGTGCACGTTGCCTATGCGGCTTCAAAGGCTGGACTTATGGCGTTCAGCCGATCGACAGCCATTGCCTACGTGAAGAAGGGCATACGAGTCAACACAGTCGTGGTCGGCATGATGGACACACCAACCGTCAAAACACGGATCACCAAACAATTGGGCGTATCCGCCGACGAATTGAATGCCAACCGCAACGCTATGATTCCTATCGGTCATATGGGCGACGCGTGGGACATTGCGAATGCCGTAGTGTTTCTCGCAAGCGACGAGGCGAAGTACATCACCGCGACGCAACTCGTCGTGGATGGCGGCGTGACCGCAGCCAGGTAAGCGCGACGACAAGGGGGACCCAATGACTCATGGTGCCTTTCAGCACAACCCGATCAGGCCACAGTGGCTCGCCGCGCGCACCGAAGAGCCACTCGATCCCGCGCTCCCGGTCGTCGACTCGCACCACCACCTTTATCAACGTCCGGGTCTCAAATATCTATTCGATGACATGCTTGCCGACCTGCGATGCGGTCATGACGTGCGCGCTACCGTATTCGTGCAGGCGCGGACGATGTATCGGGTCGACATGCCCCCGGCGATGCGCCCGGTCGGCGAGACGGAATTTGCCAACGGAGTGGCAGCGAAGAGCGCTAGCGGTCTTTATGGCGATGTGCGAATGTGCGCGGCCATAGTGGGTTTCGCGGATCTGCTTCTCGGCGACGACGTCCGTCCCGTGCTGGAACGCCACATTGCAGCGGCTGGCGGGCCAGTGTCGGAAGGCGGCAGATTCCGTGGCATTCGCCAGTCTCTCGCCTGGGACGGCGACTCCGCGCTGTTCAATGCTGCAGCCTACGCGACCACCGAAGACATGATGGATTGCGCGTCGTTTCGCGCAGGTTTTGCGCATCTGGGTGCACTTGGCTTGAGCTTCGATGCCTGGTTGCTTTTCCCCCAGATACCGCGACTGACGTCGCTCGCACGCGCCTTTCCAGAGACGCCCATCGTACTGAACCATTGCGGGGGAGTGCTGGGCATCGAGCGTTTCACAGGTAAGCAGCAGGAAGTTCTTGCTCAATGGAAGGCTTCGCTACTTGAACTTGCCAAATGCCCGAACGTGATGGTCAAGCTCAGTGGCCTCGGTATGCGGTTATCCGGCTTTCGCTTCGAGGACCGGGACCGGGCTCCGTCGTCAGCAGACCTCGCCGATGCATGGCGTCCCTGGTTCGAAACGTGTATTGATGCTTTCGGTGCGGACCGTTGCATGTACGGTAGCAACTTCCCTGTCGATAAGGGAAGCTACAGCTTCGGCGTTGGACTAAACGGCCTCAAGCGGATCGCCGCCAGTGCGAGCGCCGAGGAGCGGGCTGATTTGTTCTGGCGAAGTGCGACGCGGTTCTATCGTCTTCGATCGGACATAGCTTCTTCGTAGCGCGTAGTATTGGAAACCGGGACGACTGCCGAGACCAGCAAGTGCTGTTGGATCACGACACATTCAATTTGGATAACTGATGTTTCCCATAAACTTCCTGCGCCACTCGGCGCTCACCTGCCCGGATTCCGTGGCGGCGGTCGACGATGATAGTCGTCTGACCTATAAGGAATTGATTGATCGAAGTGATGCTTTCGCGGCAGGGCTACAGGACCTGGCGGGCAAAACACGGCCGACTGTCGCGCTGCTGGGCCCCAACAGTGTCGAGATGCTGGTAGCGTTGATGGCGGTCCACGCCAGCGGAGCGATTCTCGTGCCGCTTAACGGACGTAACGCCAAGCCCGAACTCGATGCACAGATCGGCCGTGCCAAACCGGACGTGCTCGTCGTTCATCGAGACTATCTGGACAAGTTCACCGCTGGTGATCGCCGCGTGTCGGTCGTCGATGCAGACTTGGGCGACGCGCGCGCCATGACCCGGCTCGAACGCAAGTATCGGGGGCAACGCGCCGAATGGAGTGCCAGACTCACGGATATCAACGCCATCAAATTTACAGGAGGCTCCTCCGGCGTGCCCAAGGGGGTATTGCAGTCTTTCAGGTGCATCAACGCGCTAGTCAGTGCGGTCGTGATGACGTTCGAGCTGACGCCGAACGATCGCTATCTTTGCGCGGCGCCGATGACTCATGGCGCCGGGGCGTTCATCCTGCCGACGCTATCCAAGGGCGGCTGTGTGGTGCTGACATCCAACGCGGCGCCTAGGCACCTCCTCGACCTTATGCAGCGCGAGCGCGTGACGAGCACCTGGATTCCCCCGACGCTCCTTTACAAGCTGATCGACGAGCAGAAGGCACGGCCGCGCGAGCTGCCCCGCCTGGCCCACCTCATCTGGGGCGGAGCAGCTGCATCGCCGGCCCGTCTGCGCGAAGCGCTACAGGTGTTTGGTCCCGTGATCGAAACGGCTTATGGCCAGACGGAAGCGCCCCTTATTCTGTCCGCGGCGCGCGCGGGCGACATCACGAACGAAAGGCGGCTCACGTCGGTTGGTCGAGTCGCACCTCTGGTGGATGTCGCGATCCTGGACGAGGAGGGGAAGCGGCTCGGCCCCAATGAACCGGGAGAGATCTGTGCGCGCGGAGATCTCCTGATGAGCGGGTACCTTGACATGCCGGAAGAATCGGCGAAGGCGTTCCGTGACGGCTGGCTCTGTACGGGCGACCTGGGCCTGATTGACGAAGACGGGTTTCTGTACATCAAGGACCGGATACGCGACGTGGTCATCAGCGGCGGGTTTAACGTCTATCCGTCTGATGTGGAAGCTGTGATCGCGCAGCATCCGGCTGTGTCTGAGGTAGTGGTATTCGGGGTGCCGGACGACCACTGGGGCGAGCGCGTCGAGGCCGCCCTGGAGTTCCGCGCCGGCCAGACCGCCACCGAGGATGAGCTCATCGCATTCTGCAAGGAGCGCGTGGGGTCCGTGAAGACGCCGAAGCATATCAGAATCGTCAAATCGCTGCCACGCAGCCCGGTGGGGAAAGTCGTTCGTCGGGAAGCGCGGGCGATGGCAATATCGGGAGGCAACGCATGATGCCTCCGAGACCCGGTAACGCGACCTTTCTTCCCCGTACCTAAACATCGCTTGGGACCGGGTTCATGCGGAAATGCTATGAATCCCGGCACCGAAAAGTGAAACAGGAGACACTAGATGAATCAGCCCGTTCGAACGCTTGATGTTCAGTCGTTTATCGATGGTGAGCGATTTTCGCCCTGCCAATGGTTGATACTGGCCCTATGTTTTCTCGCCTTCGCGGCCGACGGATTTGACAACGCGGCGATTGGCTACATCGCGCCGGCGCTGATACGCGATTGGGGTGTGGCACGCGACGCTCTGGGATCGGTCATGAGTGCGGCGCTGGTCGGCGTCGGGATCGGAGCGCTCGCCGCCGGTCCATTGGCCGACCGCGTTGGCCGCAAGACGGTGCTCGTCTTGTCCATTGCATTTATTGGTGTCTGGAGCCTTGCGGCGGCACAGGCACATACCATTACCGTGCTGCTTGTGTTCCGCTTCCTGACGGGGTTGGGCCTCGGTGCCGCGATGCCGACTGGAATAACGCTCACGTCGGAATACGCTCCGGAGCGCATACGCGGTGTCGTTGTCAACAGCATGATCTGCGGTTTCTCATGCGGAATGGTCGTTGGTGGCGCAGCGTCGGCGTGGCTCATACCGCATGCAGGCTGGAAGAGCGTGTTGATCGCGGGTGGCGTCGGCCCCTGCCTGATCGCGTTGCTGGTCGCTGTCGCGTTGCCGGAATCAGCCCAATTCCTTGCGGTGCGCCAGGACACGCATGCGCGGATCGCTCGCATCCTCAAGCGCATTGCGCCGCAACAGCAATTCGACAACTACAGGTTCGTTGCCAGCCAGCGTAGCGAGCCCGCGCGCGGCGCGGCGCTTGCGCTCGTATTGTCCTCACGCTATTTACCCCGCACGCTGCTGCTCTGGGCTGCATATTTTTTGACGCTTATCGTCTATTACCTGCTCGTCAACTGGATGCCGACGCTTTTTCATGATGCGGGGTTCGACGCGCAGCGCAGTGCGTTGGTGACGTCCCTGTTCCCGCTTGGCGGGGTCATCGGTACCATCGTTACCGGCTGGTTAATGGATCGTTTCGACGCGAACCGCACGATAACGTTCGCATACGTGCTGGCGGCCTTGCTGGTATTCATCGTGGGGCGGAGCGTCGGTAGCGCGCCGGTGCTATTTGGTATCCTGATTTTCCTTTGCGGGATGATCCTCACGAGCGCGGCCACTTCCACATCTGCTTATCCGGCAAGAGTCTATCCGACCGAGGCGCGCGCGACGGGCGTTGCGTGGGTCCTTGGCGTCGGTCGAACTGGCGCTGTCGCGGGCGCGTTCCTGGGCGGTGAGCTCCTCACACTAGGCTGGCGGGCTGCAGACGTGTTTGGCCTGCTTGCCGTGCCTACGCTATTGGCTGGTGGGGCTGTGTACGCGGTTTCGATCTGCTTGTCGCATGCAAGGGGCGGGGAAGAGTCAACGACTGCAGCGGTGAAGCACTCCTAGCAGGCCGTGCCGGCGTCTTCACGATATGCCGTCGCGTGACAACGCATGACGGCTGTCCAATAGTCGTGTCCGGAGAACAGTTTCGCAATGGACCAGTTCACGCGAATCCAGACGTTTATAAAGGTGCTCTCGAAGATGAACTCGGTATCAGGCTTCTGAATCGTTCTACTCCCAGTCTGGCGTTGACTGAGCCGGGACGAACATTTCATGACCGCGTCAGCACGATCGCCGGGCAGCTAGCAATGCCAAATCGGAGGCGGCTTCATTCCGGGAAAGTGCAAAGGGGGTGGCGCGGGTATCATTGCGCGTCGCGACCGGCACAACGATCATCATACCGGCACTCCCTCGCCTGCTCCTGCGATACCCGGACTTGGGCTTTGACATTTCGGTGACTGACGAGCGGGTAGACCTCGTTTCGAACAATAACGAGGTGGCCATCTGGGCGGGCGACATACCCGATACGGAGCTGGTCGCCAGGCCTATTAGTCCGAACCGCCGCATTGTTTGCGGCTCCCCAGAATAGTTTAGGCGACGAGGCGCTCAGAAGACACCTGACGACCTACGGGATCATGTCTGCCTGCTCTATGCGGCGCGATCGTACGGCCATGTATGGAGATTTTCGAAGGATGGTGCACGACAGAAAGTTGCTGTCCACGGGAACCTGCGGTCCGACAATGGCCTGGTCTTAACTCTCCGCCGCGTTGGCGGGCGCCGACATTGCCATGGTCCACGAGTGGATGGTCCGGCCGCCAAATATTAGGCGGTCAGCTGACGCGGGTGTTGGATGATTATGTCGTCAGTCCGCGCGCTGCAGACTCGGAGTTGTATGCTGTTTGTCCAACTGATCGGGGTCTTCCACGGAAGGTAAGGATTTTTATCGACTTCTTGATCGAATTGTTCCAGCCAGAAGAGGTGGCTGCCAGAGCAGCCGCTGTACTGGAGCCGGACTCCACGCATGGCAGGTACGGCGGGCTTGAGGGTCGGCCGCAAAATCGTGCTTACACCAACATATCATGTGGGTTGACCGCGCCAATTTTCGTGGCACGGGTCACTAGGTCTTAGACGAATGGAGCGATATCAGGTCGCGGAGCTGGCTACTTGATCAGAGGCCCGAGCACGTGAACAGCCGTGGCGGCATCTTCGACGCCAAGCAATCCCCCCCCATTTTCGATGATGCCGAAGCGAGCGCCTGCCACCTGCCCGGATCCCGCTTCACCCCGAAGTTGTGTCACTACGTCGTGGATCATCACCAGCCCGGTACCACCAATGGGATGTCCCTTCGAGATGAGGCCACCTGATACATTGATCGGGATTCGGCCACCCAGTGAGGTTTGACCGGAAAGGCCCAGCGGTCCACCTTCGCCACGGGCGCAAAACCCCAGGTTTTCGGATTGCAACACCTCGGCAAACGCCGTTGCATCATGTAATTCGGCAAGGCTCATGTCTTCCGGGCCTACACTGGCTTGCTCATAAGCTTTGCGTGCGGCGATCAGTCCCGAGTGGCGTTCATAATCGTCCGGATCACGATCCGAGCTGCTTACGATTACAGAAGCCGCCACCTTGACCGCGCGGCGTGAACCGAGTTGCTTCAGCGCCTTTTCACTAACCAGCACAGTGGCGGCGGCGCCGTCGCTAATGGGTGAGCACATTGAGCGCGTGAGGGGCCACACGACAGGAGCATCGTTCAGAACCTCCTCGGTTGTCATAGGCTTGCGATACTGAGCGCGCGGATTATGAACCGAGTGGCGGTGATTTTTGGCAGCGATTGCGGCGATCTGCTCAGCAGTGGTACCGAATTTTGCCATGTGCTGACGCGTCAGGCCGGCGTAAATATCCATAAAAAAGCTGCGTCCGGGTGCGCCGATTCGCATGTCGTCTTCCACCCCGGGCGGCACAGCCGACTTGCCGAGATTTGCCAGGCGCTCAAACGTCTCGTTGACGAGATGAACATCCGTTCCGCCATTGAACGCCTTGAACATTGCTTCCTTTTTGTCGGGATAAAAGAGCTTATCCGCACCCACAGCGAGCACGACGTCATGCTGGCCGGCCAAGATGCTCATCATGGCTTGGTTGAAAGCCGTGCTCCCGCTGGCACATGCGTTCTCCACATTGATAATGGGAATGGTTTGGACTCCAATAGCCTTCAAGGCGCATTGGCCACGGATAGAATTTTGTCCCTCCATTTGACCTTGACGAGCGTTGGTAAACCACGCGCCCTGCACGTCTGCGAGTTCCAACTGGGCGTCCCGCAGTGCTAAATTGACCGCTTCGCGAACGAGATCTTTGACCGACTTGTCCACGAACTTCCCAAGGTTCGTCATTCCGACGCCCACCACATACACACTAGTCATTGGTATTCCGTCCTTTCATATGGAAAGAAGTCGATTTCACTGAAATATTTCGGGAGAAGACGTTAGCTGTTAAGAGACCGCTGCGCTTCTGCGGCTTAAGACAACAACCACGCTTCGATTTTAGGCGCCTGCTGTCGGGGTGGACCGTCCATGAGCCGACAAGGTTCTTTGTCATCGATGCAAAGCCGCCTATGGGGTGAAGAAGCTAATCGACCGCGTCGCCCAGGCGCGCGAACCTTCTGTCCGAATATTAGCCCCTCGTTGTTAGAACTTGTGCCGAATCGCGACTCGAATTACCGCCTGATGATTGGACGTAGAAGGTGTGACGGTATTAATCGACGCAACAGCGCTCTTTCCTGTGGAATCGGTGCCGCTCGCCTTTTGATATATCGCCAGAGCGTATACGTCCGTCCGCTTAGAGAGGAAGTAGTCAATGCCGAGCCCACCCTGGTTGTATGTCGCATGATCTGCACCGTTGGCGCCACTATTCCGCGAGTAAACGTAAGATGCGCCAGCCAGCAATGCAGGCGTGATTTGGTATTTGAAGCTCAGTTCGGCATTATTGAAGGTGGCGGTGCCACTGATACCGCTTGCCGGAACGGGACCTGATGATTTATCCCCGAGTGACATGTACTTTGCGTTTGAATATGTGGCTCCAATGGTTGCTGCTCCCAGCGTGTATGCCGCCCCTGCGGCAATGACTTGCTGTGTGTGCGCCGACGCATACGCGGAAATAACAGGCGATGACCCGAAATTCGAACCGGGTACACCTCCAACGGTCGCTGCGACTGTACCGCCAGCGCCATAGAACGATGTGTTCGGATTGCGCACGTTGAGATATCCAACGCCAAGTTGCAATGGCCCGTTTGAATACCCGGCTCCGAGAGACCAGATCTGATTGCGACTAACGTTGCCAGCTACACCTCCGACTGCATACATACCACCGAACCTGAGGCCACCAAAGCTGTCGCTCGTGTATTTGATGGCGTTGTTTGTTCGATTGGTGTTGTTGAAGTTATCGGTATCGCCCGGGTGCGCGAGGAACGAACCACCCCATTGCTCAGCTGCGCCCAGGGGGCCGACGTAATCCACGACTGAATCATATTGGCGGCCAGCCGTCAATGTGCCGTATGGGCTCGACAAGCCTACATAGGCTTGTCGACCGAACATAAGGCCCCCTTGTCCAAGTTTGCCAGTGTTGACGTCATACCCGTTTTCCACGACGAAGATCGCCGAGATGCCGCCGCCAAGGTCTTCTTTTCCACGCAGTCCGAAGCGGGATCCCTGCAACTCGCCGCTCGACAGATAGTATTGACGCTTCCCGTCCGAATTGCTGTTGAAGTTAAAACCCTCGTCGATAAGTCCGTAGAGGGTTACGCTGCTTTGCGCCAACGCAATACTGCTTGTCATACCCAGCAATACTCCCGCAGCAAGACGTTTTTTCATGCTTGATCTCCATTGACTTATAGGTTTGACGCGATCTCCCTATCGTTACGGAGTAGACAGAGGAGAGAGAAGAGTGCTGCGCGGACGCAGACAGTCGAATCGAGGAAGAATGAGCGACGCGAAAAGGCCGGCAAAAGTGCGGATTCCAACCGCGCATGGGGAGATGCAAGCGGTCCATTGCGAGGGACGTCGCTGTGTCGCCAGCAGGTGCAGCTGGACGTTGTCTCCAAATCATTTTGATATCCTTAATTGGACGGCAACGAGACAATACGCAACGGAACGCTCTCTTTGGCAGAAGGCTCTCTCCGCAAGTCGATTAACTGCATCCGTTCCGCCGATGCAATCACCTGAACTTTCAGCGGTGAGTTATTGTCCAAGCCGGTACTGACAAGCTTACTAGATGATCGACGATTGGCCTTTGCGCTATGCGGCAAGGTTCTTATCAGGAATCGAAGTGTCGGCCGGAATATCGTTCTCGCCAGCGCGATCCAGTGATGGCAAGCCTCGCTAAAAGACGGTGTTCTCGCTCGTCGGGTAGAACCCTTTTCGTCGCCATGGAAGGCCAACTACGCGATTTTGCGATGGAAACAAGGTTTTCTGACCGCGCGCCGTGTTGGCCAACGGCGAGCCAACTGCTGGAACCTTTCGCGGTTAGCAATTCTTGGAAGATACCACCTGATCACGGCGAAAAGGCGCTACAGTAAGGGCAAGGCTGGGGGAGGGCGCCGCGGACGTGAAGAATGAACCGAAATCTGGAGATGGGCGTTTCTGGGCTGCAAGCATTCCCCAAGGGCGATGGAGTCGGCCGGCTGATAGGAGGTTCGCTTTGTTACCCGTTGCAGAGGTGCTTCTCAGATCAATACGCTTGCGGATGAGTAACTATTTGGATTCGCTATCGACTCAGGTTGGCGGACCGTCGGCCAACAAGCGAGGAGCTTCGGCTAAAGAATCCGCCCCTTTGAACAGATGGACAAGAAAGTCGACAAAGATCCGAACCTTGCGTGAAAGACCGCGGCTGTTCGGATATACGACGTACAATTCGGAATCCTCTGCTCTTGGTCGCACGGTATAATCGCCCATCATCCTGGCAAGTTCACCTCGAGATACTGGAAGCCGAACCGTCCATTCCTGCGCTACGAGGATGCCGATGCCTGCTATAGCCGCGGAAATCAGCACCAGACCATTGTCCGATCGAAGATTGCCGTTGACCTCGATATCTTCCCGCGTGTCGTCCTTTGTGAACTCCCATATGTTGCCGTAAGAGCGCGCTGCGTAGAGCAAGCAATTATGATGGCGCAGGTCTTCTGGTGTCGTGGGAACGCCGTGGCGCTCAAAGTAGCTGGGCGAGGCACAGACGATCCGTTCACTACGAGTCAGGCGCCTCGCGACAATTTCCGTGTCCGGTATATGGCCCATCCAGACAGCGACGTCTATATTGTTTGCTACAAGATCGGGTCGCTCATCCGTCAACGAGATATCGAAACCCAACTCCGGGTACTGATCGACAAGACGGGGGAGGGCGGGAACGATAATCGTGGTGCCCGTTGAGACTCTCAAGGATACTCTGAGGACTCCCTTGACGCTTTCCTGGAAAGACGTAGCTTCTGATTTCGCGTTGCTCAGGTCTTTCGAGATGGTTCGAACGCGCTCAAAGAATATTCTGCCGGGCTCGGTCAGCGACAAACTGCGTGTGCTGCGGTTAAGAAGCCGTATGCAAAGCTCTTCTTCAAGCGACTGCACTTGTCTTGCGACAGCACTGATGGAGGAGTCGGTGCAACGGGCGGCCGCCGAAAAACTGCCGGCTTCGACCACTTTGATAAACGTTTGGATCCGCGTGAAGTCGTCCATCATCCAGCCTGGATGTCCATATTGAAGAGATTCCTTGTCGATGAAGCGCAGTCACGAATGGAAACGTTCCCGCTCCGACTTGCATTTCATTTCGACAGCAGACCTTCATCACCGCTCCTTGTCAACGGGGACTCTCCCTATAAGCCGAGCCGCCGTAGGCGGCGCGGGCAGTCCAGACGACGCATCGGGCAGGGACATCGCTTGAAGCATGACAAATGGTGGGGTTCGTCTTTAGACGTGCGCGCGTCCTGACACGAATGCTTGCGCGTCAGACGCTCCTTGTCGCATTCGTGCGGCCCTGTCCGAGCCTCGCGCCGTATCGCTGCCGCGATATCGCTGACGGACGTCGATAGCGGCGGAGGCTGCCGCTTCGGCTGGGCAAAATTGCGATGCGCGCGCAACTTCCGGTTGCGGCAGATTATTGCGGCGCAATAATGACGTCGGACGAGCTCGCTTATGATGCGGGCGATGCGCGGCCGGCATCTTCTTTTTCGCGGGTGGTTGGAGCGAAAGCTGCGCATGGGCGACGCGCGGGTTGGCCGGATTTTTGCGATAGATGACAAGCACCTTGGCCTGAAAATCGCTGCGAGATTCTGGACTCAGCCGTAGTGCATTGGTACGCTGTTCTGAACAGCAAGAGGCTATCCGTTTGTAAGAACCGTGACGCAAATGCACCATTTGTAGGCGATCGGTGAGAAGCGAAGCAGGGACGAGTGCCTCGCGCGCGTGTTTCCGGCCATTAATGGGTTCCGGGGCCTTCCGGGGCGCGAGACGCGTCGGATCAAGAGTTTTCTCGTGCTGCCTCGCTTTTTCGAAGAGGCCGAGCAACCTGGGGATCGGGTGATGGCAGGTTTGTTTTATGAAGAGTTCGAAGTCGGCCGGGTGTTCGAGCATGCGTGGTCTCGCACCGTGACCGAAATGGACAACGTTCTTTTCAGTTGTCTGACGCTAAACGTCCAACCGCTACACATCGATTCAGACTTCGCGGCGAAGACAGAGTTCGGTAAGCCCTTGGTCAACAGCCTTTTTACACTGGGGCTGCTCATTGGCATGACGGTCAACGACACGACGATCGGAACGACCGTTGGCAATCTGGGAATGCGCGAGGTGACGTTTCCAAATCCGGTATTTCACGGCGACACAATCCGGGCACGGACCACTGTGCTCGATACGCGCGAAAGTAAATCCCGGCCCAACGCCGGACTGGTCGAGTTCGAGCATGTGGCGCTCAAACAGACAGGGGACGCAGTGTGTCGATGCGTTCGCACTGCGATGATGCGAAGGAAAGCGGAATGATTCGCTCATTCATGTTTGTCCCGGCCGACAGCGAACGAAAACTCGAAAAATCTCTCGCAAGCGCGTCCGACGCGTTGATTTTCGACCTGGAAGATTCTGTTGCCACTAGCAGGAAGGCCGAGGCAAGGTCTTGCCTGCACAGATTTCTTTTGCAGCACCGGGGGCGAATCGACAAGCACGTGTATGTTCGGGTTAACGATCTGACTTCGGGCATGACAGTGAATGACCTCGCAGCGGTCATGCAGCATCGGCCCGATGGTATCGTCCTGCCGAAGTCCATAAGCGGTGAGGACGTTCGATGTCTTAGCTGCTACCTGGACGTCTTTGATGCGGTCAATAGCCGGACGGGATCACCGACAAGGATTCTCCCCATCGTCACGGAGACCGCTTCATCACTCTTTGAATTGGGGTCCTACAAGAACGCGTCGCCCCGACTCATGGGCCTGATGTGGGGGGCCGAGGATCTCTCGGCCGACATAGGCGCGACGCGCCGAAAATCGAGCGGGCGCTGGACAGGGGCGATTGCGCATGCGCGATCGCTCTGCCTGATCGCGGCGGCGAACGCGGGCGTACCAGCAATCGATGCAATCTCAGCGGAGATTGCGGATTTGCGGGTCGTCGAAAGCGAGGCGCTGGAAGCCAAGCAAGACGGATTTGCAGCGAAGGCCGCCATTCATCCTTCTCAGGTCTTCCCGATCAATGACGTGTTCACGCCGTCCGACGAAGAGCTCCGGTGGGCACACCGAGTCATCAGTGCATTCAATGATGGAAGCGGCGTTGCAACGCTAGACGGGCAGATGCTGGACCGACCGCACATGAGGCTCGCAGAAAGGCTCCTCGCCGCCTGCTCAGGGCAGCAAATCGATGTCGCACACCAGCGACCACGAACTTTCGCAGACGAGAATATCAACGCGACTGACGCTCCGCACAATCGACCTGTCAGTGGTGTGCGCTGACGCAGACTGGTTGCCGTCCAGATAACGAATGACATTTCAAGCGGGCCGCACGTGAACGGCCACGACACGATCCAAGGAGTTTTAGTTTATGAACTTCGATCTTAACGAAGATCAGTTGTCAATTCAGTCATCGATCGAAAAGATCTGTGAGGAATTCGACGATGAATACTGGCTGGAGCGCGATCGCAACGGCGGCTTCCCTCATGAGTTTTACCGAACGCTGGCGGAAAACGGTTGGCTCGGCATTGCCATGTCCCCCGACTACGGCGGTGCGGGACTGGGCATGACGGAAGCGGCCGTAATGATGCGAACTATTAGCGCGTCGGGGGCGGGCCTATCGGGAGCTTCGGCCGTACACATCAATATTTTTGGTCTCAACCCGGTGCAGGTGTTCGGAACCGACGAGCAGAAACAAAGATTCCTGTCTCCGCTCATTAAAGGAGAGGACAAAGCCTGTTTCGCAGTGACAGAACCGGACGCCGGACTTGATACAACCCACCTGAAGACTCAAGCAGTGCGAGACGGCGATCACTACGTCATCACGGGAAGAAAGATCTGGATTTCGACCGCCCAGGTGGCTAACAAGATGTTGATCATTGCGCGTACGACCCCGCTCGATCAGCTCGCGAAACCGACTGACGGGTTGAGTCTCTTTTACACCGACCTCGACCGCAGTCGTGTGGAGGTTCGGGAAATCGAAAAGATGGGCCGCAAGGCCGTCGATTCCAATATGTTGTTCATCGACGGATTGCGGGTTCCGAAGGCGGACTTGATCGGCATCGAGGGACAAGGCTTCAAATACTTGCTGCACGGGCTCAACCCCGAACGCATCCTGATTGCAGCAGAAGCCATTGGTCTAGGGCAAGCAGCGTTGCGGCGCGCTACTCAGTACGCAAAGGAGCGTGTTGTATTCGGTCGTCCAATCGGGCAAAACCAGGCAATTCAGCATCCCCTTGCACAAGCGTGGATGCAACTGGAGGCGGCCAACCTGATGGTGTTGAAGGCCGCGACCCTGTACGACGCAGGGAAGCCCTGCGGTGCGGAGGCGAACAGCGCCAAATATCTCGCTGCTGAGGCGGCGTTCCAGTCCTGCCAGACAGCGATCGCTACGTTGGGCGGAATGGGGTATGCGAAGGAATACCATGTCGAGCGATACCTTCGGGAGTGCATAATCCCTCGGCTGGCGCCCGTGAGTCCCCAAATGATCATGTGCTTTATAGCCGAAAAAGTGCTGGGTTTGCCCAAGTCCTACTGAACTTAACGAGCCCGCCATACCTTGACGACATTCCGCTGGCGGCAGCGGAGGTCTCGTTGCGCTTGCAATGTTGCAGAAGCGTCCGGCACGCGCAAGCCATAAGAGCAGGTGGGCGGGGACAGTGGTCAGTAGCGAAACTGAAACTTACCGTTTCGGCTTACCGATGACGCTTGGCAAGCTACCGTCGGGCACGGCCTTGAAGCACGGGCAGCGGTGCGAATCACGCGCGCGAGGATTGGGTGCGGACGCGTCCCGGGCCGTAACCGCATGGACTACGCCGCGACCAACGCGCTTACACGCGTTTCAGTTTTGCCCGGCCTAGCATCCGGTCGTCCACGTCGGTGCCGCGCCCTTCCGTCTCTGTCCCGGTCTCCGGTTTGCCGACGACGAATTCAGGCCTGAACACGTAGACGAGCGCCGGCATGATGAACAGCGCACTGAACGCCGACACGAACAGCCAGATTCCCATCAGCAGGCTCATCTCGGCCTGGAAGCGCAGGGACGACATCGACCAGAGTCCGACCGCGGCCGTCAGCGTCAGCGCGGTAATCAGCACGCCTTTGCCCGCCGTGCGGATCGCGTGCTCGATCGCACGCTTCAGGTCGTTGTGATGATGCAATTCCTCGCGGATTCCGTCGACCACATAGAACGCGTAGTCGACGCCGAGGCCGATCCCGAGCGCGGCGACCGGCAGCGTGCTGAGCGTCATGCCGATGCCTTTCCATGCCATGAAGCTGAACGTTACCGTGTTCGACAGCATCACGGGGATCATGAAGAAGATCCCGGCACGCGGCGTGCGATATGCGACCGTGCAGCAGATCACTAGCCAGAGCAGCGCGAGCGCGACGCTTTCGATCTGGCCGGACAGAATCACTTCGTTCACCGCGGCAGTGACGCCGATTATCCCGCCGGCCAGCAGATACTTGCCGTGCTGCACCGGATTATCCGCGATGAATTCCTTCAGGCGTTGCATGGCGGTCCGGATCGTATTGCCGCGATGATCCTTGAAGTAGAACGTGACCGACCCGTTGCGCGCCTGCGGATCCATGTAGCGTCCTGCTTCTCCGGAATCGGGGCCCCACATATAGATCAGCTCTCCGTCCTCGTCGCGGGTCTTGCCGAGTTCGTGATAGCGCGGGCTGTCCTCGTGCAGGATCTGTTTCACGGCCGGCAGCACGTCAGCGATCGACAGGCTGCCGCCGATCTCCGGCTGCGCGCCCATGTAGCGCTGCATCGCCTCCATGCTCCGCAGAACCGAGGGCTCCTTGATTGCGTCCGGGCGGTCGCCGTCGAACACAGCGTACATGCGATCGGTGCCTTGGAACTTTCCGTTGATCGCGGTCGAGTCGACGTTATAGCGTGAGTTCTGCCACAGGATCGGCGAGCCGGCGTCCGCATCGCCTACATGCAGATTGAACGCATAGACGCCCGACACCACGAAGACGATCGCGGCCAGGCCGATAATCCCGTAGCGAAGTTTCGACGTAGCGACCGACACGCACAGATCGAGCACGCGATCGAACAGCGGCAGCACGTCGAACGGATGAACGTGACCTTGCGGCTTACGAACCCACGATAGTAGGATCGGCGTCATCAGGCACGCGGTGATCGCAATCGTGAGGACCCAGATCGTGCCGACGACCGCTATCTTCTGCATCAGCGGAATCGGCGTGAGCACGACGACGATCATGCAGCCCGCATCCGCTATCACGCCGAGCATGCCGGGCTTGAAGAGCTGCAACATCGCAGAGTGTGCGGCCGCCTGGCTCGAGTCGATGCCGGACGCGACTTCGTCACCGAATCTCGAAACGAGTTGAACGGAATGCGAGATCGAGCGCGCGGTGATCAGGAACGCGATCACGATCACGAGCGGATCGAAGTTGAAGCCGAACAGCGTTGCCGAGCCGAGCGCCCAGATTGCGCTCGTCGTGCCGGCCAGCAACGGCAGTATCGTGCCGCGCCACGTCCGCATGATGACGAACAGCAGCGTGGCGAGGAATGCGATCGTCATCAGGAAGATCTTCAGCGTCTCCGGCACGTAGTGCGTGACCCAGCCGAACAGGATCGGCTCGCCGACGAGGCTCACCTTGACGCCGCCGGCGTGCAACGAGTTCGTCAGCTTGTATAGCTGATCGTAGATCTGCTTGTAGTCGAGTTCGCTCTCGTAGAAGTCGACGGTGATCAGCGCGGCCTTCAGATCCTGGGAAACGTATGTGCCGTAGACGAGCGGATTGTTGAGGACGGATGCCTTCAACTCGTCGAGGGCCGCCTGCGTCTGCGGCACGTCCGGGAACATCACGGGCTTCGATTCGATCGAGTCGGTCGAGCCGCGGATCGCCTTGAGCTTCGGCGACGCGATCGAGATGATCTGCATCGGATTGACGCCATGCACGAGCGCCAGATCCGTCGTGATCTTCTTGATCTTGTCGAGCACGTTCTTCTGAAAGATAGTGCCGTGGTCGGTCTCGACCATGATGCTGACGACGTTCGATCCGCCGAACTGCTCCTTGAAACGCTCGTGCACCTTCACGTATTCGTGCGCGCGCGGCAGCAGATCGTCGAAGACGGTCCTGATCTCGATCCGAGACGCAAAGAGCGCCATCAGCGTCGTCAGGACCACATAGAGAACGGTCACCGCGAGGCGGCGGCGCAGACAGAACGCCACAAACCTCTCTAGCTTGGAAAAGGCTTCGTCTTTCATGCATGCTCTCCAGCTTTATCGGACACGGCCACAGATTTCAGACCGTTCATCGGGAACGAAACGAAGCGACTGCCGGATAGCAGATACCGGCCGCGATAGGGCACGATTGCCGTATACCAGTGTCGGTCGTCGGGCGTCAGGCGCGTCCCGCGCCAGTGGTCGCCATCGGCATCGCCGACCGCAATGACGCCTTTCGTGCCGGCCGCGATCCACCGCTTGCCGTCCCAGACCACGCACAGCAGATGCTCCGTCCTGCCGCGCTCGTAAAGCGTCGTCGATCCGTCCGGCGTCCGCGTCGATCCGCCGGCTTCGGCTTGATCGGGCGACTGGAACGGCTTTTGCCGCCACGTCTGGCCGCCGTCGTGAGACGCGAGAATCACGCCGTTCAGACCGACGGCCACTCCGTCGGTCTGATCCTTGAACGACACGGACATCAGGCTGCTCTTGAGCGGACTCGTGACCTCGCGCCACGACCGGCCGTTGTCGCTCGACAGCAGGATGCGACCGCGTTCCCCGACAATCCAGCCGTGCCCGTCCCGCAAGTCAACGTCGTTCCAGGCCTCGTCCTCTTCCGGCCGCACCGCGACCCAGTGCTGGCCGTAGTCGCTCGACATCACGATGACTCCGCCCTCGCCGACGGCGATCGCGTGCCCGTCGGGCTCGGTCTTGACCCGCATCAGCTTGTTGGCGATCTTGGATTTCGGCGTATTGACGGGCTTCCACGACTTGCCGCCGTCGTCGGTGATCAGTGCGATGCCGTCGTCGCCGACGGCGATCGCGCGCCGGTCATCCCATGCCGCCACGTCCTGCAGCGCGACGCGTACCGGGTCGGTCGCGTATTGCCAGGTGTGGGCGGCATCCGTGCTGTCGAGAATCTTCCCGTTGTTACCCACGAGCCAGATCTTGCCGTCGGGTTGAACCGCGGTCCCGTATAGGCGGTCGCTTCGTTCGAAGGCGGGCCGTGTGACGGCGTCGCCCTTCGGCTCGGGCTTGATGAAGAACCCCGCGTAGAACAGCCCTCCGATGATGACGAACGGTGAGGCCGAACCGGCGAGACGATACAAACGTCGCATAACCATCATTCACTTGCTCCGGATAACAACGGTGATTCCAGATTCCCGGCGTTACTGGTAGGACTCCAGCACGTTGGGCGTGTAATCGCTTTCGCCGCGATCGCGATCAAACACCGGATCTACGATGAAGTAGTCGGTCGCGTGATGCGCCTTGTAGTCGACGAAAGTGCCGATTGGCGGCGAGAAGTACTTGATGCCCGACTTGCCGACCACCACCCCTTCGCGCTGCGTGAAGGTGCGCCACGGTTCGCCCTTCTTGTCGTACACTTCACCGCGATACGCGAGAAACAGCTGCGCGTCGACGTACACCACCTTCTTGCCGTACGGGTGCTCGACCGGCGGAGTCGCTTCGACCACGTAGACTTCGCGCGGTGTCATGGGTGTGATGACGTTCCAGTACGGCGCTTCCTTCGAGTCGATGCTCGGAAACTCGCCTGCCGTCCCCGAC
This sequence comes from Paraburkholderia sp. MM6662-R1, assembly GCF_050436245.1. Classification (NCBI taxonomy): domain Bacteria; kingdom Pseudomonadati; phylum Pseudomonadota; class Betaproteobacteria; order Burkholderiales; family Burkholderiaceae; genus Paraburkholderia; species Paraburkholderia sp. MM6662-R1. Next base: position 214,279 of record NZ_JBNDLV010000002.1, on the reverse strand, counting down.
TTCGACGAATCGCGTTTGAGCTTCGTATCGAGGCTAGCGAGAATCCAGCGCTTGCCGATTAGCTTGTTGCTCACGTATTGCGACGGGCGTGCGTTGTACACGTAGATGTCGTCGTCGAGGAAGTCGAAGCCGCCGACGGGATCCATCCACGCGTTGCCGGACAGGCGGCGCACGCGGCGTGCCGACTTGATGTACACGAACTGGTCTTCGAGCTTGCCGTTAACGTCGTAGCGCGTCGTGAACGTGCCGGTGCCCTTGATGTCTTGCGGCGACGTCGCGACGAAGATCGTCTTCGTGATCCAGTCGTCGTTGTCGACCGTCGGTGCGCCGCCCAGGCGGCCGCGATTACGCAGGCGGTCGAACACCCAGTCCTGCGACGCCTCGTAGCCGCCGGAGTTGAACGTTACGAACACGGTGTGCGCGTAGAAGTCGCGCGGATAGACTGGCGAGCCATAGTAGTAATCCCACATGACCTTTTCGCCGGCATCCGGATCGCTTTCGCTGATCGTCGGGAACGGCGCGCCCGCCTTGTAGCCGGTGACCGTGCGAGTCTTCGGATCGTATTTGACGCTGCCGGAATATTTTTGCGTCGCTTCCGTCCAAGTCGGATCGACTGACGTGTCCTGTTTCGCCAGCGGAATTTTGACGTTCGAGTTGCGAATTTCCCAGGCCATCCGCTCAGTGAGCAGGCTCTCGATTGTGTGGCCTTCGAACGTGTCGTTCTTGATCTGATCGAGGTTTGCCTTGCTGATGACCGTGCCCGCCGGCAACTCGGCCGCGAGCGCCGACGAGCCCGTCGCGACGAACGTCGTGGCGATCAGTGCGGCGATACAGGAAGTCATCGGCCGTTTAATGGATTTCTTCATGATGATTCGTCTCCGATTTTGTTCGGGTAGGTTAGAACTGGTACGTTGCTCGGAACATCAACTGGTCGTTGTTCGCGAATCCGGCCAGCGCGTAGGTGCTCTGGCCGGGCTGAGCGGGCGAGCTGCGCGGATGCTTCGCGAGAAATATGTCGGCCTCGACGAGGAAGCGCCAGTGATTGCCGTACTGGAACGCAACGCTCGGGATCACGAACGCATCGCCGGTACTGACGTCGACGCCACCCGCGAGTTGCGGATTCAGGCGGCTGCTCATGTAGTTCAGCGTGATGAACGAAGTCAGGATCGTGTCGTGCCGCTTCGCCGGCGCGCTCCAGCCGACCTGCGCGACGATGTTGTCGCTCGACCTGAAGTGCTGGATCCACGTGTCGAACATCTGGAACGAAAGCAGTGACGGTGCGTTCGTTCCGAGCAGCGATTGGAGGCTCAGTTTCTGATCGAGACGAATCGTCGTCAGAACGACGTCCTTTCTGACAACTGGCCCGGTGCCTTGGGTACCGACCGGTAGATTGGTGCCGGTGTTGAAGTAGCGGTTCGGCTGATACGCGATTTCGAAGTTCGCGATCGTGCCGATGCCTGGGATCTCGCCGTTGACGCTCGCGTCGAACACGTTGATCGTCGGGAAGAACCAGTCGCCAAGCGCGCCCGAGGGCGCCTTGCCGATCGGATTGGCGGCCGGATTCAGCACGGGATCCGGCGTGAACGTGCGCAAATACGAGAACGCGTAATTCAGCGGGCCCGCCATGCCGGTCCAGCGGGCGCCGCCCGTCACCGAGCTGGCTTTGCCGTACGGATGGTCGTAATCGTAGAACGTTATGCCGGACAGGAAATCGACGCCCTTGAATGGCTGCGGCATCCAGCGGCCGCCATAGAGATCGTAGGAATTGCCGATGTCGCGTTTGCGATCGAGGCCCGGCCGAATCACGAGTTGCAGGTCGCCGTTGGCCTCGGGCACGCTGATGTTCGCGTTCGCCATGATTAGCGGCTTTCTCAGCTCGTCGCTTTCGGGCTCGAGGAACGAGCGCCACCGATAGTCGTAGCCTTGAATCAGATCGGTCGGGTGAAAGAAGTCCGTTTCACCCCAGACGATCTGCTGCTTGCCCAAACGCAGATGTACACGGTCGCCGATGTCCGTGTCGACGTAGAATTCACGGAGCTCGTTCTGATCGTACTGCGAAAGCAGGCTGCTGCCCGGGCCGCCAGGTGTGTGCTGACGCGCAAGCTCCTGCAACTCCTTCTGGTACGACGTCAGGACTTCGCGGTCGAAGCGGCCGATCGCCGTCCACTTGAACGGGCCGGTCTTCAGGCCGGCATCGAGCTCGAGCGAGCTACGCAGCATCTGCAGATCGCCGGCGGAGTTGGTCGGCGTTTCCGGGTGGTTCTGCAGATTGAGCGACGCCCACGTGCGCACGAAACCGCCGAGTGTCAGGTTGTTCCGCAGGCCGGCGAGGCCGGCGAACATCGAGCCGGTCGTGGCCGGCGTCTGGCTCGTCGCCGCACCCGCAGTCGCAGCCGAGGTCGAAGTCGAAGTCGTCGCGTCCGAAGCGGAGGCTGACACCGGAGCCGTATCCGATGCGGACACCGCGGTCACAGCCGTGTCCGCGGCGTGTGCGTCATACGGGTGGTCGAGAAAGATCAATAAGGCCGGTAGGGTTGCGAGAAACGCCGTGCTCCCCCGAGCGCGACGAAGTAGCACTCGCCTCTTTGCCTTTTTCAGAAGCGCTTTCATAATGTTTGTCTCCTCCAGAATTTACTAGTTATGCGAAGCGTTTACCCTAAGTCCCATCCCATCCGTCTTTCTGGGTCGTCAATTCCAGATCGTCCGCGTCGAGGAACGAATCGCAATCCGATGCATGTGCGCGCGGCATGTCGTTATGTCGATGCTGATCGACGCACCAGCTTGTTCGAGCCGCTGCGCGAGGCGCCGAGGTGATCTCGAACCCGGTGCGGAACGGATTTCGCAAATGACTGCCGTCTCCCTCTCAATTCATATCGTCTTGGGTAGGCATTAAAGCCGTTTGAAAATCGCAGCGTCAATTCACCGCTTCAGATCGTTCCGTACGTTGACACTCGGAGTCTGTCCTCAAAAGGTCGCGGTCGCTGATTGGCACCGTTACATGGGGACGTCGCATATGCGCAGCGTGGCGGGGACGCCCCGATGCTTAAGGTCGTTCGAATGCGGCGGCAATCTCATGAAGGAGCCGAACCGCTGTGCGACGCAACGCACCTGCCACCAGTGCCATCGTCCATGACGATTACCCAATGCCGTCGGACGTGATCACCTATGCGGTGTGCGCGTACTTGCATTTCCTCTCAGCCTGCGCGTGATCGAGGAATTGTTGCCGCGCGCGGCGTGGCTCTGATCTACGAGACCGTGCGAGGCTCGTCGGTGAAGGTCGCCGAGGAACCCCCCGCATCATTGAAGGCGATGTGCTCGATACCGCGAAACTGAAAGCGGCCATGGCCGGCAAGGACATCGTCTATGCCAATCTGGCTGGCGATATCGACACCCAGGCAGCGGCGATCATCGCGGGGATGAAGGAGTCTGGTATCGAGAGGCTGGTCTTTGTGCTGTCGCTTGGCATTTATGCCGAGGTTCTAGGCAAATTTGGCGAATGGAATAACGCCACCATCGGCGAGGACTTGAAGCCTTATCCCCGCGCCGCCGATGCCATCGAGGCCTCGGGACTGGATTACACCATCGTTCGTCCCGCCTGGTTGACCGACCTGGACGAGGCGGACTACGAGCTGACGCAGCGGCATGAGCCGTTCAAGGGAACCGTCGTATCGCGCAGGAGTGTCGCCGATCTGATCGTGAAGATCATCCGCTCGCCAGACCTTCATCGCTGCGGAAACGTCGGTATCAGCAAGCCGAACACGGATGGCGACAAGCCCTACTTCGTGTGAGGTCACCGGTTCATGGCTGTGCCATTGTCAACTTCGCTCCCACTGGATTGGTGGTGCTCTGACGCTCGCCGTCATCGTAGCAGCCGTCGCTCCTGTGAATGTCACCTGGATAGAAAGCCACCAGGCGCACAAGGCGCGGAATGTGAACCTCACCCGCGACTGCGCAGCCAGGACCGCATGGGACGGCGGTTGTGTTCTTTCCGTGGTCGGGCAATACAGCGTTGGCCGACCACCACATGGTGCGGTGGCTGAATGCGCGGCTGTTCGCTCTCGGAGTGCGCGGCTACGGCTCGGCCCCGGGAGGTGTGAAGGCATACAAGATACCCACGGTGAAGACAATGCCATCTCGGACCGCCTCATCGATCTGAGCAAACTCGATACGCTCTCTATCGGTTCGCCCATTTAGCTCTCCAACCCCGCAGCCGCCGATCTGGAATTTCGTCGCGCACAACCGTTTCGACGGTAAGCGTGTGGTGTTGTCAATGCCTTCAACAACCAGCTCAAGCCGGAATTCATTGCGCAGTTCAAAGGGCGTTCAGCCGGCGATCTGGCATCCGTCAACTGAACCATTTTTTGACAGCGTCACCGGGCGCTGCATCGCTAAGCAAACGGCACTTTTTATACACAAATGACATCCTCGCTATTCCAGCCCTTTGCCTTCAGGAAAGGCCTGACTCTTCGTACCCGTGCCGTCATGGCGCCGATGACGACCTGGTCCTCAAATGCGGACGGCACTGTTTCCGATCAGGAGGTGGCCTACTATCGCGCGCGCTCCACGGGCGTCGGCATGCTGCTGACCGGTTGCACGCATGTTACGGTCAACGGCGTTGGCTTTACCGATGAATTCGCCGCCTACGATGACCGGTTCATCCCAAGTCTTCGCCGTCTTGGGGAGGCAGCGAGGATCTGCGGCGCGTCGGCCGTCCTGCAGATCTTTCATGCGGGGAATAAGGCCGTATCGAGCCTGGTGCCGGATGGGCGGATCGTCGGCGCCAGCGCGTTGAAAGCGCCTGTGGGACCGTTCAATGATGGCGAAGTGACCAGCCATGCGCTCACGCGAGGGGAAATCAACGAGATTGTTCGCGCCTTCGCGAAACCACGCGCCGCGCCATCGAGGCGGGCTTCGAAGGTGTTGAACTGCATGGTGCCCATGGATTCCTCATCCAGAACTTCTTCTCGCCGCTCTTTAACCAGCGCAATGACGAGTGGGCGGCTCGCTTGAAAATCGCATGCGGTTTCCGCTCGCAGTGGGGCGCGAGGTGCAGCGCGCGATCGCCGAGCATGCGACGCGGCCTTTCGTGCTCGGTTACCGCATTTCGCCCGAAGAGCCGGGTGAAGGGGCGCTGCGAATCGGCGACGCTTACATGCTGATTGACCGTCTGATTGAGGCCGGCATCGATTACATCCATGCCTCGCTTTTCGACATTCCGAACGCCAAACCGCAGGACCATACCGGTGAGCGCACAACCGCCGAGCTGATCGCCGAGCATGTCGCGGGCCGCGTTCCCCTGATCGCGGCGGGCCAGATTAGGACATCGGAGCAGGCCCAAATGGCTTTGGCGACGGGCCTGTCGCTGGTCGCTATCGGACAGGGCCTGGTGTTGAATCCGAATTGGGTCGAGTTCGCCAGAGAAAGCCATCTGGCGGAGATTGCCACGGTGCTGAATCCTCCACTCGTGCCGCAGCTGGCGATCCCGGACAAGCTCTGGGGCGTGATCAAGGCGACAAAAGGGTGGTTCCCGCTCGTTGACGAGGTGGAGGCCGCCGAATGAAGTTTGCGGGCATCGGTGATCGGCGGAAACTGCGAGTCCGGGATCGCAGCACCCCAACTAAACTAGCATGACAAACATGCTTAAACTTCGGTGATCTCCTTGGTAAGTAACTGCGCAGGCGTGGCAAGTAACTGCACCGGCGCACGAACCTGTTTCCGGCCGCACGTATGCGGTGCAATGAAGATGTCGGCAAGTAGGGTGACTCTAAAGGTCACCGCCGCGAGATCGGAAACCGGTTAGATCCCTTCCGGCTGACCTTCAATGCCCATGAAAAAGCGATTGGTGAACGCGGTCCTCTCCATAGCCCGTCCTCCCGGCGACATGACGGCAAGGTCGCGGCGGGAACCAGCAATGTCCGCTAGTGCTCCGGACGGTTTCGAATTCCGTTGCGATGGCGGCACTCCGTCGCGCTTCATCTTTGCACTGGACTTCGCGACGGAAATGGGGCAGCTGTTCCAACGTCCATGGGTTCGTAGGCAGGCGCTTCGGCCGACGCGTCAGACAGGGAGGTATGCGCGATCGACATAGCTGAAAGACCAATTCGGGTGCCTGACCGGTGAGATTTTAGATTAACCTGATTTTGCATCCAAAACCTAATACGGAATGCCTGCAATGCTACCTTCTTCCGCGCTGGCCGCTGCCGCGGTGCCGTTTCTAGAGGATGTCTATAGTCGGTACCAGGCCGATCCCGAATCCGTCGACCCGAGCTGGGCCCATGTGTTCCGGCTCGTCGACGAACTCGCGGGCACGGCGGCGCCCGGCAGCGCGGACGCACGGTGGATTGTCGACATACTGAGGCGAGCCGGCCATCGCATGGCGGCCTACAATCCGCTGGCCGCACCGCCGGAGGCGGCGCTCGCGACGCTGCGCGAAAAGGCGATGCTGGCAGCGGACGTGCCGCTTTCGGCCTCCACGCTGCGCGCGCGCTGCTGCGACACGCTGAGCATTGAGTCGGCGCACGTGGACAACGATGATGTCGTCGCGTGGATCCAGGAAGCCGCCGAGACGGCCCCTGCGCCGGACTCACAGGCGCTGCGGCAGGGCAGGGTGTCGTGGCCGAGCTGTTGCAACTGTGTATGCCGGCGGGTTTCTCCACCGACGGACCGGTGCACATCGTCGTCAATAATCAGTTGGGCTTCACGACCGGCGGTTTGCGCTGGGCAATCGGCGAGGCGCTGGCGTTCGCTAGCTTGCTGCCGAAGGCGTGCCGGTACGCCCCAACAGCGCGGCGGTGCTGGAGCACAAGCTTTTCTTGGAATCGACGACGCACGACTGTCGCCGCGTGATGGATGTCTGCCTGCACGGCGCGATGCTGTGCTTGCATGCCGTGCTGCTAGGCATGGTGGAGTGCGGCTTCGGCCGGGTGGTGTGCCTGGCGTCTGATTCCGCGTGCAAGGGGCATGCGCGGTTGTCCTACTATGCAGCGGCCAAGGCCTGCGTGATTGCGACGGTCAAATCGGTGGCTCAGGAGATCGGTGGCCAGGGCGTTACGCTCAACGTCGTGTCGTCTGGTGCGACCAACACGCCGATGCACGTGAAGCGCGAGCATAGCCTCCGGGAGCAGATGGGCGAGGAGAAGTACGCGCGGCGTGCGAAGACGGTGTGGAAGAAGTATCCGACGGGCCGGCTCGGCGAGCCGGACGAGATCGCGTCGGCGATCGCCTTTCTGGTCAGCGATCGCGTCAGCTCCTGAGCGTCAACGGCGGCTTCGTAATGCCTTGGGACGTGCGCGAAGAAGGGAATGCCGAATGAGCAATTGATTGGCGCTGTGAATGACGTGACAGACGATTTTCCAATGGCGGCTTGCCAAGACAACGGAGGATGAAAAGTGATGAGTTCGGATATTTGTGATGAGCAACTGGGGATTCGAGTCTCGATCCTGCGTGGCGGTTCAAGCAAGGGTTTGTACTTTCTCGAACACGATTTGCCGCCGGCCGGTGCGTTGCGCGACGTGATACTGAAGCGCGCGATGGGCACGCCCGACATCATGCAGATCGACGGTCTCGGCGGTACGCATCTGATCACATCCAAGATCGCAATCGTCGGCCGCAGCACGCGCGAGGACGCAGACGTGGACTACACGTTCGCGCAGGCGGAGATCGATCGGGACGTGATCGATTACAGCGGTAACTGCGGGAATATCTCCGCCGGCGTCGGTCCGTTCGCCATCGACGCGGGTCTTGTGCGTGCAGTCGAGCCAATGACGGAAGTCCGGATCCACAACACGAACACGGGCAAAATCTTGATCGCCTCTGTTCCCGTGCGTAAAGGGCGCGCGGTCGTCGGCGGTCCTTTCGCCATCGCCGGCGTGCCAGGTACGGGTGCGGAAATCTTCATGGACTACAGCGACAGCGTTGGCGCCAAAACCGGCAAGGTGCTGCCGACTGGGAAGCCGACAGAGATAATGAACCTGGAGGACGGCCGTACGATCAACGTATCGATCGTCGACGTGGCCAATACCTGCGTATTCGTGCAGGCCTGCGATCTCGGCCTGCGAGGCGATGAGCTTCCGGATGATTTCAACACGAACGTGGCGCTGGTCAAGCTGATGCGCGAGATTCGAGGCAAAGCAGCGGTGCGTCTCGATTTTGCGAACGATTGGAAGGCAGTCGACGCGCAGACCCCGTTGCTGCCATTCGTCGTCTTTGTCGCGCCGCCGGCAAGTTATGCGACGTACTCCGGTGGCCGCACGGACGAAAAACACTGCGATCTACTTGCAAGGCTGATATTCATGAATCGCCTGCATGAAGCGATGGCGGGAACGGGATCGATGTGCATTGCGTCCGCGTCGCGAATCGAAGGGTCTGTCGTTCATGGAGTGCTGAACGCCGAATCACGAACGCGCTCGACGCTGCGCATCGGGCACCCGAACGGCGTCATGGACGTGTGCGTCGAGGTCTCGCCATCGGCAGCTCCCGAAGGGGTTCGATTCGACAGGCTCGGGTTCGCACGCACAGCGCGCAAGATCATGGATGGCACGGTCTACATTCCGATGGTCGACGTGCGACGTGTCTCAAGCACGGAGAGTTGAAGCCCGAAGGCGGCCACCGCGACTTTCACACTTCATACAATCCGGAGGAGACCGTGCGTCAGATCGATATTCACGCAATGGCGAATGAAGCCAGACTGAACGCCTTTCATTACCGCGCGCTGATCGTGTGTGCGTTGATCATGATGTTCGACGGCTATGACCTGGTCGTCGCAGGGATGGCGTTGCCGTGGACCATGAAGGAGATGGTGATCAGTTCGACCAGCGCGGGCTTTCTGGTCAGTTCCGCGCTGGTAGGCATGATGCTGGGGAATGTCTTGCTGGGCACCATGGCCGACCGCATCGGCAGGCGATGGATTCTCGCGATTTGCGTCGCGCTTTTTAGCCTGTTCACCGCCGCCGCAGGGCTTTGCAAGGATCCGGTGCTGTTCGGCGTAGCCCGTCTTTTCGCCGGGTTGGGCTTGGGCGGCGCCATGCCCAACGTCGTCGCGCTGATGACCGAATATGCGCCGCAGCGGGTACGCAACATCTTGGTGACGCTGGTTTTCAGCGGCTTTTCCGTTGGCGGGATGCTGGCCGCTGCGCTCGGTCGGAGCTTGATTGAAAGCTATGGGTGGCGATCCGTGTTCATCGCCGCAGCGGCGCCGGTGCTTCTGATTCCGCTAATCTGGAAATCAACGCCGGAATCCCTGCCGTTTCTTGTCCGCCATGGCCGTCACGCCGAACTCAAGCGTTTAGCCAGTGACATCAGTCCGTCCTACCGACCGAGCGACGATGACATGCTCGTGTTCACTGCCCCTGATGTGCGCTGCGGCATGCCGATCCGGCAACTGTTCGCGCGAGGCAGATGCTTGAGCACGCTGATGTTCTGGCTGTCATGCTTCATCTGCTTATTCATGGTCTACGCGCTCAGCTCGTGGCTCACGACGCTGATGGCCAGGGCGGGTCACAGCAGCGCGTCCGCATTGACCTTCGTCCTCGTGATGAATTTCGGCGGCATGCTCGGGGCCATCGTAAGCGGCTGGCTGGCGGACCGGCTCAACATTAGGTATGTCCTGACGGGGATGTACTTATTGGCGGCGGTATCGATCACCCTTTTGGGTCATGGCGCTCTGCCTGTCATGTTGCTCTACGTGCTGGTTTGCCTGTCGGGCGCTGCGACAATCGGCACGCAGAATCTCACGAACGCGTATGCGGGGCAGTTTTATCCGATCGGAATTCGCACGACGGGGGTCGGATGGATGCTCGGCGTAGGACGTGGCGGCGCCATTCTCTCGCCGATCGCGATCGGTGCTTTGGTGAGTCCGGGACAGTCGCTCCAGCAATGCTTCTGGGCGATTGGAGCGCCAGGGCTGGTGGCGGCATTGGCCATTCTGTTGATTAGGCAGAGGCACACTCCGTCAGTCGCAAGCGAGCGCGGCGGCGTACTGAGCGATGACGAGATGGTGAGTAATCACCTTTGAACAATTCGCTTGAACCTGCGGCGGCGCCATGCCGCCGATAGCGCCGCTTAGTTGTTGATCGGCACCGACGGGTCATTCAGCGTCAGATGCGCCGGCTGGTTTTCTTCGTGATTCGTGTTCGAGATGAACACCGACGAAATCCGATCGAACGTCAACTTGCTGTCCGGCTTCGGATACTTGATCGACGTGCACTGCAACGCGGGCTTGAAAGCGAATCCCGGTCTTGATGCCGAGTTGTCATGGATCGAGAAGCACCAATCAGCGAGCATTAAGAGGAGTGGCCCAACCATGCAACGTGACGTAGAAACTCTGCGCGCGTGATTGGCCGGATAGACATCGAGGGTGAATTGCGTCGATGCACGTGCCGTTGAGTGTGGTCACTGAGATTTGTGAGGCCGGTTTAGATCCGCGGAATCTACACAACACAGCAAAACAAAATGTATCAAGTCTTCGCAAGACCTGTCAAAGGAGTTTCCAGCGCGGCCACGCCATCCATGCCCCCAGCGCCACCCGGTCCCCGCGTCGCGAGCGTAACGGAACGTCCATCCGCCGCGGGCTCGCCACATACGAAGAGCGGTGCATCGTCAAAAAGCGGTGCACGTCCCCGAAAACTGAAAGACGTAAACTCAATCGCCGGGCGCCACGCGCGCCACCTGGTCCAGCATCAGTGTCGCCTGAAGAGGGCCATGAACAACGAGCCCTGGATAGCCTTCAACATGTCTCGCATAGTCGCGATCGTAGTGAATCCGGTGACTATTAAAGGTGAGCGCGGAATACCGGAAAAGCAACGACGATGCGGGCATCACCTCACGCCGCCACGTTGGTGGAGGCTCAACTTCAATCGCGGGTTCGACAGGCGCTGCTGACGCCGGGGAGGCCGCACGCTGAACGCCCGGAGCCGGTGCATCCCGATAGACGATGTCCTGCTGCTCGCGTATGAGCACCGTGCCATCATCGCGTATGACTTCGTGCTCGAGCGTCACGAATACCAGGTCCGCCGTACGCCCAGACTTTGACTCGATATCGACGATGGTGCTAACGCGGCCCACTTTGTCGCCAATTCGCATTGGCTCGAAGAAACGCACACGGCTGCCAGCCCACATCCGGCGAGCCAGCGTAACGGCGGGAAGGAAGCCACCTCGCTCGGGGTGACCATCGTCGCCGAGTTCACCATTTCGAACAAAGTCCAGAAAATAAAGCCAATGCGCCAGCAATGGGACGGGATCGCCGGGAATCATTCGCGCGGCGGGTGTCCAAGCGTCGCAGCCAAGCCCCGCATCGGCGCACTCGCTATCCTGTCCCACGCATCGCACTTGCGCCCGATCTACTCCTGAAAAACCTTTGCCATTCGTTTTCCTTGCACTCTGGCCTCGACGTTGGCCAGTATCCTCACACTGCTGCATTGACATGTCGATTCAAGGCGATCAACTATTCCGTGCAACGGCGCAAGCACCAAAGCTTCCTTATAGAACCAGGTCCGCTCCCGACTCCGCGCCCGCAGGGTGAGCGCGAACCGTCGAGCGACGGAGGTTTTGCAGCCATGTAACGGTACTGGCTGCCCCCGCGAGTTGCTCGCATCATCACAGCGCTGCGATCAACTCCGGAACGAGTTCGAAGAGATCGCCCTCGAGGCCGTAGTCTGCTACGCCAAATATCGGTGCCTCGGGATCCTTGTTGATCGCGACAATTACCTTGCTGTCCTTCATGCCGGCGAGATGCTGGATCGCACCTGAAATGCCGACCGCTACATACAGATGCGGCGCCACGATCTTGCCGGTCTGGCCGACCTGATAGTCGTTCGGTACGAAGCCTGCGTCGACTGCCGCGCGCGAGGCGCCTAGTGCTGCGCCGAGCGTGTCCGCCAGCGGCTCCAGCACCTTCGTATAGTTCTCTCCGCTGCCCAGGCCCCGGCCGCCCGAGACGATAATCTTCGCGCTCGTCAGTTCCGGACGGTCCAGCTTCGTCATTTCACGGCCCACGAACTGCGAGATGCCCGCGTCGGCTGCCGCGTCGATCTTTTCAATCGGTGCGCTCCCGCCAACGGCTGCGACCGGATCGAAGCCCGTTGCACGCACCGTGATGACCTTGACCGGATCGGCCGATTGCACCGTCGCGGTCACGTTGCCCGCGTAGATCGGACGCTCGAAGGTGTCCGCGCTGTCGACGGCTGTGATGTCGCTGATCTGCGCGACGTCGAGCTTCGCGGCGATGCGCGGCGTGATGTTCTTGCCGTAAGCGGTCGCAGGAGCGAGGATGTGCGAGTAGTCTTTCGCGATGTTCAGCACCGTCGCTGTGACGTTTTCCGCGAGGCCTGCTTCGAGTTGCGGCGCGTCGGCGAGCAACACCTTCGACACACCCGCGATCTTCGCTGCCGCATCCGCCGCAGCCTGCGCATTGTGACCGGCCACCAGCAAGTGGATGTCACCGCCGATCTTCTGCGCTGCGGCCACTGTGTTCAGCGTCGCGGCCCTGATCGACGAGTTGTCGTGCTCTGCAATAATCAAATTTGTCATCGCTTTTATCTCCAGGTTTCTCAGAGCACCTTGGCTTCGGTCTTCAGCTTGTCGACCAGCGTCTTCACGTCTGGCACCTTCGCGCCGGCGCTGCGCTTCGGCGGCTCGGCTACCTTCAGCGTATTCAGACGCGGCGCGACATCCACGCCGAGGTCTTCGGGCTTGATCGTTTCGAGGGGTTTCTTCTTCGCCTTCATGATGTTGGGCAGCGTGACGTAGCGCGGCTCGTTCAGGCGCAGGTCCGTCGTGATCACGGCGGGCAGCTTCAGCGACAAGGTTTCCGCGCCGCCATCGACTTCGCGCGACACCGTCGCCTTGCCGTCCGCCACGACGACCTTCGACGCGAACGTCGCCTGCGGCAGATTCGCGAGCGCGGCGAGCATCTGGCCGGTCTGATTGGAGTCGTCGTCGATCGCCTGCTTGCCGAGGATCACCAGTTGCGGCTGCTCCCTGTCGACGAGCGCCTTGAGCAGCTTCGCGACTGCGAGCGGCTGCAGGTCTTCGTTCGATTCGATCAGGATCGCGCGATCCGCGCCGATGGCGAGCGCGGTGCGCAGCGTTTCCTGCGCCTGCGCCACACCGGCCGACACGGCGATCACTTCGGTCGCGACGCCCGCTTCCTTCAGACGCACGGCTTCTTCAACCGCGATTTCGTCGAACGGGTTCATCGACATTTTCACGTTCGCGATATCGACGCCCGTACCGTCCGATTTCGTGCGGACCTTGACGTTATGGTCAACAACGCGCTTCACTGGAACAATGACTTTCAAACTGATTCTCCTATGTCAAACGCTACTTTTTGTCTCACATCTCTGATTACCTTGCCCATTTGATTCACCGGCGGTTTGGACGAACGCCGCGTGGACGTACGGTATCCGACGGCCGTCTGGCTTTCCTTACTCTGCGAGCCGGTAGCACTGCATGGTGAGCGTTTCTCGATTAGGCGGAAATATGCTCCACCTGCCGTCCGCATGGCGAAAGAAGGCCAGAGAGATTGGACCCGTCGCCCGCATAGCCTCAATGCGCACATAGCGTCGTGCGTTGATGGCCTGTTCCTCATCTCGATGACTCGCAATCCCTCGGACGATACGGGGGCGAGCCACTGCTCCACCAGTTGCCGCAGTGATTTCCCGACGCAAGATATGATTTCTCCTTTCTCGGTAAGTTGCCGGACCGGGTCCAACAACTTTGATTTCCTCCCAGCTACACGCGCGTACGCTTTCATCGTCAACGTGAGCCGACTCGACGCTCAACGCGCCGCAGTACTGTTCGTAAAGTAGCGATGCCTCCGGAGGCACTTCCAGAGCGGCGACGTGGCCCTCTCCCGCAGCGTTGCGAGCGCTCCATCTTCGGGCGCCAGCAAGGGACTTGTTTTCGCAATTTGATGCCCGTACCGACGCAATGCGTCGGCAATCCATCGTTCGTCGGAAACGCCCAGCTGGGATCCACCGAGTCAGGATCGGTCTGATAACGATCGTAGACATCCTCAAGAAACGGCACGTAGGTGGCATTCAACGCGGAAGACGGTATGATTGGCATGTCTGCTACGGATTGGTAAGGCACGCAGCTAGAATAACTTGGACACTGACCTACCGGTCGTGCGATTCCGTCTTTCAGCTATGTTGGTTTTTGCATAACTCTTCCAGGAATGGGCAGCGTGACCCGCGCGGCCGTCAACGCGAAGAGTTCACGCGGTTCCGTCGAGAGAGAGTGGTCAGCTCAAGGTTGAGCGCTAGATCCTCTCAAAAGCCGCGGCCTGGTTTCCATATGAGACCGGAACGGTGCCCGACAAGGGATCGAGTTCACGAGGGCGAACGAGGCCACCGGCCTATTGCAACCATGGCTCGGCTGCTGGGCGTCTCCGCCAGCGGCCTTTATGCGTGGCTTGAGCGCAGGCCATCGAAACGTGCGTTCGACGATCTAATCTGCTCGCGCGCATCCACGCGATTCACGCGGGCTCTCGTGGAACCTACGGCATGCGGCGCATTCATGTCGAACGCACCGAGCAAGGCGTGCATGTTGGGCGTAAGCGGGTTTGCTCGCCTGTTGCGCTTGGCGGGCTTATGCGCCATGAGCCGGCGGCGGCTGATCAGCACCACACGGCGCTATCCCGAGGCGCGGCCCGCGTCGGACCCCGTGCAGCGGCACTTCGTGGCGGACGCGCCCAATCGACGCTGGCTAGCGGACGCGACGTATGTGTCGCGCGCCGAAGGATTGCCGTATCTCGCGATGGTGCTCGACGTCTTCAGCCATCGTATCGTCGGCTGATCCGCATTGAATCACCTGTGCACCGAACTCATGTTGCGTGCGCTCGACATGGCCCTCGTGTAACGTCGCCCTGTCGGCGTCATCACGTCGGGCGGCAGAGCCGCTAAGCGAGATCATCCCACTCCCGCGCTCGCCCTTGATCGCGTAAGTTGAGAAACGCTCACCGTTATTGATGCAGCTAGTCGCGATTCGCTTCGTCGATCGCGCGGAGGACTCGCTGCACCGGGTAGCCTTGGATGGCGGCCAGACGGTGCGAGCCGGTGTCTTCATAGATGAACATTCGACCCTCGATTCGGCAGTATCGCTTGCCAAGCGATCGCGTAGCTGGTTTCGGTTACTTCGATCTGCACCGGCAGCGGATTTCCGCCGGCGATCAGTCTGGCGGCGAGTTGGTCTGCACGAAGGTACTGAACCGGCGCACCGGGCCCGTTTCGCTGCACGCGACCTGTGACCCCAGTCACCGCCTCCTGGCGCCGCAGTGCAGCCGCTTCACTCACTACTATGTCCACATTCGCAACGAGTACTGGACGCTGCTGCTGGACCGGAGTTCTCGGCCAAAAAATCGCGCGCGCATCAAAATACACCCGCTTCTACGCCATCAGTCAGATCGAACACTGTCGCAACTGCATATTCAAGCGCCACTTTCCGATCCAAAAGATCTTCGAGTGATCTAACGATGTCATATCTCCTTTCAACATGCCTAGCCGACTGCGTGGGGATTTCTCTATAAAAACGTTGAATCCGCGACACTTCCGCGCAGGATTCCAGAGGAAACGCACCGCTGCACCTCGCTGGCAAGGAGTGTGAGAAATGCCTGCATTGCTTGTGTAATTGGCTGGCCCGTTGCAGTTGCCGTGACGAGCCTCGCGTGCATCAATTCGAGTGGTATGGGTCTGACCGATAGATACCGGTCTGCTACCTCACGGTGCACCGCGCCAAATGGAAGAATGCTACTTCCGACACCCCGCTCCACCAGATGCTTCACTACAGTAACGGAATGCATGTCCATTAAAACGTTAGCGTTGATGCCGTGCTCCTTGAAGGCGGCGTCAACGGCCCGGCGTAGTCCGCTTTGCTTGCCGGGCAGAATGAACTTTTGTCGGGCAAGTTCGGTGATCGATACCTCGCTCGCATCGTCCTGGGCGGCAGACCAGGAGGTGACCAGATAGAGCTGCTCAACAAGCAGCGGCGTCACTAGCATGTTCGGGCCGCGCCGAGTGTCGTATAGGACCGCGGCGCTGATCAGACCGGTTTGCAGTCGTTCAAGCAGCAACCCGCTCGATCCCTCATACAGGTGCAACGACGCGTTGGGATAAAAGCTCAGGAAATGCTGAGCGCAAGAAGCCCCTATCGTACCCATGAGAGAAAACGGCATACCCACAAGCACGGAGCCTGCCGGCGCCTCCGACTGCTGCAGAAGCTGGTCTTTTACCTCATTGAGCTCCTCGAGCAACGGTTTGACGGTCAGATAGAAAGTGCGCCCAGCGTCTGTCAGGGCCATTCCCCTTCCGTTGCGATAAAAGAGCCGTGTGCGTAGCTCCGCCTCCAGGCTGGCTATCTGCCGGCTCACAGCCGGTTGCGAAACGCCCAATTTGACGGCCGCGCGGGTCACGCTGCCCATTTCTGCTGCCTGCTTAAAGTAGCGCAGCTGTTCAAGATCCATAGTAATAACCAGAGAAGGCTCGTCGGCCCGCGGCAGATATGCACAGCCGACATAGCTGAAAGACCGAACGGTGCGTCCAATTGGGCCGCTTCTAAATTAATCTAGCTACGTGACTTATCGAGCGACCAGACATGCCAATCATACCGTCTTCCGCGTTGACTGCTGCTGCGGTGCCGTTCCTAGAGGACGTCTACGATCGTTACCAGGCCGATCCGGAGTCGGTCGATCCCAGCTGGGCGTCCGTATTCCGGTTGGCGGACGAGCTGGCCGGAGTGGGCGGGCCGGGCGATGCCGACGCACGGTGGATTGCCGATGTCTTGCGTCGTTTCGGGCATCAAATGGCTGCAACGAATCCGCTGTCGGCGCCCGAAGAGAGGGCGCTCGCAACGCTGCGGGAAAAGGCCACGGTCGCCGCGCTGGAAATGCCTCCGTCGGCATCGGCGCTTTACGAACAATACTGCGGCGCTCTGAGCGTCGAGTCGGCTCACATTGACGACGAAGGCGTTCGCCAGTGGATTCAGGAAGCGTTCGAGAACGCAGCGCCGCCGAACGGACCGACGCTGCGCCGTGTGCATGAAAAGCTCGTGCAAGCGGAAGAGTTCGAACGGTTTCTGGGCAAGAAATTTCCCGGAAAGAAGCGGTTTGGCGCGGAAGGCGCAACAGCGCTCGTGCCGCTTCTCGACCTGTTGTTGAAAAAGGCCGCCGACGAAGGCATTTGCCACGTCGTGATCGGCACGATGCATCGAGGCCGCTTGAACGTGCTGGCCAACGTTCTGGCCAAGCCGCTGGACGCGCTGATGGCGCAGTTCAAGGGCGCGCATCCATTTGGCGCCGACTCGGCCGAGAGCGCGGACGTCGCGTATCACTTTGGTCTTGACACGGTGTTGCGCGAGACAGGACTCAACGTATCGCTGTTGCCGAACCCTTCTCATCTTGAAGCGGTTGATCCAGTGGTCGTAGGCCGGGTACGTGCGCTGCAAGACGAGCAACCCGATGAAGAGCGAAAGCGTGTGCTCGGCATCATCGTGCATACCGACGCCGCTGTTGTCGGGCAGGGCGTCGTGGCCGAACTGCTGCAATTGGGGAAGCCGGCCGGATACTGCACCGGCGGCACCGTGCATGTCGTCGTCAATAACCAACTGGGCTTTACGACCGAGCCGAACGAGGGGCGTACCTCCCGCTACTGCACGGGTCCATGGAAGGCGATCGACAGCCTGATTCTTCACGCTAACGCCGATGACGCTGGCGCGATCGTGCGCGCGGCCGATCTGGCAATCGATTTTCGAAATTCGCAAGAACGCGATTGTGTGATCGACCTTGTCTGCTATCGTCGGAACGGTCACAACGAGATGGACGAGCCGCGCTTTACTCAGCCGCGTCTCTACCGGCAGATCGACGCCATGAACGGTGCGCGCAAGCGCGTTGAGACCAGGTTGATCGAGGCGGGACAGCTGTCGCAAGCCGAAGCGGATGATATCAGCGCGCGCTACCGTTTCTCGCTCGAACGCGGGTATGCGGCAATGCCGATGTGGCAACCGGAGCTCGAAACGGACGTCGCGGCGCCACGGCGAGTGCCTGTCGTGAAGCAGGAGGTGTTGCGACGGCTTCTCGATGAAGTCGCTCAAATTCCACAGCATGTAAAAGTGGATGCAAAGCTGCAACGACTGGTCAAGCAGCGGGGCGAAACAACCGGCGGCCTGCAGTGGGCCACGGGCGAGGCCTTGGCGTTGGGCAGTTTGCTGCTGGAAAACATACCGGTTCGTCTTAGCGGGCAGGACGTCGTAAGAGGCGCATTCTCGCACCGTCACTTTGCACTTACTGACGTCGAGAACGGCGCACGTCATATCAGTCTTCAACATTTGGCGCCCGGGCAAGCGCCCTTTAACGTGCTGAACAGTCCGCTGTCCGAGTACGCGGTGCTGGGGTTCGAATACGGTTACAGCCTGGGTCGGCGGCCAGCGTTGACCATCTGGGAAGCACAGTTCGGCGACTTCGCGAATGGCGCGCAAATCGTCGTAGACCAGTTCATTGCAAGTGGCGAAGAGAAATGGCGGCAGACGTCCTCCCTGATCATGCTGCTCCCGCATGGCCTTGAAGGACAGGGTCCGGAGCATTCATCGGCCCGCCTAGAACGATTTTTGCAGCTGACGGCGCTCGACAATATTCGCGTTGTGGTGCCGACCACGCCAGCAAACTATTTCCACCTGCTGCGGCAGCAGGCCCATGATTTGCAGCGCAAGCCGCTTGTGATTTTCTCGCCCAAGACCCTGTTGCGTTTGCCCGCGGCAGTCTCGCGTATCGAAGATTTCTCTTCTGCGGATGGATTCCAACCGGTGATCGTCAGCCCGCCGGTCGATGCGGAAACCAAGATTGAACGCGTGCTTTTCTGCACCGGGAAGATTGCGTATGCGCTCGAAGAGAAGCGCAAGCAACTCGCCGCGAACAACACGCTTGTTGTTCGGTTGGAGCAGCTTTACCCACTTCCCGAATCTGCCATCAGCAATGAATTCCGCGCCTATCCGGACGCGGATCTGATCTGGGTTCAGGAGGAACCGGCGAATATGGGGGCGTGGAGTTGGTTGGATCGCCGCATGGAGGATCTCGCGCGCGACAGCGGCCATCGCAAGCCGCGCATGCGGTACTGCGGGCGATTGGATGCGACGTCGCCCGCGGGAAGCTTCCATGAACGTCACGGTGCTGATCAGGAAGCGATAACGACTGCCGCGTTCGCGTGAAGCAGGCGATGTGAGACACAACGCGCCAACGCCGCATGCATAAACCGTCGTGCTGGATACGTTCGAAACAGGGACTACAAGCACGGCTTGCGTGCAGGGTGATTGAGTCGCGCGCTTACCAGGAGAAGATCGTAAATGTCTGATTTACCGAAGAGTGTCACTATCAATGAAGAAGGCCCGCGAGAGGGCTTTCAGACCGAGCGTGGGACCATCGCTACGGAGCGCAAGATCGAGTTGATCGAAGCGCTCGCCACCACAGGCTTGCGGCAGATTCAGACGGTTTCATTTGTGCCGCCCGCGAACGTGCCTGGCATGGCCGACGCTGACGCGGTCGTGGCGGGAATTCGTCGTCGGCCTGGCGTCGCCTATACCGCTCTGTGGCTTAACGAGAAGGGGCTGCAGCGCGCGCTTCAGGCCCCCAACCTCGATATCTCCGGCACGGTCAGCCTCTGTCCGTCCGCCGGCTTCCTGATGCGCAATCAGAAGAGAACGCACGAGGAAAATGTCGAGGCCCAGCGCTCGATATTGGAAATGTACAAGCGAAACAATGTGGTGGTCCGGCGCGGAGGCTTAATGGCGGCGTTCGGTTGCAATTTCGACGGCGATATCCCGGTTTCCAGCGTGGTTGAATACGTCGGTCGGCTCCTCGATCTGGCGGCAGAGGCGGAGGTGAAGTTGGACTACGTGAGTCTCGCGGACACCATGGCATGGGCCACGCCGGCGTCGATTCGGCGCGTGATCGGCGAAGTGCGTGCGAAGTATCCGGATCTGCGACTGTCGTTACACCTGCACGACACCCGAGGCATGGGCATCGCGAACGCATACGCAGGGCTGCAGATGGGCGTCGATATTTTTGATGCCGCCGTAGCCGGGCTCGGTGGTTGCCCCTTTGCCGGACATAAAGGAGCGGCAGGCAACGTTTGCACGGAGGACCTTGTCTTCATGTGTGAGGAGATGGGGATCTCCACCGACGTGGATCTGGATCGACTGATCGAAGTGGCCGGTCTCGCAGAAGATATTGTCGGGCATCCGTTGCCGGGTAGCGTCAAAACCGGCGGCAGCCTGCATAAGTATCGGCAAGCAAATCGGGCGGCCGCATGAGCACATTGACGGAATCGCTGACGCCGTATATCGGCATGAAGAGTGACGTCGTGGTCGCGTGCGACGCGGTCGAGGGAGGAGCCGTCCGCCGCTTCGCTCAGGCGACGATGGACGAGCGCGCGATCTACGGACCGGCCGGCGCAGACAGTCGCTACCGCGCTCCTGTTGCGCCGCCCCTCTATCCGGCGCTGATGTTTCGAAGACCGCTTGGCGTGCCCGACCCGGTGCAGATTCATGCTGACGACCCGGACTGGGACGGAAATGCGGCAGCAGGCACCGCGGGCCTTCCACCCATCGAGCCGCTTCGTGAACATTCGGTTCTTAATGGCGGCGCGGAGGTCGAGCTATATCGCTATGCGCGTCATGGCGAGCAAGTGTCCATGCAGTCTCGGTACGCGGACATATACGAGAAGGTGGGTCGGAAGGGCCCGATGGTACTCGTGATTCTTGAAGGCGAATATCGCACGCTCGATTCGGAGCTGTTGCTGCGCATCCGACGAACCTATATCTGGAGCCGCATGTGAAATTCGAAGATATCCGGGTTGGAGCAGAAGTGGGACCGCTGGTGAAGGGCCCGCTTGGGCCCGTTCATCTCATGCGGTGGTCAGCATCGATGGAAAACTGGCATCGAATCCATTACGACAGAACCTTCGCCATCGAGCACGACAAGCTGCCCGACGTACTGATCAACGGATCGCTGAAGCAGCAGTTCCTCGTGCAGCTGCTACGCGACTGGGCGGAGCCAGATGGCTGGGTCTGGAGGGTCTCATTCCAGTTCAGGGCCAAGAACCTGGTGGGGGAGTCGCTCTATGCGTATGCGAAAGTCACGAACACAGAGCGCACGCCGCACTTCGGCCTGGTTCGTCTCGAAATTGGCATTCGGAACGACGACGGGAAAGACTCCACGCCAGGAACCGCTGTAGTCGCGCTGCCGTACCGGGATGGCGCACCCGTGCCATATCCGTTCGTCGCGCCACAGGAGGTCGCATGAGTACGCCGCTGACCCGCGATCTCGCAGCGTTTGTGGCTACGCTGTCTTTCGATGCGTTGCCGGCTGAAGCGGTTGCCACTGCCAAGCTGGCGTTCCTTGACGCGACGGGCGTGATGCTGGCTGGCAAGGACGAGCCTTGTGTAACCGTCCTCATAAATACGCTCGAGCCGTCTGCCGGCGACGCTTCGCTGTTCTGCGGACCGCAACGCGTGCGCGCGCCGGAAGCGGCGTGGATAAACGCCGTCGCGACGCATGCGCTCGATTTCGATGATACGGCCTTGTCGGCGCACCCCAGCGCGGTGATGGTGCCGGCCATCGTGGCCGAGGGCGAACATTTGGGATCGTCGGGACGCGACATGATTTGCGCCTATGTCGCGGGATTCGAGGTATGGGCCGAGATCAAGCGTCGCGAGGCGGGCCAGCATCACCTTAAAGGGTGGCATCCGACGGGAATCATCGGCGCAATTGCGGCCGCGGCCGCATGTGCCTATCTTCGCCGCCTCGACGTCGACCAGGTGGTGAATGCTCTCGCGCTGGGCGCGTCGCAGAGCGCAGGCATCACCGCGAACTTCGGCACGATGGCCAAACCGTTTCACGCGGGCCGCGCGGCACATGCCGGTGTGCTTGCAGCGCGACTCGCTCAGAACGGGATGACGGCGTCCAGCGACGCGTTGGAGCACGCGCAAGGATTTCTGACGGCGGTCTCGCCATCCGGACAGGTAGACCGCGTCAGCCCATGCGAAGTCGGCAAGAACTGGGCGAGCGCGTCGATAGGATTGCATATTAAAAAGTATCCGACCTGCTACTGTTCGCATCGACCGATCGACGCGATGTTGAGCCTGCGGGAAATGCATCCGGAATTCGCGCCCGACGATGTCGAGGAGATCGTCGTTTCGATGAGCCGTCGCAATGCGATGGTGCTGCGCAACGCTCGCCCGAAGACCGGGCTCGAGGCGAAGTTCAGCATCGAATTTGTTTTGTCGTGCGCGTTGATCGTCGGACGCGTCGGCTTGAGCGAGCTGGATAACGCAGTCGTGTTGAGAAAGGACATCCAGGCAATGATGGAGCGCGTGCGTACGGTATACGACCCCTGCGAGGACCCGTCGAGCGGGTATGCGCCGTTCGATCAGGTCGCAGTCGTTCTGCGCGACGGGCGGACGATCGAAAGCGAACCGGTAGCCCTTGCCCGAGGGGCGGCGGGTGCGCCGCTTTCAGACGAAGAGGTCCGAAGCAAGTTCCTGGACTGCACGAGCCGGACCCTTGACGAGACTACGGCACTAGGACTGTATGTCCGGCTCAAGCGGCTGGATACCCTTGACAGGATTGGGGCTGCTTTTGTCGAAGCTGACGAGTAAGGACTTTCTGAATCTTCCAGCCCACAAATTGATGCGAAAAATACTCTCATGAGCTCATCTCTGAACAACAGCCGCGCCGATGTACGCGGTCCCCTTGCGGGAATAAAGGTAATCGAAGTCGGTATGCTGTTCGCCGGCCCGATGGCGTCTGCTTATCTTGCCGACATGGGCGCCGATGTCATCAAGCTTGAACCGCCGAAAGGTGATGAAGTCCGTCGTATGGGTCGGTTCAAGGACGGGGAGCCTTTATGGTGGCGGGTCACGAACCGCGGGAAGCGGCTGCTGGCTGCGGATATCCGCACGCCCGGCGGCGCCGAGATCGTGCGTCGACTGGCTGCCACTGCGGACGTTTTCATCGAGAATTTCCGCCCGGGCAAGCTGGCGAGTTGGGGCTTGGACTACGAAACGCTGTCCGCGACCAATCGGGGCCTCGTGATGCTGCACATTAGTGGATTCGGCCAAACCGGGCCATATAGCACCCGCCCCGGTATGGGAACGCTTGCCGAGGGCTTCAGCGGCTTCGCGCACACTACCGGCGAACCCGACGGTCCGCCTACGTTGCCGGCTTACCCGCTGGCTGACGGGGTGGCGGCCATGTGTGGCGCAATGTCGATCCTGGCAGCGATCGTTAACCGGGGCAAGAACGGCGGCATCGGCGACGAGATCGAGATCAGCCTGTATGAGCCGTTGCTGTCGCTGCTCGGCGCGATGGCCATCGACTACGATCAGCTGGGCGTGATCGGCATGCGGCGCGGCAACCGCTCGACCTGGAGCACGCCACGGAACACGTACGAAACGAGCGACCATCGCTGGATCGCGGTGTCCGCGGCGGCAAACTCGGGAGCGCGCCGACTCTTTAACGCTATCGGAAGATCCGATCTTGCCGATCGCTCCGACCTGCAGACCAATCCGCAGCGCATGCAGAAACTCGAGGAGTGCGACGGCGCGGTTGCCGACTGGGTGCGCCAGCATACGCAGGCCGAGGGGTTGGATGTCTTCGAAAAGGCGGGGGTGGTGGCCGGCCCCGTTTACGACATCGAGCAGTTGTTCGCGGACAAGCATGTCGCCGCTCGCGGCACGTTGGTGGAGCTCGCCGATCCGGTGCTGGGCAAGGTGCGCATGCAGGGTGTCGTGCCTCGATTCCGGCGTGCGCCCGGGGAAGTGCGGTGGCCGGGACGCCCGGTGATCGGCCAGGACACCTGCGAAATTCTGAGGGGGCTCAACTACACCGAAGATGAGGTCGAGGACCTGACCCATCAAGGTGCGATCAGTTTGTAACGGGCACGAATACGAGTTAGGGAGACGGAACGTGGACTTCGTTTTTACCGACGACGAAGAGGCAATGCGCGCCAGCGTGCAGGCCTTTATCGCCGAACACATCACCGACGAGGTGAGGAAGGAACTCGCTGACGCGCATGCCGGTATGGGCAAGGGGCCTCAGCTTCGTGCGCTGCAGGAAGAGATATATCGCCGCGGATGGCTCGCAATCAGCTGGCCGAAAGAATACGGCGGTCAGGGGGGCGCCACTGTCACGCAGTACATCGTGGAAGAAGAGTTCGTGCGCGCATGCGATATGCGCGTAGGCGGCGGTGGCACCGGGGGGCCAGCGATTCTGGCGTCAGGCACCGAACAACAAAAGCGCGAATATCTCCCCGCCGCATCACAACTGCAGATCACGTTCTGCCAAGGCTACAGTGAGCCGCATTGCGGGACTGACCTGGCGGCGTTGCGTTGCCGGGCGATACGCAAAGGCGACAAGTACGTGATCAATGGCCAGAAGATATACACGACTAACGCGCAGAACGCGACGCATATCTTTTTGCTTGCACGAACCAATCCGGATTCCAGGCGACAGGCGGGGCTTTCGGTTTTTCTGGTGCCGATGAATACCCCGGGAATTACCGTTCGACCGTTATGGACGATTCAAAACGATCCGAAAGCGCCGCCGAACACGACTTACGGTGAATCTCGCACCAACGAGGTGTTCTTCGACGATGTGGAAGTGCCGGCGTCATGCTTGCTGGGCGAGGAAGGCGATGGATGGAGCGTCACGCAGCGCGGCCTTAACCTGGATCGAGTGGGCGCGTGGCGTTACCTGATGTCAGTGCGGCGAACCGAGGACATCGTGAACCTGCTGAAGAGCGGCGACGACCGGGTGGCCGGACTGCGGAACGATCCTGCGGTACGCGACAAGATCGCCGATTTGTGGACCGAGGCGCAAATGTGCCGGCTGATGACAATGCGCAGTATCTCGATCTCGAGCCGGGGCGGAAAGTTTGTCTCTGAAGGCGCGGCGGAAAAGGTTACGGGACCGGAGCACGGCGTGCGCGCGACCGAAGCGATCAGCCAGATTCTCGGCCCCTACGCGGAGCAACTCAGCAGTTCGCCGGAAGCGATTGAATCGGGCGTCTACGCTCACAATCTTCAGGGCGCCTTCCAGTCGACGGTAAACCACGGCAGTGTGCAAGTCATGCGCGATCAGATTGCCCGCAAGGGTTTGGGAATGCCGAAGCCGCCGAGTGCGGCCAAGCCTCGTCGCGATGTTGCAAGCGTCTAATGCACAGACTGGAGAAGCGAAGATGGATGTCTTGTTGAACGAACAGGAAACACTTGTTCAGGAAACCGCCCGAACGTTCCTCGAGGCGGAATGCACGCCCGCATTGGTCCGCGAGTCCGAGAAGAACGAGGAAGGGTTTTCCAGAGGCCTGTGGAAGCAGCTCGCCGCGTTAGGCTGGCTGGGCTTGTCGCTGCCCGAGGAACACGGCGGGCAAGGGTTGCCTGTAACCTATCTTGCCCTTCTATTGGAAGAGATGGGGCGCCATATCGCTCCGCTGCCGGTGCATTCAACGCTTGTGCCGGCGACCGTGATTGCAAAGCACGGTACCGAGTCGCAAAAAGCGCTTTTGTCGGAAGTTGTCGAAGGCGATGCGGTGTTGAGCTTTGCCTTGCAGGAGTCGGGCGGTCGCTGGAGCGAGAATGCGATCGAACTGACCGGCGATCTCGACGGTGACGGTATCGTGCTCTCGGGGAAAAAGCTGTTCGTCGCCGACTTTCAACACGCGTCGCACTGCCTGGTCGCGTTTCGATGGGCGGGACAGGTTGGCCCCGATGCGCTGGCGCTGGCGCTGGTCGATAGCGCGGCCGACGGCGTCGCCGTGCACCAGCTCCAGCCGCTCGCGAAAGATCAGGAATGTGCTGTAGCGTTCAATCGCGTTCGCGTGTCTCAAGACTCGATTATCCGAAGCGCGGCCGCAGTGAAAGACCTGATGGACTACGCGGCGGTTCTGATGGCTTGCCAGATGCAAGGCGCGGCCCGCAAGGCACTGGAATTGGCTGCTGCATACGTGTCGCAGCGCGAAGCATTCGGGCAGTCTATCGGCTCGTTTCAAGCTATCCAGCACCTTGCGGCCGATATGCTGAACGCGGTTGACGGGGCGCAACTTCTGAGCCGGGAAGCAGTGTGGCGGATTAGCCAGAACCTGCCCGCGAGGGTCGAAGTCGCGCAAGCGAAGTCCTTTGCGAACGAGAAGTGCCTGTTCGTATGTCGATCGGCGCAACAGATGCACGGCGGAATCGGCTTTATTGAGGAGTTCGATATCAACCTCTGGTACCGGAAGGTGGCCTCCTGGGGGCTGCGTGCCGGAACGACATACGAGCATCGCCGGTTGATTGCACAAGCGCTTTTGGATACGCCGGATCGGGTCAGGCTGGGAATGACGCAGTACTTGCCGGCATCGAGGTCAAGTTCGGGTTTGAACGGCGAAGCTAAAAAGCCAGATTCGATGCATCAAAAAATGGGTGGTCGTTTGCATGCGGAACCGTAATACAGGCGTGTTTTAAAACAGATTTCAATCGAAAATTAATAGATGAATTAGGAGACGAGATGGTCAAGTTTGCTTGTCGTCGCGCAACCATTGCCTTAGCGGCGGCCATGTGGTCAATGGCCGGGCATGGCCAGGAAGCGCTCAAGATCGGTGCGCCGACCTCGCTGTCTGGCCGATACGTAGCCTTCGGCGCGCAGGCGAAGCGCGGTATCGAATTTGCGATCGAGGTCTGGAAGGCGACCAAAGGAGAGACGGCAGCAGGTCATCCGATCGAACTGTTCATGGTGGATACACAATCGGACAATGCGCTGACGGTGTCCACCATGAATGATCTGATCCAAAGCAGGCGCGTCAACATCATCATCGGACCCGACGGGTCGGACATTGCTGCTGCCGCGGTTCCGCCATGGAAACGGGCAGGCGATCGCCCGGTCTGGATTCTTCCGGGGAGTTCCGGAAGCAAGACGGAAGAAGAGGTAGGCGCCGACCGGTACTTCTTCCATACGTTCGCATGGGCGTACGACTATCACAAGAATAGTGCCCAGGCACTTCTGCAGTCTATCGGCCCGAAAAAGCGCGTGGCATTCGTTTATAGCGACGGGGCGTACGGACGCTCTCAGATCGGTCCGGCGCAAAAGTACATGAAGCAGGCGGGATTCGAAGTTGTCGACAGCCAACTGGTACGAGAAGGCGCGAGCGAGTTCAATTCGGCGATCGTGAAGATGAGAGCGACGCATCCAGACGTGGTCTATGTGCTGATGCAGACGACCGATGTGATTCAGTTCACCAAACAGCTGAACATTGCGAAGGCCGGGATCAAATATCAAATTAGTACGGCTGCTCCGCAGTTGCCCGAATGGCAAAACGCCGTAGGCGACGCGCAGAACTGCTGGATCGGTGTCACGACGTGGACGCCTGGCCTGGGCCTCCCGGGCGATCCTCGCGAACCGAAGCTCTTTCCCGATTCGAACACGTGGGAAGCGGCATTCCGCGCGCGATACAAGCGCGAACCGGGCTTTCTTGACGTGGGCTACTACGTGTCGACGATGCTGGCGCTGCTGGCGGTCGATGCTACGAAATCGGTCAACCGCGACGCAGTGACCGACTGGCTCAGCAAGCAAGACTACAAGACCCCCCTCGGGTCAAGCAGCAAGTTCTCCCAGAGCGACATCACGCCGCACCAGGCATTCTCGAAGGTCGTCTTGTTTCAGCGCGTGAAAGGAACAAAGGGTTTCGAGTCGGCTGTTTTCTATCCGACTGAGATTGCGAAGGCGAAACTGCAACCATGCAATTAAGCCGGGCGACACGTAATCGACTCTGATGGTGGATTGATCGGAGCCGGTTGCTGCCGTGGATCGCGAAGAACTCTATCTGAAGTGGAAGGAATCGGCATGACGCTTTTCGTACAATTCATTATCGACGGCATTTTACTGGGTGGCCTGTATGCCTTGATGGCAATCGGCTTCTCGCTGTCGTACGGCGTGACCCGGATCATCAACTTCGCGCATGGGGAGTTCATCATGTTGGGCGCCTATGCGGCTTTCTGGATGTTCCATCTGTGGGGTTTCGACCCGCTTGCCGCGATGCCGCTTGCGATCGCCCTGGTCGTGGTGGTCGGCGTTTTGACGTTTGAACTGAGCATTGCGCGCGTTTTGAAAGCGCCGCAGATCAACCAGATCCTGTTGACGTTCGGCGTCGGGCTGGTTTTGGAAAACCTGGCCGTCATCCTCTGGTCGGGCGACGAACGCTCGACGACGCCAGCCTATGCCAGCAGCGCTTTCAACCTGGGCAGCGTATATGTGCCATATAACAGATTGTTCGGCGGCATCGTTGCGGTAGTCCTGATTGGCGGTTTGATGGCGTGGCTCAAATGGTCCGCGAGAGGACGCGCAGTGCGGGCGGTTGCGCAAAATAGCGACGCTGCGGCGCTCATGGGTATCGACGTCAAGGCAGCTTACGCCCTTTCATTCGCGATCAGCTGTGCGCTTGGGGCGGCGACCGGCGTCGTCATGAGCTTCATCGTAACGGTAACGCCGTTCATGGGCTTTCCCATGCTCGTGAAGGCTGTCGCCATCGTCATTCTTGGCGGGATGGGCAGTGTCGGAGGGATGACGCTCGGTGCATTCATCCTGGCCCTCGCGGAGAGTGCATGTTCCTACTTTGTACCTGAAGGGGCCGGCTGGTCGGAGGGGGTGGCATTCATGCTCATCTTTACGATTTTGCTGGTACGTCCAAGCGGTCTGTTCGGATACGCTTCTCATTGAGCCTACGACCATGCAGATACAGACACGAATCGTTGCACCGCTAGCCGCGCTTGCCGTTCTTGCGGTTCCCTTTGTGGGCTCGCCGTATGTCACGGATCTCCTGTTTCGGACCTGCCTGCTGGCGATCATCGCGGTCAGTTGGAACATGATGGCGGGTGCAGGCTTGATCTCCCTGGGTCACGCTGCCTTTTGGGGCGTCGGGGCGTATACGGCAACGCTCGTCGCCAACGGGCTCGGGCTGAATCTCGGATTCTCGTTGCTCTGCTCGACGATCATGGGGGGCATTCTGGGCGCCGTCCTTGCGCTCGTAACCGGAAGATTGAAGGGCATCTATTTCGCAATCGGCACACTCGCGCTGGCTGAAGGCCTTCGCGTGTTGGCGCTGATGCTGCCCGACTTCACCGGTGGAGCGCAAGGCCAGTATATGGACGCGAAACTCGCGCCGCCTATGGTCTACGTTTGTGTTGTCGGGAGTCTGGGAGCGCTGATTGCAGTCTTGGTGTCGTGGATGATCAGCACGAGTCGATATCAGTATGCGCTACGAGCGATGCGGGCGAACGAGGGCGCAGCGCAGATGCTGGGCATTCGTCCGCTTAGCTATCGCGTGTTGATCGTAACTTTGAGCGCAGGCATGGCGTCGTTCGCCGGCGCAGCGAGCATGTGGTACAGCGGCTATCTCGATCCGGCTATCGCATTTGCGCTTCAAACGACGCTCATTGCGCAGATCGCGCCGATTCTCGGAGGTCTTTACACCCTTTCGGGACCCATCCTGGGCACCTTGTTCACTACCGCGCTTGGCGAAAGCACCCGTCTTTGGCTTGCTGGCAATGTGGGCATGACGCAATTGGTGTACGGCCTGGCGTTGGTGTTGTGCGTGATGTATCTCCCCCAAGGCTTTCGCGGTGCGATTATGGATTGGACCGCGAAACGTTGCCGACGGAAGGCGAATGCGATGCGAAGAGTCGAAGCAATATCCGGAGACGCAAAATGAGCGAGTTGCTAAGCGTCAAAGATTTGCGAGCGGGATACGGCGAATCGGTCGTTCTACAAGACGTTACGCTCGAAATCGCGAAAGGCGAAATCGTGTGTCTGCTCGGTGCCAATGGCGCCGGCAAGACGACGACGACCCGCGTGCTCTCCGGCTTGCTGCGTGCGCTTGATGGCGACGTGCGCTTCTTGGGTTCGCGCATCAACGAAATGCCGACCCATAAGCGCGTCGAACTAGGGATCTGCCTTGCGCCGGAGGGGCGACAGGTCTTCCCGGATCTGAGCGTGATGGAGAACCTGCTGCTCGGCGGTTACTGCCGGCACGCGCGCGGCGAGCGCGCAAGCACATTGACGCGCGTACTGGATCTCTTTCCGGTTCTGGCGACGCATCGTAACCATAAGGCCGGTCTGCTTTCCGGTGGCCAGCAGCAGATGCTGGCGATTGGGCGCGCTCTGATGGGACGGCCGCACTTGCTGATTCTTGACGAGCCGTCGCTCGGATTGGCGCCCAAGATGATCCTGCACGTGTACGAGGCGATTCTGAAAGCTGCGCAGCAAGGTCTCAGCATCCTGTTCGTGGAGCAGAACGCGCAGGCCGCGTTATCGGTCGCCCATCGAGGATATGTGTTGAACAACGGGCGAATCGCGCTGAGCGGCTCAGCCGAAGAGCTTCGCGGTTCGAAGCTGGTGCAGGAGGCATTCTTGGCGCGCGACACACAGTCTGCTTTGGCCAGTGAACATTCGTCCGGCTCGGGGAGGGTGCATGCTGCAAGTTGAACACCTGTCAAAGAGCTTCGGTGGTCTCCTCGCGATCGACGATCTGTCGCTGACGGTGGAGAAAGGCCAATTCGTCGGCATATTGGGGGCGAACGGCGCCGGGAAAACCACGCTGCTGAACCTGATTACCGGTTACCTGAAGCCGAGCTCCGGATCGATCGTGTTCGAGGGTAAGCCGATCGATGGACTCGCCCCCTACAGGGTCGCCCGCACCGGCATTGCGCGTACGTTCCAGGTGGTGCAGCCGTTCAACGAAATGTCGGTTCTCGACAACGTCATTGCCGGCGCGCTATTCAGCAAGCCAGACCAGCACTGGCCGCTCAAGCAGGTGCGCGAGTTCTGCATGGAGCCGTTGCGTCTGGTGGGTTTGGATCGCCAGGCTTCGCAGTCGGCTGGCGAGCTTACGCTCGGAGCGAAGAAGAAGCTGGAATTTGCCCGCGCCCTCGCTACGCAGCCGCGACTCCTTTTGCTCGATGAGGTGATGGGCGGTCTCAACCACTCGGAAATCGAGGACATCAAGCAGGTATTGTCCGGGATTCATCAAGGTGGGACGTCGATTTTGATGATCGAGCACGTGGTACAGGCCTTGATCGAATTGTCGGACTACGTGTACGTCGTGAACTTCGGTCGAGAACTGACGCGCGGGCGACCGCATGACGTCATACATGACGAGAACGTTATCGAGGCCTACCTGGGCAAACCACTGGATCTTCCGCACGCATGATGATGAATTCCTTGCTTCCATCCATCGCAGGCATGAAGCGCCTTCAGGCTTCGAACGGCATTGTGTACAAGACAGTTGGGCGCGGGCGACCGCTCCTGTTGGTTCACGGAAGTTCGGGTTCGTGGCTGCATTGGTGCCGAAATATTGAAGCGCTGGCTCAGTCGAATCGCGTTATCGCCGTTGACTTGCCGGGATATGGTGAGTCTCTGTCTGTCTCCGCCAACCTCTCGTTCGGCGAGTACGTCAATATGGTTGTAGCTGCAGTGCTCGAGGCAAGCGCCGATTCGGCAGAGATCGACGTCGCAGCGTTCTCGTTTGGCGGCCTGATCGGGGCGGCTGTCGCAGCCAAGCTCGGAAACCGCGCCCGGCGGACCGTGCTTCTCGCGCCGAGCGGTTTCCCGAAGCCGGAACTTCGACCGCTTGGTCGTCGTCCGAGGTCTGCCTTTCCTCTGACCGAAGAGGGATTGCGCGCATACCTGCGCCACAATCTGCTGGCAATGATGCTGCACGACCCAGCGTCGGTCGACGAAGAGGCACTCGAAGTCCAGCAATGGAATCTGCAGCACTCACGTTTCGACAATCAAGAATTCAGTCACTCAAATGATCTTCCGACCATTCTGAAGCGGATTCAATGCCCCGTGCTGATCGCTTACGGCGACAAAGATCCGACACCGTATCCCAGCGCTGAGGCGCGACTTGAGGCATGCCGCCGGGCGAAGCCGAACCTCGAGTCACGGGAAATTCCGGGTGGAGGCCATTGGGTGCAGTTTGAACAGCCGTCGGAAACGAACAAGGTGATCAGCGAGTTTTTGTGTGGCTAGCGTTAAACGCTTGCGTTTTTTTGGGACCTACTTTCCGGACATAAACCATGAAATTTGAAACGATTCTCACGGAGGTCGACGGCTCCGCCCTCGTAATCACGCTCAACCGTCCTGGTAAGCGCAATGCCTTCAGCAAATTGATGATGAGCGAAATCGTCGACGCGTGCCACGCAGCAGAAGCCGACGATCGCGTACGCGGCGTGATCGTCACGGGTGGCACCTCGTTCTTTTCGGCTGGCGCTGACCTCAACGAAGCGATGGCAATCAAGTCCACGCGTGACGGCGTCGAGTATATGAAGCATTGGGAGCGCATTAACAACGCTGTCGAGACGCTCACCAAGCCTGTGATCGCGGCGATCGAAGGTTACTGCATGACCGGCGGCTTCGAGTTTGTACTGGCGTGCGATATCCGGGTTGGCGCTCACGGTTCGACGTTCGCCCTGACCTCATCGAAAATCGGCACGGTTCCGGGTGCCGGCGGAACGCAGCGGCTGCCGCGGTTGGTTGGCGTGGGGAAAGCGCTGGACATCCTGTTCTCGGCAGAGCCGTTCAATGCACAGGAGGCGTACCGGTGTGGAATTCTTGAGCGTCTCGTGCCGGCCGGCGAAGCGCTAGCCCATGCAAAGGAGATGATCCGCGTCTACGAGCAGCGCGCCCCGCTGTCGCTCGACTATGCGAAGCGCGCGGTCCGCGTTGGCGTGCAGATGGATCAGACGTCGGCGGTTGAATTCGAGCGCTTCCTCGTCACGGCTGTCTACGGGACGGAAGACAAGAACGAGGGCATTGGGGCGTTCCTCGAAAAACGCCAAGCCCATTTCAAGGGGCGTTAAGAGAGAGGCACTATGAAAGCCAGCTCAACTTCTGCGTCATCTGCCGTGTCGCAATCGTCCCCCCTGGCGGGGCTGACGGTTCTTGAACTCGGGCAGCGCATCGGTGCATCGGTGTGCGGCTCGTTGCTGGCGCAGCTAGGCGCCGAAGTAATTTTCGTCGAGGAGTCGACGCGTGCCCCGATAGAAGAAACGAAGACGCGATACCGAGCCATGATGGCAGCTGGCAAGCGCAGCATTGTAAGCGATGTTCAACAGTCGGCGGGGTCGGCGCTTGTTGCACGTCTTGCGCAACGCGCGGACGTGGTGCTCTCATCCAGCGACCTCGATCTTGACGGCGATGGTTCGCTTCCCTGTCGGCCTGCATCGCAGATTCGATGCGATTTAACCGCCTTTGGAAAGAATGGACCGTATGCAGGGCGAGGGTGGAGCGATCGACTGGTGCAGGGAATCTCTGGCGTCATGGAGGTGACGGGACTTGCCGATGGGGCGCCGGTGCCGATCAACCTGCCATTGCTGGAGTTCATGGCCGGCGCAATCGCCGCGAGCGCCGTGCTGGCGGCACTGCGGGTTCGGAAACGCGCGGCGCATGGGCAGAAAATTGACGTGGCATTGTACGACTGTGCCTTCCAGGCGATGTCGACCTTTCTTCCAAATGTGCTGATCGGCGCGAATGGCACTGCGAAGCGCGTCGGCAATCGTCATTCGATGGCATCGCCATGGAATGTCTACCATGCCGTCGACGGGTGGGTGCTCATCTGCGCCGGTAGCGACCTGCAGTGGCAGCGAATGTGCGACGCCATCTGCCGCCCGGAGCTGGCGAGCGATCCGCGCTACAGTCGCCTGACGGACCGCGTTGCAAACAACGATGGTGTCGATAGTGCGGTGCAAGCATGGGTGGGAGGGCGGACTACGGCTGAATGCGTCGAAATGCTGGGTGCCGCAAGCATTGCGTGCGGGCCGATCGTGGAAATCGACGGATATCCGCGCGAGCGAAACCTGGACTATCGCTCGATGAAGGTGAACGTTTCCGATCCCGAAACGAACGCCTCGGTCTTCCTACCTGCGTCTCCGTTGCGCATGAGCAGAACACCGGGGATCGCGCCAGCTTCCGTGCCGTCGCGCGACGCGGACCGCGAATGGGCCGAGCGCTGGATATCGGAAACCCAACCGCTTCATGATGCGTCCGGTCGCGAGCGCGCGGGCCTACCCCTCAGCGGCATCCGCATACTCGAGATCGGCCACTATACGACTGCGCCGCTTGCTGCGCGCTATCTGGCGAACCTTGGCGCCGAGGTGACCAAGATCGAGCCGCCTGGCGGAGAGGCCGTTCGCAACTGGCCGCCTCTGCTTCACGGACAAAGTGTCTTTTTTTCGTACTCGAACGCCGACAAAAAAAGCTTGGCGCTCGACCTACGGCAACCAGAGGATGCGGCTGCGCTTCGACATCTGCTCGAGTCGACAGACGTACTGATCGAGAACCTGAAGCCTGGCGTGCTGGCGAAGCTTGGTTTCACGCCCGTCTCGATGCACGAGACAAATCCGAAGCTCATCTATTGTGCTGTGTCGGGTTTCGGACACGACAGTGCGTATGCAGGTCGTCCGGCCTTCGACAGCGTCGTGCAAGCGATGTCCGGAATGATGGACGTCATTCGCGCGGGCGGCATGCCATTGAAGTCTGGGCCCTCGAGCGCCGACGTGATGGGCGGGCAACTTGCCGTCGTGGCGATTCTCGCTGCGCTCGAGCATCGCGAGCGAACGGGCGAGGGGCAGACTATCGACCTTGCCATGCACGACGTCGCAGCGTGGCTGACGCAGACGCGGTGGAATGGCGCAACGCCAGCGGTATCGGGTGCCACCATCAGATGTTCGGATGGTTACGTTTATGCCGACGCTTCGGCGGAAGACTTCGAACGGGCCACTGCGGTCGCCGGAGAAAAGTTAACTCGCGCGCAGTACCAGGCTGTACTGGAAGAACACGGCATCAGTGCGACGGCGATCAACACGGTGGGCGAGTTGGTCGCACACGAGCAGACTCTGGCACGCGGATTGTGGACCGAATGCCGGCTGGAGGATGGGAAAGTTTTCCCGCTGCTCGGGTCGCCATTCCGTTTGTCGGCAATGCCCGCGAAAGCGAGTCGACCGATGGGTGTTCTCAATGGCGATCGCGCCTCGATCTTGTAGGTGACGCGTCACTGGTCCGTACGATTTTATTCTCGATTAGGTGGAACTTAAAATGGATCTTCAGTTGAAAGGTAAGGTTGCGCTCATTACAGGCGGCGCTAGTGGTATCGGCTTTGCGGTGGCGCAGACACTCGCCAACGAAGGAATGTCGTTGCTGATCGCAGACATTAACGCGGCGGCGGCGGAACAGGCGGCGGCACGTCTGAGCGGCGACACGAAGGCCGTCGGTATCGGGGTGAACATTTCGAAAGAAGCTGATGTGCGCATGATGATCGAAATCGCCAAGCAGCGGTTCGGTGGCGTGGATGCATTTATCAACAGCGCAGCGGTTCTGGATGACAAACTGTTCATAGAGTCGACAGAGGCCGACTGGAGCCGCGTGATGGACGTCTGCCTTCATGGCGCCATGCTGTGTCTGCATGCGGTACTGCCAGGTATGGTGGAGCGGGGCTACGGTCGGGTGGTGTGTCTCGCGTCCGATTCGGCGCGCATCGGCCAGGCCCGCTTGTCTTATTACGCCGCCGCGAAGGCCGGCGTGATCGCTCTGATCAAATCGGTTGCCCAGGAAGTGGGGGGCAACGGCGTGACCCTTAACGTCGTGTCGCCGGGATCTACTAATACGCCGATGAGAGTCGAGCGGGAACGAAGTCTGAAAGAGCAGATGGGCGACGAAAAATACGCTCGCCGGGTAAAAGCGGTCCAGAAACTTTATCCGACCGGGCGACTTGGCGAGCCCGAGGATATTGCGTCGGCGATCGCTTATCTGATTAGTGATCGCGCGTCATGGGTGACAGGACAAGTGCTTAGCGTCAACGGCGGTTTTGTGATGCCTTGAAGAGCTTCGGCTGCGCAATGAATATCACGCCTTCGACGTTTCGAGCAGCGTGTGACGTGCATCAGCGATATGCACGAAGTCGTTCGCGTCAACGCAGTCTGGTGACTAGGGTTTCCTGTCGGAGACGTTCGAGCGCGTCGCGAACAGGCATGCGCAATACGTTCGGATGCTCGGTCAGGTTCTTTAACGAGCGAACGACGGGGTCGAACCTAGGCCGGAAAAGATTATCGATTTTATGGCGCTATAAGTTGCCTGCTAGTTGCATGAAAAATTGTGCACAGATTCTCTCGCGCGATTGCTGCGGATGGCAGGAGTACCGGGCGGGGCATGCGCATTTACTGCGCAGAAGACCGCAACACGAATGACGTTAGGAGAAGCAAGCATGGAAGAACGAACTTATCAGGACGTTTTGTACGAAGAGTCGGATGGTATAGCGACAATTACCTTCAACCGCCCCGAGAAGCTGAACGCGTTTCGTACGATCACATACGAGGAAGTCACACATGCGCTGCACCGTGCGGGCTGGAATGACGACATTGGCGTGATCGTGCTGACTGGTAACGGTAGAGCCTTCGGTGTGGGCGGCGATACCACCGAGAAGAAGTCGGAGCGCCGCGGGCGGGGAACGATTGGGGTGCCGATCGAGGAGCTTCATTCGGCGATTCGCGACGTGCCCAAACCGGTGATCGCGAAAGTCAGGGGCTATGCGATCGGCGGCGGCAACGTGCTTGCCACGATCTGCGATTTGACGCTGGCGGCCGAGTCGGCTCAGTTCGGGCAGGTTGGACCCAAGGTGGGATCGGTCGACCCCGGCTTCGGTACCGCCTATCTCGCCCGGATCATCGGCGAAAAGCGCGCGCGCGAATTTTGGTATCTGTGCCGGCGTTACACCGCCCAGGAGGCTTATGCAATGGGATTGGTGAACAAGGTCGTGCCCGACGATCAGCTCGATGAAGAAGTGCAGCGGTGGTGCGAAGACGTGGTGCAGTGCAGTCCGACTGCGATTGCGCTAGCGAAGCGTTCTTTCAACGCCGACACGGAAAACATTCGAGGCATTGCGCACCTCGGGTTTCAAGGTGTCGCGCTTTACTACGGAACGGCAGAAGCGAAGGAAGGGGGGAATGCGTTCCGCGAGAAGCGGAAGCCGAATTTTCGGCAAGTCAAGAAATCCAGCACCTGAGGCCGACATATGTTCCAGCTTACAAGCGAGCAGAAACTCATCCAGGACGCGATCCGCCGAATGGTGGAGCGCGATATCGATCCGACCCTGAAGGCGCGGAGCGCTGACAAGCCGCTGCCGAAGGAGGAGATGTTGCGCATTATGCAGTTGTGCGCGCAACAGGGGCTTACGAGTGCGCGTGTCGCCGAAAGCGCCGGGGGCGCGGAGCTGCCGACCGTGACGTACGGGCTTATGATGGAGCAGCTCCCGCCTGTCGTGGCAATCGCCGTGTTGGGGCAGGAAGTCACGGCTACCCGGATCAGCCTGGACAGCACCCCGGAACAGCGCGAGCGGTTTCTTCCTGATCTGATTTCCGGCAAGCGCATCAGTTGCACGGGCACGACCGAGCCGGACGTTGGATCGGACTCGCGTGGCGTCAAGACACGGTTGCAAGATGACGGTCCCGAGTCCTTCACCCTCACCGGTCGAAAGATGTGGATCACCAATGCCAGTATCTGCGATCTGATCAACGTCACGGCGGTGTACGGCACCGATGCGCACGGCCGTCCGGGTACGACGCGCATCGTCGTGGATCGGGCGCAATCGCCGTTCGAGACGCGTGAAATTCCGGTGCTCGGCCTGCGACAGGGTCATCTCGGCGAGGTACTGTTCGATGGATGTAGCGTTCCGAAGCAAAATCAGCTTGGGTCGGTCGGCGACGCGGCACGTGTTCTGAACAAGACGTGGCTGGCCAATCGGCCCATTCTGGGACTGTGCGCCGTACACATGGGGCAGCGTGCTCTGGACGCTGCGTTGGTGTACGCGGGCGACCGGAAGCAGTTCGGCCAGCCCATTGCGTCGTTTCAGCTGGTTCAGGAGATGCTCGCCGACATTGCGACTGCCGTGACGACCAGCAGGCTCTTGTGCTACCACGCGCTTTCCGCGATCGACTCAGGAGAACAGCAGGCGGTTCATCTTTCGGCGATGGCCAAGCGATATTCGTTGGCCGCCTGTATGCGAGCGGTCTCCCTGGCGATGGAAGTGCATGGTGCAATGGGCATCAGTTGCGAGATGGGATTGGAGCAGCTGTTCCGCGACGTTCGAATGCTGCCGATTCCGGACGGCACGAATCAGATCCTTACGCTTATCGAGGGTCGCGAATTGACTGGCGTCCAGGCTTATCGCGCCGTCGCGGCATCCTGAAGCAAGCCGCATGTATGCGGCGTTGCTTTAGCCAATGCGACTTGCCGCACAGGAAGCTCATTCGCAGTTGAATGCGTCGGATCTGCATGGCGCCCATCCAACTGCCAGCGAAGCCCCCACTTTCGAATTGTCAGGGAAAAGCATGAATTCCGACGCGACTCAAAGCCGAACATCCGAGCTGATCGCTTTCCTTGCGGACGTCAAGTTTGATGTCATACCTTCATCCGTCGTGGAGCGCGCCAAGGAACTGGTGCTTGATCATCTCGGCGTGGCGCTGCATAGCGCGGATCTGCCGTGGACCAGGATCGTTCGGAGTCGGGTCGCAAGCAGAGGCGGTCGACCGGAGAGCACGGTGTTTGGCAGTGTGCAGAAGAGCGATCGCAGCTATGCTGCGCTCGTCAATGGCACGGCAGCTCACGGCATTGAGCTCGACGACACGCATAACCGTTCTTTCAGCCATCCGGGTGCCGTGGTCATCTCCGCAGCGCTCGCCGTTGCCGAGGCACAGGGCAACTCGGGCAGCGAATTCTTGAATGCATTGATCGTCGGATACGAGGCTCAGGGTCGAGTCGGCTCGGCGGCGCGTGGAGCGGTTGGGCGCGGTGTTCACCCCACTGCAGCGGCAGGTGTGTTTGGCGCGGCGGCGAGCTGCGCGCACCTGATGCGCATGGACCCGCCGAAGTGGGAATCGGCTTTTGGATTGGCGGCGTCGGCAGCATCCGGCGTCATGCAATTCGCCGAGGACCCTCAAGGAAACATGGTAAAGCGATTGCATGGCGGCTTGCCTGCAATGAACGGAATCTTGATGGCCGAGCTGGCTGGATCCGGTTTCACCGGGCCGCGCGGTTCTATCGATGGTCGGTTCGGCTTCATGCAGGTGTTCGGCGGAGGGGGTGATCCGCGCGCGCTCACTGATGGGCTGGGCGACGAGTGGGTGGTCGAACAGATCAGCATCAAGTTGTACGCATGTTGCAGACACTTCCATTCCATCATTGACGCTTTGCTGACATGTCGACAACAGACGCCGTTTTCGGTCGAACAGGTCGAGTCGATCGAGGTTTCTGCGCCGGCCATCGCGCTCGACGGTCGTCTGCAGTATCGACCCCAGTCGGTGATGGCTGCGCAGTACTCGCTGCCCTACGCGGTGGCGGCGACGCTCCTGCTCGATCCGCGCGACCCGAGATCCTTCAGCGAAAAGGCAGCGAGGCGGCAGGATATGACGTCCCTGATGGACCGGATAAGCGCTCATGCCGATCCAGATCTGGATAAGTATCTGCCAGACCGCTTCCCCGGCGCAGTATGCGTCCGGTTGACCGATGGACGAAACATCAGATATATGCGTCCGGATTCACTGGGCACAACGGACTATCCGCTGGATCGTGCCCAGATGATCTCCAAGTTCCGGGCACTGACGTCGCATATCGGCGCGACCGATTGGCAAGACAAGGTGATTGACTCGGTGTTCTCGCTGGATGTGGCGGGTGATCTGAGTCGACTGACCGGTTTGCTGAGAGAGGCAGCACCGGCTTTGAATTGTCGGTAAGTCATTATCGCTCTTTCGCAACGAGCCGCAATGGCGCGTGGCGGTTCAATCAGGATGTGGGAATCTATTATGTACGAATTGCTGAAGGGCCTGCGCGTCGTTGAATGCGCGTCATTCATCGCGGGGCCGTCGTGCTCGCTCCATCTCCAGCAGTTCGGTGCGCAGGTGATTCGCATCGACCCAATTGGAGGCGGCCCCGACTTCGGTCGGTGGCCTGTAACCGATGCGGGCGATAGCCTGTACTGGGAAGGATTGAATAAGGGAAAACGGTCGATCGCCATCGACTTCTCGCGCGAGGAGGGGCGGCGTCTGGCAGTCGAAATCATCACTGCTTCCGGCCCGAATGCCGGTCTGTTCGTCACAAACTTCCCGCAGGGCGGATTGCTGGCGCATGACAAGCTGAAGGTACGCCGCTCGGACCTCATTACGGTACGAATCGCCGGTTGGTCCGATGGCGCCCCGGCCGTCGACTATACGGTGAATGCCGCAATAGGCATTCCATTCATGACGGGATCCGACAAGAACGGAAGCGATCCAGTCAATCATGTACTGCCCGCGTGGGACCTGCTGGCGGGCGCATACGCTGCCTTTTCCCTATTGGCCGCGGAGCGGCATCGGCGCGAAACGGGAGAAGGTGGCGAGGTGACGGTGCCGCTGTCGGACGTTGCGATCGCATCGCTCGGACACATGGGACAGATCGCGGAAGTCTTGATGGGCGGCGAGCGCCCGCGGATCGGAAACGCGCTTTATGGCGCGTTCGGACGCGACTTCACGACGTCGGACGGACGACGCGTGATGGTAGTCGCGATTACAAGTCGCCAATGGCAAGGCCTTGTTGATGCGCTCGAATTGGGCTCTGACGTGTCGTCGATCGAGAGGTCGCTAGGCGCGTCATTCGTATCGGACGAAGGGCTCCGGTTCCAGCATCGCAACGAGCTGTTCGGCATCGTGGAGCGTGCGATCCGTTCAATCGCTCTCGCTGAGTTGGAGCGGCGGTTCGCTTCCAAAGGCGCATGTTGGTCCGTGTACCGGACGCTCTCCGAGGCGATCCGCGATGAGCCGCGCTTTTCCACATCTGGTCCGCTCTTTGAAACGCTCACTCACCCGAGCGGCAAGCGTTACCCCACGCCCGGCTCGGCTGCAACGTTTCAAGGCAAGCAGCGACTGCCCGTGCAAGCCGCGCCTCGACTGGGTGCAGATA
The DNA here is from genome assembly GCF_050436245.1 of Paraburkholderia sp. MM6662-R1. Taxonomy (NCBI): domain Bacteria; kingdom Pseudomonadati; phylum Pseudomonadota; class Betaproteobacteria; order Burkholderiales; family Burkholderiaceae; genus Paraburkholderia; species Paraburkholderia sp. MM6662-R1. The sequence goes on along the minus strand of NZ_JBNDLV010000002.1, from coordinate 173,292 downwards.
CCGATTGGGTTTTACAGAACATTCTCCAGCTCGATAAGACGGACGTAGGGGCGTTGCATGACGCCGGGATCGTATCGGGTGTAGTCGGCTGAAGAAAATCAACAGGAGATATCACTTTGATTAGCTTGTCTTCTCTTACTGTGCGTTTGCCTGGAATCGTGCTCGCGGTGCAGAACTACGCCGCTGCCGCTGTAACAGCGACGCAGGAACTATGCTGCATCGATCGTAAGATCGACAACGCGCGCTTGCACAACCACCAACGTGTTCTGCATGGCTTGGCCTGGATCATAACCACGGTCAGATCGATCGAGGCAGCCGCAAACTGGGCCAGGGACCTCAATGAAGCCGGACGGCTCAACGAGGTTGAATGTCTGGCGTTGTGCATCGGACTATCTGAATACGCTGCGCAATTGTCGTCGGGTATTCCGATGTCTCAGAACGAGATTTTTCGGCCTATCGAGCTTGGAATGGACAAAGCCGCGGAGACGCTCCGTGCAGCCGAGGATGTCCGTTGGTTATTCGATGTTGGGGGATCGCCAGAATCCCGCAAGTCGCTGATCGATCTGTACCGTCGTGGCGAGGCCGTTAGCGAGACCGCATTCGACGAGGAATTGGATCTCATTCGCCAGCATTTCCGGCGTTTTTCGGACAGCGAAATTCTTCCGCACGCTCAGGGTTGGCACCTGACCGATGCGCTCATTCCCGACGCGCTTGTCGGCAAGCTTGCGGAACTGGGGGTATTCGGCGTCTGCATCCCGACGGAGTTCGGTGGCTTGGGACTCGGCAAGCGGGCGATGTGCATCGTGACGGAGGAGTTGAGCAGAGCGTGGATTTCAGCTGGATCGCTTGGCACAAGGTCAGAAATCGCCGGAGAACTGATCTCGAACGATGGAACGCCGGAGCAAAAGGCCTACTGGTTGCCCAAGCTGGCTTCCGGCGAAGTTCTGCCCACAGCCGTTTTCACGGAGCCGGACACGGGGTCGGACCTGGCGTCCCTGCGCACGCGCGCAGTGCGGACGTCCGATGGGGCGTGGCGCGTAGACGGTAACAAGACGTGGATTACACACGGCGCGCGCAGCGACCTGATGACGCTTCTCGCAAGAACGGAAGAGGGCAACACGGGGCATAACGGGCTCAGCATGTTCCTGGCATCCAAGCCGCGAGGTTCCGAGGATGAGCCGTTCCCGGCCGACGGGATGAGCGGTGGCGACATTCCCGTTCTTGGCTATCGCGGCATGAAGGAATACGAGATTGCTTTTGACGGGTTCAGGGTGAACGGCGACGCGTTGCTCGGCGGCCGGGAGGGACAAGGATTCCGTCAGCTAATGCGAACGTTCGAAGGCGCCCGGATACAAACAGCCGCTCGGGCGATCGGCGTCGCTAAAAGGGCGTTCGAACTTGCTTTTCAATACGCGCAGGATCGACTTCAGTTTGGTCGCCCGATCATCGAGTTTCCACGCGTGAGCGACAAGCTCGCGATGATGATCGCGGATGTCCTGATGGCGAGTCAACTGACCTACTTCGCGGCGACGGAGAAGGAGAAGGGACATCGGTGCGACATCGAGGCAGGCATGGCAAAGCTGCTTGCCGCGCGAGTCGCATGGAGCAACGCGGATGTGGCGGTGCAGATTCACGGAGGGAATGGGTATGCGCAAGAATTTGAGATAAGCCGCATACTCGTTGACGCCCGAATTCTCAATATCTTCGAAGGCGCTGCCGAGATCCAGGCGCAGGTGATCGGACGTGGGCTGCTGGCGGCGGACCACTGAGCGGGCAATCGAGTCCGGTCTGATTTTTAGCCGGAGTCTTCGCGGTCTTGGCCGACACGTTATGACCGATGTGTCGGCTACTCCTGCAACCGGCCTGTCCGACGTCGTAATTTGCTGCTGCTTGCTTCAGCCGGATTCAACTCGGGGTCCGGTACGGCCGCCTCGACTAGGCTGGCAGGGGCGCGTCGTCACGGCGCGTGTCGGGGAAAATCGCTGGAAGTTGTTTGCTTTGCAGATTGTTTATAACGCTCCGCTGGTCAGGTGCGGGTATTAAGGCGGAGTCCGCTGTTTTGTGTTCGAACTAGGCTTACTGTAAATGTGATGTCATTTTGAATTTCGACGTTCGCACTCGAATTTCTTAGCCTTTAACTTTCGTTTTGAGTAAATATTTTAAATGTCGGCTGGCTTCTCAGGATCGAATTTGGGAAGGGCGATGAATGATTTCGGTGATTCCGGTTTGTGTCGCGAGTCGATGAATTACGACGTCGTGATCGTCGGCGGCGGGCCCGCCGGCCTGTCGGCAGCCATCCGGCTCAAGCTGCTCGCACAGGAAATTGGCGCGGACATCGGCGTGTGCGTGCTCGAGAAAGGTTCGGAGATCGGCGCGCATATTCTATCGGGCGCCGTCATGGATCCTCGCGCCCTCAACGAGCTCATTCCCGACTGGAAGGAAAAAGGTGCGCCGCTCACGGTGGAAGTTAGCGAGGACCGCTTCCTCTTCCTGACCGAAAAGGATGCGTTCAAGACGCCCAATTGGGCATTGCCCGATAACTTTAAGAACCACGGCAATTACGTCATAAGCCTCGGCAACGTGACGCGCTGGCTGGGCCAGCAGGCCGAAGCGCTCAGCGTCGAGATTTTCCCGGGCTTCTCGGCCGCGGACGTGCTTTACCAAGACGACGGGCGGGTCTTGGGCGTTGCCACTGGCAACCTAGGCGTCGGCCGCGATGGCCAGCCCAACGAGAACTTCCAGCTGGGCATGGAGTTGCACGCGAAGTACACGCTCTTTTGCGAAGGCGCGCGCGGGCACTTGGGCCGTCAGCTCAATGACCGGTTCAAGCTGAACAAGGACGCGGATCCGCAGGTGTACGGCATCGGCATCAAGGAACTCTGGGAAATCGATCCGACCAAGCACCATCCCGGCCTCGTAATCCACACCGCAGGCTGGCCGCTCGATCGGCAAACGTATGGCGGCTCGTTCCTCTATCACCTCGACAACAATCAGGTCGCGGTCGGCTTCGTCGTCGGCTTAGGCTATGCGAACCCCTACCTGTCGCCGTTCGAGGAGTTCCAGCGCTACAAGACGCACCCCGAGACCCGTAGGTTCCTTGAGGGTGGCAAGCGCGTGTCATACGGCGCGCGCGCGATCACGGCGGGCGGCCTGATGTCATTGCCGAAGCTCGTATTTCCGGGCGGCGCACTCGTCGGCGACGATGATGGCTTTCTTAACGCCTCTCGCATCAAGGGCAGCCACGCCGCAATCAAGACCGGCATGCTCGCGGCCGAAGCTGCGTTCGACGCCGTGCAGGCAAGCCGTCAAAGCGACGAATTGAGCGCGTACCCCGAGTCATTCAAGACCTCGTGGCTGCATGAAGAACTCAAGCGCGCACGCAATTTCAAGCAGTGGATGAGCAAGGGCCTGTATCTCGGCACGCTGATGGTCGGCATCGAGCAGAAGTTGCTCGGCGGCAACGTGCCTTGGACGCTCCATCACCGGCACTGGGACCACGAAATGCTCAAGCCCGCCTCGCAATGCAAGCCGATTGTCTATCCGAAACCCGACGGCAAGCTCACGTTCGATCGGCTGTCGTCGGTGTTTATCTCGAACACGAATCACGAAGAGAACCAGCCAGCTCACCTAACGCTGAAAGATCCGTCGGTGCCGGTGAGCGTGAACTGGCAGACATACGCCGGCCCGGAGTCCCGTTACTGTCAGGCCGCCATGTACGAGTTCGTGATAAACGATGACGGCGGCGAGCGCCTCATCATCAACGCACAAACTGCGTGCATTGCAAGACCTGCGACATCAAGGATCCGACGCAAAACATCCTCTGGGTCACGCCGGAAGGCGGCGGCCCGAATTATCCAAATATGTAGGAAGCGGCCTTTGCCCGAAGGAACATCTGCGCAGCAATGGGGAGCAAAATGTTGAACCCGAATACGTTAGGCTCGACGGAAGGATCTGGTCACCTATGAGCGACGAAACTCTCATCACCCCTCCTGAGGGCAAGCCGATGCTCGATTACCCTTGTGGAGAAGCGCCGGCACCGGCCATGGCCAAAGAGATCGCGCCGGGAGTACTGTGGTTGCGCATGCCAATGCCGCTCGTGCTCAATCACATCAATCTGTGGGCGTTACGCGACGGCGACGGATGGGCTGGGGTGGACGCCGGCCTGCAGACCAGCGACACCGCTGCAGCCTGGCGCAGCTTATTTGCCAAGGACGGCGCTCTGGCTCAGAGCCGACTGACACGCCTCTTTGTGACGCACATGCATCCAGATCATACCGGCATGGCAGGCTGGCTCACGCGCAAGTTTGCTTGCAGTCTTTGGATGACGAGGCTGGAATATTTGATGTGCCGGGTTCTGGCCGCGGACACTGGGCGTGAAGCACCGGAGGACGGCGTGCGCTTCTACCAGCGAGCGGGCTGGGACGAGGACGCAATCGAGTCCTATCGTGCCCGCTTCGGCGGCTTTGGAAAGTTTGTTCATGCGCTACCTGATAGCTACCGCCGGCTGCAAGATGGCGAGTTGCTTGACATCGGGGCGCATCGTTGGCGAGTGGTGACTGGAAACGGGCACTCGCCGGAACACGCCTGCTTCTACTGCGCCGAGTTGAAGCTATTAATCTCGGGGGACCAGGTTTTGCCGCGGATCTCGTCAAACGTATCTGTTTTTCCGACCGAGCCGGACGCCGATCCTATGGCGGATTGGTTAGCGTCGCTTGAAAAGCTCAGGCAGATCATTCCAGATGATGTGCTCGTCCTACCGGCACACAATGAGCCTTTCCGAGGACTTCACGCCCGCCTGGAATACTTGACCCACAGTCAGCATGCAGCGCTGGATCGGCTAAGGGATGCGCTGACACAGCCGAAGCGCGCGGTCGATGTGTTCGCAGAGCTTTTCTCCCGCCCGATAGGATCTGAGCCAGACTTGCTCGGCATGGCCACTGGTGAAAGCATCGCGCACCTGAACTACCTCCTGCATCGCGGCGAAGCGGACATGGAACTCGGTTCGGATGGCTGCTCTTGGTACCGGCTGAAATCGTCGGCGTGATTATCGCTCGCCCAAGCTGCTGGACGAAATCATGTAAACGAATGCTGTTCTAACAATTTTAAAGGATTCCTCGTTTAATTTGACATAATTAAGATTATCAATCGGACCCTACTTTTTCGCGGATCAGCGCCTCTTTGTCGCTAAGAAATCCAACGCCAAAGGGTCGGATAGTTGTGGCTATCCGACCCTTCGTTTCAGGACATTCCGACTCGGTACCTGCCTACTTCAAAAAAGTTGTCTCCCAGCTCTACATCTAGCGCCGTTTATGACGATAACTCTCGGTGCAGTCATGGGACTGCCGCCACATACGGAGAAAGGAAATGGTGAAGCGAGCAATCTGGGGAGCACTGGTTATGACGGGGCTGGTGGTCACTGCGGCTCATGCGGCCCCTGTCTCGTGCGCGATCGCGGGTCAGTACGACGGAAAATATGACGGCGCCGACGATCACGGCTATGTTCAGGTGGCGGTCGCCGCCGATGGCACGCTGACGGGGCAGGCCCAATCACAGATCACCGGTGGCACGTTCGCCATTGGTGGGGTGGTCAACGGTGACGGTACTTTGTCGACGAGTGGCGCAGTCGCGACCGGTGCCCAGTTTGGCGGGCGATTTTTCGGCGACAAGGCCGGCGGCATGTGGAACAAGGTTGTCGTTGCCAACGGAAGCCAACACCTCATAGGCGGCATCTGGGGCGTACAGAAGGCGGCTGCGGCCGAAGGATGTCAGTGAGCTGACCTCGCGGTAGCCGCGGCGCGTCGACTGTACGTTTTGCGAGTTCGGAGATGCGGCATCTGTCAGGTAGCTCATCTTCCATCCCGATGCGTGCATCGCCAAGCCGGGGCTTGCCTTTTGCCGCAGACCTTTACAATGGAACCGCCCATGAAAAAACGGAGTCGTATTTGCACGGCTATATAACACCAGCGTTGCTACAGCAACTTTTTCCCGACGTCCCGTATGACGAGGATGCCATCCAGCTGACGGCAACTGAGCAGCTTGAGCCGGGAATCGAGGTTATCGGAATGGTATTTGCCGGATATTGCTATCTGGTGTTTTTCGTTGATGTGCTGATTGCGTCTGGCGGTGACGCTCTGGACGTCCAGACCTATGCGGACGCTTGGAACAACGGATTTGTCCCCAATCCAGCTTCGCGACTTGTGAAGTTCATGCGGTCCGAAGCGGAGCCCGGCAACATGTTTGAACCTGAATCGTGGCCGTTGCGCGACCCGAGGCAGATCTGGCAGTTTCTCGAAGTGCTTGCGGCCGCGATGGTCCAGCATGCTGGCGATGAGGGGCAGGTGCAACAGTACTTCTATCTGCCTGAAAACGAAGGACTGGCGACCCTGTATGATAGGATGTCAAGGAGTTTCATCCGAGGCCGATTCGGCGTGACCTTTGAATGCGTGACCCGGCCCGACCCCGATTCAGGAGGCTTTTATGGCTACCAACGTCAGTAGAAAGCGTTACCCGCTTGTCGTAGCGCTGCAAAAGCAGGGCGCGGTACGTCTGTTCGAACGCGTTGACGCCGCGGTGACAGAGGGGAAGACGCGCAAGCCGGCAACGGTGACCTATCGAGGAAAACTGCGTGTGGGCGTCAAGCGAGGCGTGAAGGCAGCCTCGTGAAGTTGCCCTTTGTAACCGGGCCCGTTCAAGGAAAGCCGCTCGCAATGAGCGGCTTTTTTTATGTGACGTTCAATTCGGCCGTTGTTGGGGATGAACAAGGTAAGCACTTATCCTCTGCAGCGCATAAGACCGGACCTTGTTCATACCCGTATTCGACTCGCTTCATGGCAGTTTTCCTATCTGACCGGGACGAGCACCAGGACGCCTGCCCCTTCCTGCCGGACCTGAGCGGGGCCATATTCGGTGACACGGCCGTTTTGCAACACGACCGTGTAGTCCGCGCGGTTCCATGACCACCCGCTAATCAGGCGGTCGGTGTAACGCAGTGCCTCATACTGGCCACTGCGTTGATATCCGTCGGCGTTTCCGAGGACTGCCTCGACTTCACTTTTCGTCATGCCCTCGTGGATGTCGCTCATCTTTTGCCCCGTCACGCAGCCACTGATCAGGGCACTCATCGCTAGCAACAGTGACGCGAGTATCGGGCTTTTCATTTTTCTGGTCCCGTTTTCCGAGTCGTTAGAGGGGCTGAAACTGGCACTCTGTGTCGAGCACCACCCGCCCATCGTCCAGATGCCTGCATCTGAAAATTCAACATCTGCGGCACTCTCACGCGCTGTGCGTCCGCCGCCTCTGCACACGCTCCAGGGGGCCGAATTTCCGGTGGACCGCGAAGGGATCCACCACCTGGCGCGGCAGCTTCCAGATACTTAGCATGGACGCGAGCATCGGGCCGATTCCGGCGCCAGCCGCCATGCTTGCGGCGATACGGAAGCTGTCCCACGTGGACGGCACGGCGCCTATCAACACCACCGCAGCGATGCTGCAGACCATCATCCCGACCACGAAACGCCACTGCACCGTGATTCCGTCGATGCCAAACAGGCTGCTGGAAATCACTTCATTCTGGTAGGCGTGCTTCTCGAGTACCAACTGAAGATTGAGCGCCGGCATGAAGGACGAAACCTGGTCAGGCGAGCGCTCCCGCAGCGCGGCCCTGGTGACCTGGATCGACGGAAAGGCGGTTGGCCAGTCGGATGTTTCGCGTACACCGTAGGCCCGCAGTATCGGCAGCGCCCAGGCAGGATGCATCAGGGGCTCAAGCCATGTCCCATCGAGCACCGCCCACCAGGACGGCCGCTCGAGCGGACCAAGCCTATAGAGCGTCAGCCGTTCGGGCGCAACGTAGCCGCATGGAAACACGCGCGCCGGAATCCAATCGACCTTCATGTCCCGCAGGAAGCCCACGCGGTTCTTGCCTTCGTCGGCGAGAAAGAGGCCCAGCGGCTTGATCCAGAAGTACTCGGCACGCTCCCGTGCGCGCGGCGTCGCGCGTTCCGGCGACTGGAAAAACGCGAGGAGGTCTTCACGCTCGTTCTCCGAAACTGATCCTGTGTGCCACCGCCAACTGGCTCCGATGGTCTGCGCCGTCGGCACGAGTGCACTGAATGCCTCGCCGTCGTGCTCGATGCCCGCGAACGGAAGGATGGCGCGAAAGATCTCGCCTCCGTGCCGCGGCCCCCTCGGGCCGTCATGAAAGGCGCCGGTCAGACGTTGCCCGGCCCGTTCGTGCGCGAGTGCGTCGACCAGGTATTTCGCATCAACCAGCGTGCGGATCTCGCCACGCAATGTTTCCCCAATGCCATCGTCGATGCGCCCGAGCGCGATCGTTGCTCTCATGTTCTTTTCCCCGCTTTCCCTTACGTCCTTGCGTTAAACCACGCACTCGCGCGCGCATAATCGCGCTCAACGCGGCTGAATTCGCTGGAAACGCGCTCCGCAGCCTCAGAAAATGGAGCGCTAACGTCAGGCTTAAGCCGCGCGGCGCAAGCCAGCTCGGAGAGGGTGTCTTGCAGCGCCCTCAGCAACGCCCACGATGACTCCAGACGCCATTTGACCGTCTCGATGTCGCCCCACTCTCGCAAGGTCGCGACATTGCGAATTTGCGCCGCCGCATGCTCTGCACGAGCAACTGCCTCCCGGCAAAACCACCGGATATAAGGTTTGTCGCCTGACGCGTTACCGTTGCACCCAGCCGCGATTCCGGCGTCGAATACGAAATCCCCGTGGTCCATTTACTTGTCCTCGTGCCGGCCGCGCCGGCGTTTTCCGTTGTGTTAAGCGTTGCGTTTGACTGCTTCGATTCGTTGCCACGTATGGTCGCCAGTCAGCCGCTTGCGGAACGGTTGCTCAGGCTCAGCCAAAGCAATCGCCTCGTCCGACTCGTTCATGCCGCCTTCCCATTGCATCATCATGTACGGCGTTGTCCCGAGCAAATCTGCCGCCGCTTTCTTGCTGCGCGCCGCGACCGTGAGGACGTGTAACCCGTGCAACTCCACCGCGTACGCCCTCAATCTCGGCATGCCCATCTGTTTTCCGTGTCATACGATTTTGATCGTCCCTCGCTCCACCAGGCCGTCGAAGTCCTCCGCCGTGAAACCGACGTTCGACTTGGTAAAGTCGGAGATGTAGAAGCCGACATCGATTCGAAGGCGGTCGCGGAACTTCTTCTGCTCATCGGTAGCAGCCGTGCGCACCTGACGCAACAGATCCCGAATGCGCGCCGCGTCGGCTTGCGAAAAAGTGCTCTTTCCCTTCATGCCGGCTCCATGCTTTTCCCAGCGCAGTGAACCGCGCCGTGCAGCACATTCATCCTCGTACTGAATGATCCAAATTTTCACGTCTTGCCAGCGATCACAATTCTTGCGATACGTGAGGAAGTATGGGCGGTGCCGCCAAAGCCATGAATAGAACTTTAACTCAGCCCCTGTAGCCGTCTTGTCGCCGTTCCAGTTTGCCCAAGCTCGTTTAATCTCTATTTTCGCGGCCCGTTTTAATATCCGCTTCTTCGGCTTTGTTTCGTAGCAGTCGTTCCATGCCATCAGCGGATCGTCAAAATCGCTGTCGATCATGTGCCCCGGACTGGGAATTTCAACGTATGGGTGACCAGACGGGATTTGATGGACTGCGGCGCACCACGAACAATATCGCTTTCCGTCAGCGGCAACGACCGATTCCGCCCCTTCCGGCCGGGGTCCATCGAGACGTCCACAAGAAGCACAGTGCAACGTGACCGTCATGGCCGTATTTTCCGTGGTTACGCCAGCTCGATCTGCGAATTCGGTTCGATCGAATCCGGGAATGAGCCGATCTCAGGGTAATCGCGAAGATCGACGGTGATGGTTCCGCCGGTGCGCTTGTCGGCACCGGCGAACACGAGCGAATCGCCCGCGTGATCGGCTTGATAGACGCCCGCGACAATGTTGAGCCGCGAACCGTCTTCGGCCTTCCCGGAGAAGGGGCCGCGTCGCACACGCACATTGATGATCGCCATGATTTACTCCTTGCTCGGTTTTTCTATCACCGCTACGCCTACACCAACTCCGGCATCAAGTGCGGTCATACAAGGCCGCATAGATCTCTTGGTGCCGTTCATTCAATCGCTGTGCTAACTGTCCGTCATCAGCCACCTTGGCAATGCCAAGGGCGCCGAGATATGAAAGCACCGCCATTGAATCGATCAACTGGCTCACATGCCCGTCTGTGAAGCTCTGCCGGATCTCGTCCTTAACAGCACGCGCCTTGACCTGCACTGCCCCTCCGTGTGTAAAGGCACACATGGAGCGCCACGCTTGATCCTTGACACGACGGATGATTTCACCTGGTTGGCCCAGTGCTCCCTCAAGGTCGTTCGCGAGATCGTGCATCTTAGGTGGCTCGCCACCCTGAACAAACTTCTCGAGCTCTGCGTCGGTCGCGCAGTCGTAGTACCAGTTTGCCCGTACGTACGCTTCAAACTGCGGCCGGTACAATGCGAATGCTGAACCCCGGACGTCGTTATCTACCAAAACATGTCCGGCTTGATGGTGCTCAATGCAGAGATGATGAAGCGCGACGGCCACGCGCGCGCGCAGCGTCGTGTTGAACACAACGCCGTCGACGAGGTCGGCGCACGCAACCATCCAAGTATGGGAACGCTGAACTGCGATTGTCAGTTTGTTGTCGGGCATCGCTCGCTCCATAGCGTCTTCCCCGTTTTGCGTTGTCAGCTTCGACGCCGCGACGGCAGGTACTTGCGCTCGATTGCGCGCTCCAAAAGGACTCCGCCGACGACCACTGGAATAGCGGCCGACACGCCGATCCACCACGACAAGCCCACGTCTCGGCACGCCCACAAAATCGCTAAAGCAGCAAAGCACCCGGCCAGCGGCAGCAGCAATGTCCATCCGGGCAGTTGGCCCGCGTCTTGATCTTGGCTCATATTTTCCGTTGAATCAAGCGGCCTGCGTTGCCGCCAAACCGATCCCATCGCTCTAACGTGCCGGTCTCCGACACAAGTCCAATGCCGCGACAAATACCGCGTTACTCCAATAGAAATTCACAGCTGGGTCGCGAGTCAACGCCGCATGGGTAAGCGCTTCGCCGTTCAAATCAGTAAGGGAGAAACCGTCGCCACACTTCACACTCGACCCGTTTGGGCCCGGCAGGTACACGCTGCTTCGGTCGCCATGAACATCGGCTTGAGATGTGAGGACATCGCTGACTGCTACGGCTTCTGCCAGAAACGGAATGCACGACGAACTATCGAAGTTGCGGCAAACGAGTTGCGCCTCGCTGAGCGTGGCGAGATGACCGTTCCATTGCGCCGATGCGGGCGCAGCAAGCACGCCCTGACACCCGATCACAAGCACGCCTGTACGCCACGATAGTCTCATCACCCGCTCCGTTTTCCGATCAATTGTGTTGCTTCGTCACATGGTCAGCCGCGCGGGACCGCCTGTCGAGAAACCGATGCGATTGCAATGATGCGAGCAATGAGCGCCACTGCCCTGAACCCCATGCGCCACCCCATTGAAGCCCCTGCCGATCGATCACTCTGCCTAAACGGCTGCTGTTCCTAGCGTGGCCAATGCTTCAGTCTGAAGCCTCATCGTCAGGCTCTGTCCATAGCTCCTTTGCCGAGACGGTGACACCGTTCGGGTCGCACATCCGTTTGAACCAGTCCTGCAAGGCGAATTCTATAATCAGATTCAGGTGATGCATGCAACGCATCGGTTCCCGGAAATGCTCCGGTTCTCTGTCGAAATCGGTCGGCCCGATAACCATCTGGACATTTGGTCCATCGCCGCTTCGGAAGGCTTCCTGGATATGGCGATGTGAAAAATGAATGTAGCCTGAACTGGCTTTGTATACGTCCTTCATCCAAGGGTTGCGCCTTGCGAGTCGCTCGACAAGATAGCGGTCGCGCATCTGTTCGCCTTCATCGCTCTTCATCTTGTCGATTTGCTTCCCCTGTAAAACGTCCCGACAGAACTGCTGATGGTCGCTGACGAAGAAACCGGCGTAGAAACGAATGGCGGTATCGAGTTGCATCCGGACCATCGGCATGGCGCAAAGTGAGTTGCGTTGTTCGACCATCGCACGAAAACCGGATGACAGAGCCAAGGCGCGCCGACCAACGCCCATTCCGTAAAGGCTTGCGTAGGTTAGGGTGGTGTTGGATGGGAGTGCGAAAATGTCAGTAAGCTTTCGCTCGGAAGCCAGGAGCGCATCACGGACAGTTTCGTAAGATGCGTCTTCATAGAACGGGTTTTCCTGCACGATTTTCGCCTTATTCCTTCAACGGTGTGGGCGGCGGCGACGCCATCAGCATCGGCCCACCGTTTCCTTGTTTCGCGGCCGCGAAAATCACAGCGCGTTTTCCTGCTCTTTTTGGCACGCTACTGGTCACAGCCAACTTTCACCGGCTGATTGGCTTTAGACTGTTGCTATGGAGGTTCCCATAGACTTTCTCGATCGCTTGTTGACGCGTCAGCGGGTCCTGATGCGCCCTCGAGTCCGCGGAACTGTTCACTTGTTCGATTGGCTTCAGGCTGTTGCTTTGGAGATTGCCATAAACCTTCTCGGCCGCCTGTTGATGCATCGATGATCCTAGGTGAGCGGAAGCGGACGAGTTTGCTGTAACCGTCTCCGCGTGAGCGGCGATAGCGGCAAGTGCAGACAACACGACAAATACGATCTCTTTCATTTCTAGCCCTTCGGTGTAGCTGCTACTGAGTCGGACGACTCACGGTTGCCGCCGCTAGCGGCAAAGGTCGGGCGTCCGGCGTTTTCCTATCGGTGGTGATCGTGGCGGTTATGCTGTGCCTGATAAGCCGCGGCTGCGTCATCGTTGCGTCGCCGTTCGTCGTCGTAGGCGCGCTGTCGCGCGTCCTCTTTGCGTCTTTGCTTCGGGCTGCGTCGGTCGAAAGTCAGGAGCCAGAAGGCGAGCGCGATTCCGCCGAAGACCAAACACTTTTCAAGGAAGTCCCGCATCGTGCGTTTTCCTACCTGTCCGTGGGGTACACGAGCCTCACCATTGGTCTGCGGCCGGCAACGTGCATCCGAATGTAAATTTTTCTGCCTTTCAGGGATTTCGGGCTCGAACCGAAATAGTCTTGGTCGCAAAAGCACAACGTGTAAGTTGAGTATGGTTCAATTCTTGTGTCCCTCACGTCGAAATCTGGCGACCGCAACTCGGTGAACTTTCTGACCGGCCAACACCCGGTGCCATATAACAATTCCCAATAGGAAAGTATGAAAGCGCGGCCAGAGAGGTTTCGAATTGAAATACTGTTGCCGATGCTCTCATCGGTCGTAAAGTTATAGCCGATCTCGATTCGATGCCGGTCTCTCCAGATCTCCCATAGCTTGATGCCAGCAAGCAAAGTTGAAAGGACTGCGCCCCAAGCACCGAGGATCACCGATAACTTTTCGCCCTGCATTCGCTTTTCCTTGGTGTTGCTTGTCGTTCACTTGTAGTCGCCGAAGCGCACCGTGAACGAGTGATAGCCGACGATCGGGGCGACCGCTTGGTGTAGTCGGACTGCAAGCGCCTCGACGATTGCCCACGAGGGAAACTGTTTGTACCCCGTCCGGATATATCTCAGTTCGTGCCCTCGATTGAGTTCGACTAACATCCCCAACGCCCGTGTATCCCTCTCATCCTCCGCGAAGTGATCTAGGAGGCGGAGTTCCTTCGCTTTGCGATAGCACGCGTGCAGATCATGCCCGTACCGTCTCGAAAGGTCTCGAACGCCAATGCCCCTATGCCGAAGATAGGCTTTTAGTGTCAGCTCGATACCATGCGCCGCAAGAAAATATGCTGGTATGGGCGATACAAACTCAAATCCCGGTCTCTTGCCGTGGTGCGTGTCGACAAGTCGCGCCGCGTCGATGTATTCGTAGGCGTAGCGTGCCAAACCGGTTGCCGTCGTGCGCTCATCGTCGTCCGACCGCGCCGCTTCCTTTGTAGAGGTCATACACACGTTTTCCGCTGTCTTCAATCTTCATTGGTCGGTCGCCCGATCGTCGACCGAGCGACCGCTTTCGTGTCCTTCGCATATGACAAGTCCGGAAATCGCTTTCGCATGGCTCATAATGAAACCCGGATCTTGTCTTTGCCAGTGACTCCATGCGCTAAGTCGGAGCTTCCGTTCATTCGCGAATGAAACGATGGCGTTGCTATCGTACAGATAAATCCATCTGTCGCCGTATCCGATGCTTCGCAGCTTTTCCGGATCGGCGACCATAGTTTTAGATCCGGCGAATAGGATGCCGACAACAAGGCCAGCATAGTCGAGCACCGCAGACCCCGACGCACCGGGATATGCATCCATCCTCATCCGCTGCAGGTACGGGGGCTCGTTTGGCTTCAACCAAGGCTCGATCTGTCCCCACGTCGCGGTGATCTTAAACTCTCGTTCGAGTGGCGACGAAAATCCTGCTGAGAAAATGTCTTCGATTCCGTCCGGGATCAAGGTGTGCCCGTCCCCCGTGACTCTGATCGCGCCGAAGACGTCTGTGTGATACTTTGTGGAGAGCGCTGCCAAGTCGTACCGATCACTTTTTGCAATAACGTTCGCAGGAAGAAGCCTGCCGTTCTCTATCCTGACCTTTATCGTTTTCGGATCGCAGTTGTCTATGACATGGCGGTTGGTGAACATGTCTCCGGAATCGTTGTAAAAAAAAGCGGTCCCGAAAACAACGACCAAGCGACTCTGCTGGTCCTGCTGAGCGCTCGCAGTTTTGATACGTTCAGTGGATGAATCGAACTGCGGCAGTGTCTGTTGGCCTGCAAGCGTCAAGGACGAGACGACAAGGACTGTGCTCGATAGGAGCACCTTCGTTACCGACTTTCGCATTGTGCCTTGATCTGCTATTCGATACACCCGCATCATGTCCCCGGCTCTCCTATTCTGTCGCCCGATTAGCTTCGCCATACAACTCGCGGAGAATCATCCGAGCAACGCCTTCGGCGGCAGGACCGCCGTGAGCGAGCTTTGGCGCACCTCCGTTCATCCTCACTGTCATCCAGCCGTCGTTGTCGAGGCTATACGAACCTGTTACATCAACGTCGTTGATTGTGGTGGCAATGTCGATCCAACATCTCGTGTGAACGAACAATAGACTTTGACACAACGTACCGGCCTTGTTGCATAAATAGCGTAAGAACGAAATGACTTCCATGTCTTCGATCTCAGGCAATGCGGACGGACTGCGGGCGCGCGAGTGCCGTCATGCGGTTGAGCACGCCCGCACGAATCGATACTTCGGTCGCCTGCGATCCAGTTTCACGAGCCCACAGGCAGGCACCCGTGAGTACCTTGAGCCGGTACATCAAGGTCTCGGCAAGCGAGCGTCGGTGGTAGCCAGTCGCCAGTTTCCATTCGCGCCTACTGCTTCTCCCGATAGCGTCGATAGCTGCATTGCGCCAGGCGGCGCCGGGCGTGCTATCTGGCCAGGGCTTCGCTCCCTCGCGCGGCGGAATCGATGGGGTCGCGCTACGCGCGGCAATCTGCGCGTGGCACGGCCTGGTGTCGTAGGCACCATCGCCGCCGATGGTATCGATCACCACATCAGCCGGAATCTGGTCGAGCAGATCCGGCAACACTTCGCCATCACCTTCGTCCTGATGGGTCATCAGCGCAGCACAGATCTGGCCGGTGTTCGTGTCCATCGCAAGATGGACCTTTCGCCATGTCCGGCGTTTCGAATAGCCGTGCTTGCGCACTTTCCACTCACCCTCGCCGTACACCTTCAGGCCAGTACTGTCGATCACCAGGTGCAAGGGTTCATCGGGGCGCTGCGTTGGCAGTACGACCTTCAGGGTCTGTGCGCGACGGCTCAGGGTCGTGTAGTTCGGCACCGGCAAGCCCGGGTAGGCGAGTTTGTGCAGACTGAGCGCGAAGCCTTGCAGAGCGCGCAGCGGCAGATGAAAAACCTGTTTGAGCCCGAGAAGCATCTGGATCACTGCATCGCTGTAGACACGCGGCCGACCGCACCTGGCCGGGCCAGCCCCGGAAACCTGAACCAGTACGCTTTCGTCGATCCACATGGTCACGTCACCTCTCGCGATCAAACCGGCGTTGTATTCCCGCCAGTTCCTGACGCGGTACACCCCTTTGGGCTCACTTGCTTTGCGTTCGTCCTTGCGCATCTTCTCGGGGAAAAAATCGAGAATCTACGCAGTTCGATGCGAAGTTAACATCCTGGATAACCCGATCGTTGCGCGTAAACGTCAAGCCCTCGCGAAGCGCCTCGGGTTTTGCAACAACGCCCAACGTACCCAATGAAATCCGATGTCTAGCGAGGCACGCGATTGCGCCCCAACGAAATAGAGTTTGACACAAACACTACGAAACTTGATCGAATCAGAGATCTTGCAACAACAAAGTTCGACACAAATTTTCGGGCCGTCCCTCTTCGGTCATACCGGCTGGTAAAGCCGGACGTCTACTGTTTGGCCAAACTCGTCGGTAACCAATTTTGACGGCACAACCCATACGATTTGCCGACAACTCCAGCATCTACTTGCGAGCGACAATGGCCGCTTCGATGGAGTTGATTTCGTCATAGCGCGAATGGAACGTCGCCTTGTCCGTATTGACATAGGCGTTCCTCGGGTCGTGATGTTCGCTGACGCTCAGCTTCGCATACAGGTCGCGCAACGCTACCGCCTCGGCGGGCAACAGTGGCACGAGCTTCGTGTAATCGTCGAAATTAGAGACCGGCTGGCTCTTCTGCTTGTATTGATGCCGCTGCTTTGCGAAGACGTGGGTATTGACAATGGCCTCGATGAGAATACGCATGTTACCCGCCATTCCTTCCTTCTCGAATCGTGAGGGCTCACCGACCTTGGACAAGATGGCTTCGATTTCCGTCTTGAGTACCGTTACGTCCTCGCTGTATTCGTCAACCGTAGCGCAGTTTTCAAGAACCTGAACTGACATGTCGTTGCTCAGCTTGGCTGTGTTCAGCATGGTCTGCAGATGGACGAAGAATTCCCAGTTGTGCGTTAGCACAACAATCTGCCGCTCTGGATGCGCCTTGGCGAAATCGCGAAGGCGCACGCAGTAGTTCCCGATGAAGTTGTAGTCGAAACTCGATGCCGGATCGTCGAACACGATGACCGACTGCGGGCAAGTCTCCAGTTCCGCGAAGAACAGTGCCAGCGCATGGACACGTTGCTCGCCTTCGCTCAGGACGCCCTCTATATCTTTTCCGCCGACTTGGGGCAACACGGTTACCGACGCGTCAGCACCTCTGCGTGTGAGCGTAACGCCGAAGGTGGTCATGTCACGTTCGGTAAGGCTTTGATATTCGGCGTTCAGGCGTGCCTCGAAGTCCGCTACGACCAGATCCTCGTGAGCTTTTTTGGAGGCATTGGTGATTCGTTTGAGCAACGCCTGAAAAGTGGCCAGTTCGGTTGCGAAGAAAGCCGAACGCTCGGCGAGCCTGCGAGTGTCCTCGATGTGTGTCGAGGATTTCTGGATGGCCTCGGCGTAAGCCAGCGGCTCGATTTCTTTCTTCAGAGCGGCTAACTTGGCCAAAAGCTCATTCCGACCGCCGGCGGCAGCTTCGATTGCCTTCGTCTTGGCGTCCAGCACTTGGTTCCCGCTGGCGATAAGCGTGGCTATGTCGTCCAGCGCTATCAGTGCGGAGGGTGCTACGCCGCCAGTCATGCTGCTGCCGCCAATGATGTCGCCGCTGAGGCGGATGGCATCGGTAAGGAATTCAGGCGCAATAGTGACGTTCTTTTCCCATTCCGCAAACGCCGTTTGGCCAATCCGCTCCACCAAGCTCTCTGCTTTCGAGAGATCCGCCTTCAGCGCTGCGATATCGCGCTCGAGTTCGCCAATGACCAGATCGCTATATTGCTTGAACAAGCGGGCCTCAGCATCGCCGAGGTCGCGCCTGCACAGAGGGCACGACTCTCCCATCGCCGCGTCGAGATGACAGAGGGGGGCCGCAGCCTTGGCAAGGGCAATGACCGCATCCAGCGTGGCCCCAGCGGGGACCAAGGCGCCGGCGAGGACCCCTTGCGCCTGCTGCTTCGCCGCAACGGTCTTCGCTTTGGTCAACGGATCGAGCTGCCTGAGGGCAGTCGCGAGCGTTGTGAGCGCGGAGAGTGAATCTAAAAGAGTCGACAGTTCACGCTCCTCGGACTTCAGCAGTTTCAACCCGTCTTCAGACGTCGCCTTCTCCATTTCGGCTGCCGCTGCGCGTTTGGCCGCCAAATCATCCGCAGCCACAAATGCTTCGCCTGTCTTAATCGCCCCGCCAAGAAGGCCGAGCGTTTTCTCGTTGACGGTGGCAAGTGGACGACCCTCGAAATCCGTAAAGACGCCACGAATGGTTTCTAGGGCCTCGGCGAGGGCCTCGGAGTTGTCGCGTTGACGCTCCTGTAGTAGTTGCCGGAAGCGGCTCGTAAGAGCTGCTGTTCGTTCAAAGACGTACAACTTGAAGGGTGCCACTTCGATTACGCGGCTAGGATCGACGGCCCTCTTGATGTTCTTGGCGGCGATTGCCGTATCGAAATACTTGACCGTTGCCTGCCTCGCCCCGTACCCGACTGTTGGCAGCCACTTGATGGCGCTTGCATCGCTGCGGAACTTGAATTTGAAGGTTGAAGCATTTTTGCTATCGCTCCGGACGTTTTGGAGCGGTCGGGTCGGCGCCTCGGGGCTTGCGAGTACTCGCAGGCTTTCGCAAAGGCTAGACTTGCCGCTTCCGTTCGCTCCGAAAACGAGCGTGATACGTTTCTTGAGATCCAAACGGAGGGCGTCGCCGATCAGCTTAAAGTTCGAAAATTCGGCGAGCATTTCGAGGAAGTCTGCTGGACCGCTCGCTGAGGGATCTGTCGCCCCGCTGGGCGCCCCGACGGGATGCACGTAGCTCGCTTTCCCGATGAAAATGGCGAACAGGACATCGACGTCTTGATCAGTCAGGTCGGCGCCACCGCCCGCCGCGAGGTCGCAGATCATGTCAAACCATGCGACTTTGATTTCCTTGGCGAGGTCAGAAAGATAGCCAACAGCATCAGGATGGGGCATGTATGCGCCTGACAAGTATGATTTTGCGTCGATTATCCCACCGTCGTGACAGACGACGGCCGCGTTCGCCGTCGGATGCAAGACGCCGCCTGGTTGTGTCGAACACTATTGTCTCGTGTCAGAGTCTATTGTTTTGTGTCGGACTCTATTGTTCGTTCACAGCACTGTCTTCATTGTCGCTCTCCCAAGACGGCTTGCCGTCGTTTTCCTACAGTTCGTGACTCGCGAGCCACGTCAGCGCGCCGTTGCGTTCGCTGCCGGCGATAGTCGTCCACATGCGACCTTGCCCATCGACCGCTACGCAGCCGGGTTGCCAATGCTCGGGGTTGCGCAGTTGGTTCACCCAGCCTTGAACCTCACCTTGAAACAAAACTACGACGCCACCCTTGCCAACAAGAGCTTCCTGCTCGCGATAGCGACGCGCCTCATCGATCATTGTCACGTCAGACTTCCTATGCGTCGCGGCGCAGCGCTCGGCCGGCCTCTCGAATCCGTTTAGCCGCATCGCGCGGCGCGTCGGATACCTCTGTCCAGTCGTGATGCCACCATTCGATCACTGCGGCCGCCTCGCGCAACGAGCGTGCTGCGATTACAGCGCAGACTTCATCTGCAACCTCATCCCACCATGCCGCGCCTTCGCCGTCGCTTGTGCGCGGATCGATTGCGTTGCGATAGATCGTCTTAGCCGTGTCGAGCGTGATTTGCATCGCGTTTTCCGATGGGTCTCAATCGACCTTGATAATCTCGAGATCGTACTCAGCCATCCAGTCGGCTCCAGCGCCGCCGTCGCTTGTTACGACGCCGTTATCGAGTTGATTGCGAATCTGTTCCTCGAACTCTTCGAGGGAATCACATTCCATCGCTTCAAGGTCTGCGTCTGAAACCTCAATCCTGATAATCATTCTGCGTCCTTTTGTACATTGCGCCGCGCACGCGGCTTTTACGACTTCTCTCTACTGCCCTTCGTTGTTACGGCTACGATCAAATTCCGAGATGCCGGAGAGCAGATAGCCGACGATACCGCCGATCAACGTGCCGAGCGTCGCACCGTCAAGGATTCTTTCGAGTGCCAGAATCAATATTACTGGGATCAACATCACCACGGCGACCAACTGTATGACGCGTGCGCCAATCGCTTTGTTCGCAACGAAACGATGCCACATCACCAACGCAAATCCCAGCGGGATTGTCGCTGCGGCGATCAACTCGATATAGCCTTTAGTGTCCATAGTTCCAGTTTCCTCAACGCCAGCGCCGGCCAGCTGTTCCCCGTTTTCCTACGGAGCGATACCGTTCTCGCCGCGATCGCGCCACGCCCGTTGCGCCGGGTAGTCCGGGGCGCTTTCGGTTGATTGAGAGCGTCCAGCCGACCAGGCCGAACCACTTATGCACCGAGAAGAAATCTAAGATACTTCCGGGCCGGGCGTTGATCCTTTGCGCCTGTTTGCTCCTTGAACTCCTTTGTCAGCTTCAGCGCGTACGCCTTTCCAAGACCGCTCTTGATGTAATCGCGACGCATAGCCGCTCGCGCTGGCAAATTCCTAATCACATCCCAGACTGCATTGTCTACGGCGACCTTGAACACTTCGACCGCGCGATCTGTGTTGAACCGCTCGGTAGCGAGCTGCCGCTGCAAGAATTCGACGGCACGATCGATTTTCTGCTTGCCATCGATCGCCGCGAGCGCGCCGTCGATCAACATTGTTAGCGCTTCTTCGTTCGTCACAGTGCATCCTCAGGCTGGCAACCGGCCGATGCGGGGCGCGCCGCTCGCGCCGGGTGTTTTCCTATAGTTCGTCACTGGCGAGCCACATCAGCGCGCCGTCACGCTCATTGCCTGCGATGGTCGTCCACATGTGGCCGTCCTCATCGACCGCGATGCACCCCGGTTGCCAGTGCTCGGGATTGCGGAGCTTGTTCACCCAACTCTGCACCTGGCCGTCGAAGAGCACGACGACACCACCGCGACCGACGTATCCATTTTCCTGCCGCCAACAGTATGCTGTGTGGAAGGGCGTCATGATGTTTTCCTACAGTTCGTGATTCGCGAGCCACATCAGCGCGCCGTCGCGCTCGCTACCCGCGATAGTCGTCCACATGCGACCTTGCTCATCGACCGCGATGCAGCCGGGTTGCCAATGCTCAGGGTTGCGCAGTTGGTTCACCCAGCCTTGAACGTCACCTTGGAAAAACACCACGACGCCGCCTTTGCCAACAAGCGCTTCCTGCTCGCGATAGCGACGCGCCTCATCGATCATTGTCACAGTCGTTTTCCTGTTAAGAGCGCGGGTCGACGTGCCCGAGGCAGAGTGGTACGTCTCCTGTGTGCACAAGCACAACGCAATTGCCAGACGTCACCCTGCGGTTCATTTCGCTCGGGTAAGTCGAAACAAGGTGTTGCTCAATTTCATCGATACGTTCGATGATATCCCTGTCTAGAACACCGATATAGAGACGCGCTCCGTGCCGCAAGCACCCCTCTATCCAGTGGCGGTAGCCATTCGCGTATCGCCCTGTCGCTGTTAGGCCGTTCCGTGTCCGCTTGTGACCGCCGAAGAAGCTGTTGTGCGCCTTACCCCAGTAGAAAGGCTTACCATCCACTCGTGAAGGTAAATTACTCCGGAGTAGTCTCTGGCGTCGTTATACGACGCGCAATGCCGCCACTTGATCTCCATGTGCCAATTTCCGTCCCGCTCATAGAACGCGCTGCCATTCCTTATCGATCCCATCGAAGCGCCAGATCGACGCACCGCCAATCTTGCCGGCGGCCGCGATCGCCTCAGCCTCCGCATCGTCGGCAGATGGGAAGTTGTCGAAAATCGACCCATTTTCGTGCCGGACTTGATAGTCTCCCTCTTCTGGCACCACCGACGTTTTGATTTGCTGGTTCATAGTTTTCCGATAGTTTTCGATTCAGCGTTCGCCAACAAGGGGCCGCACTACGGCTCGAAGTCCGTCGGACCAACGCTCCTTGTTCAAGAAGCCGTTTGCACCGGCTGCTCCCAACTGCATGCCGCGCTCGAATTCCGATTTTTGCTCGCCATTCACGAAGAACAGTTCGATCATCTGGCGTGCCTTTTCGTTGGGGACAGCCATGTTCACTGCTGTAATCGCCGCATTTACCGAAGCGAGGCCGCCGCGCTCCAACCCCACGTGCTGACAAACAACGTCTGCAAAGCCGTAGATGTACCCGCACAGCGGCGCCCCTTGGTTTGGCGTGAAAGGCGCGTCTTCCAAGCGCATCGCCATTGTGTGCGAACCAATCACGGTGCCGACACTCTTGCCATGTTCGATTCCAACGGATACGACTTTCACCTGCTGGATGGCAAATTTCCTCTCACCAAGGAACTTCACGAGACGTTTCAGCATGAGGTACACCCTTGAGGGGTGGCAGTTTTCCGGGTCATTCATGACCGCGTGACTTCACGCGGTCGATTACGTCGAGCGCCTGCCCCCACGCCGTCTGCGTGTCCGATTGTATTCGCAGTGCCGCGTCGTTCCAACCAGGCCAGCGCATAAGATCGACAGCGCCGTTCCTGCGAGGCTGCGCACCGGACCATTCGGTTAGCGCCCTGCGCTCGTCCGCGTTCAGCTTCTCCAGCAGCGATCCGGAATCGCCCGACTGACCGCCTATCATGATCTGATGCACGACTCGTTTGGTCACGATTCAGTTTTCCGACAGGTTCGAGCTTTATGCGACTTGAGGTGCGCGCAGGGCTTCATCGTCGCGCGCGTCATCGTTCAAGCCCAAGTTTCCTGGACCAATCTCAACCACGCGCTCAAATGCGCGGAATACCGCGTCGCCCCACTCAGTATCGCGCCCCAACTGGTCTTCAGGCACGCCAGACAGTTTTTGATCCAGTGCTTGGATAGCCGCCGTCCAGGTCGACGCGGTGACGACAGGCAACCAAGCGCCAGCGTCACCGAAATATTCGCCGATCGATACGCTCTCGGCGTCGCCGCCTTCCGTGGTATCTCGAATCACGTCGAGGTGTGCGGAAACAGGCCCGATCAACGCCCAAACACCGCGACCATAGCGGTCGTACCAGCACTGCAAGGCATAGCCATGCTTCGTAATCAGCAAATCAATTGGCGTCATGAGGGGATTTCCCTGTTTTCCTTGTCGTCAGCGATCATTGCGTCTTGAGTAAATCACGAAACGTCGGTGCGCTGTGGCCGCACTTGCAAGCGCCGCCGCTCCAAGAGTCGATACCCCCTTCCGCCAGCCGCATGCTCCACAAATAGGATGCAGCGCCAACTGCTTGTCGGTGAGGCCCGCTGTCAGATCGAGCGCGGGTGTGTTCGTCGTGCTGTCCATTGTTTTCCGAATTATCGGATTGAAGGTCGTGGGCCGCAGTTGCATCATGATCCTTTCGGCCGGCGCATTCCCCTGCTGCCTGCTACCCGTTGCCGTTCGCTGCATCGTTGGCATACGATGAACGGCAGCGGGATTTTTCCCGTTTTCCGTTGAGTTTGGCCGTCAATTGACCGTGGCCGCATGGCGTCCATTTCCACGATTCGCGATAACCATGAGCGCGGTGGCAGCGATGACGGCGAGCACGCCGAACTTCTCGAACAGATCGAGCGGCATCGCCCACGCGTCGAAATGGTAAGACGCTTCCCATCGGGTGAAAATGCTCGCGCTCAGTTCGACATATCCGACCAACGCCGAGAGCCAGCCAGCGATGCCCGCGATCCGACGTACACCGCTATTCGGTACGACACGCTCGTAGACAGCGAACCATCCCCAAAGGAATACGAGATCGCAGGCCAAGCTCAAAAGTGTGCGGTGTTCTAGCATGCCGTTTTCCGTTTCAATTCAGGCGTTGGAGTGGCCGTTTCGAGTCGGCCAACTCCTAGCTATATCGCGCCTAAGGAACCAGAATAAGCTGGTCACGGTTAAAGTGACATTCCGCCGGTTCTTGCGTGCCGTCCTGCGACAAAGCACCGTGCATGGTCACACCTTTGTCGTTCGTGATCGCGACGTAGTGTCGGGTGACGTCTTGCTTCCGAAAGATTCCTGGGGCATCAAACGTCAAAACGTTATCTGTTCCCAAAATGACGCGTGACAAAGCATTTGTGACTAACTCCCCGCTGTCTGGATCATGGGCGCCCAACGTTCCCGTGGATGGTCCTTTCGGTAGCACGTAATCCACCGTCAAAACAACACCATTCGCGTCAGGCTTGCCCGGACGCGTACAGGTGCCTCTCCAAACCATGTGAATAGACGCCGCATCCGCTGATGTAGAAAATAGCCAGAGGGTACAAAGAGCCAGCAAGGCGGATCTCATCGTGAACTCCTGATGCTATGGTAGATATGGATGTCGATGTTGACAACATCACCGGGGATGCCCTCGTATGCGGTTATTTCAAGAGTAGCCGTGAATTTTCCGTTGCGTTAGTTAAGCTTCCGGACCCGCTGGTGGCCTGCCGCGAGGTCAGCGTATTCGTCGGCACGCAGCAGCGGATGGCCGGACGGATCGGTGCACTTGCGCAGCTCGTCGGTGAGAACATCTGCATCGGTCTTGGCGATCGCCCGCTCCTCGCGAAACTGCTTGCGCAGTTCTTCGTAGGTTTCGTCCGACTGCGCTGCAATCAAATCGGTAAGTGCGATCATGGCGTTTTCCTATTCGTGACCGTCACTGAAGGACGAACACATCTCTGCGTCTTATCTCACCCGTGTCGAGATAGTGCCGATAGTCGTCGATCCAAGCATTAACCGCGTCGCCGATGACTCGGCGCTCTGCCAGGAATCGTCTCATTTCCTCGGGGCTCGGCACTTCCCAACGTTCGAATATGCAAAGCTCTTGGAACGCGTCTGCGATCCGACGTTGCTCCGGCGATGCGGCATTAGAGTGGTCGCTGGCGCTTGTGCGACCAAGCACACAGGTGCTGATTGCTCGGTGGTAGATGAGCCCCATTCCTTTTCGCCAATCAGAGGTGATCGCGTGCAGTTCATCCTCAGTAAAGCCAACCTCACGAAGCGACGATACGATCCGGTCAAACAACTCCAAACGGCTTCGCAGACTTGCGCCGCCCATGAAGTTCCCGGACATTAGAATGGTCAGGTTCGCAGCCGCGGCGGACGCGGCGACCGCCTTGAGTTCGGCAACTGTGGCGGCAGCTTCGCGAACCTGTTCTCGCATCTTTGCCTTAAGCGGGCCCAATGAAAGTTCAGCAAGGTCCTCTGCCCTGGTCAGTAACGTAAAGGCCAGACAGCACACTGCGGTAATCCACGCGGCTTGCGTGTTCGCAGTGCTCAGCACAATCGATGGCGGCGCCAGAAGTGTGAGGACCGCCCCGATCCAGAACGGCAAAATGGGGCGGGGGGAACGGCCCGCGCCCGGACGGCGGTTATTCGTCGGCCTGCCATTATTCCCATCAGTAGCCATATTGTTTTCCAGTGTGTTCGCGCTCAACTCGGCTGTTTAAGCGTGAATCGCGCCGACGATGCGGCGGGCACGTCGCGGTCGCACTCGACGATCGCGCCTTTGAGGATCGTAACGGAGCCATCGGCGTTCGCCTTCGTGTGGCCGGCATCCACCGAGCACGTCGCCGCCCCTGCGGCCAGATCGACTGTCTTTTGATGCGTCAGCAGATACAGACACACGCCCACGACCAGCAGCGCGGCTGCGATGCCGTAAAACAGCTTTTCTGACGGCTCCAGTGCCTTCAATCGAGCGATAACCATGTCTGTGTTTTCCGTTGGTTTCTTACTGACAGGGAAACGCCCACGAGAGAGCAAGCAGCGTTTCCGTTCGCCCGCTCTCGTGAAGGTGTTCCGGGTGCTCGCGTAGCCATTTCGTCACGATTCGGGCAAGCTGGCCGCCCGAAACGCCATCGGTCGGCAAACAGACGGCGCGCTGTCCCAATACAACCGGCGGAGTTAGGGCGACCGCATCGACAAAACCGGAAAGATACCCTGTACACCACAGCCCGCTCGCCATATCCTCCTGAGAAAGCTCAGCCCCATCCAGTTGCTTCACGACCGCATTGCATGCGCGCAGAAGTTCCTCGCCTGTCGGCGAGGCGGACACCGGTTGTATCGCCGCGAACGCCAAGCATGCGGCGATACTTAAGCGATTCGGCGAGTTCATGGCCTTCGTCCTGTTTTCCTTCGAAAGAGGCCGTGCCCTCTCTGTTCGCGCCAGGCTGCTTCTGTTTAGGTTTGTAGGATGCCTGCCCTTGACCCACGGATATGAGCGCACGCCACAGGCGCATGCGGGCAGGCGTCGTACAAACCCCGAGGGAGGAAACCGCGGAGTGTTCCGGCGCGGCCGGAACCTTTAGCGCTATGGGGATTGAAGAGGTCGCGTGCGGTGTTGGACTGACGCGGCGCTGGGGCAAAGCGGGTTGATGTCGACGGGATGCACGTTGGGGAGGCTGTCCGGCGCGCGTTGGTGACGGGAGGCCGGGCGCACAGCCGCGTGGTCCGTGTAAGAGACGCAAGCGTCCGCTATCGGGTCCCGTTGCCGGAGAGCCGACGATCGCCTTGAACGTCTCGAAACACCTGTGCTCATGCTGCGGCTCGCTGTACGGGTGGTGCGCGGATCGGTGCGCTGCGCTGGAGGACCTCGATGACGATCATCGGCGCGCCGCAGTGCCGGCAGATGAAGGCAGGACGCAGAGCGGGACCGGTGTCGTCGGGTTGCGTGCTGGCTGCGGGCACGACGTGCAACAGCCCACGCACCTTCGCGAGATTCTCCCGGCGCACGGGATTGGCCAGCAGGCCATAGTGGCGGATGCGGTGGAAGCCGCCGGGCAGCACATGCAGCAGAAAGCGGCGCATGAACTCGTGAGGGCCCAGGGTCATGGTCTTGTAGCGGGTGCGCCCCTTCGCGCGATAGTCCTTCCAGCGGAAGGTGACGCCGCGCTCATCGAGCGCAACGAGCCGCTGGTTGGAGATGGCCACGCGATGCGTGTAGCGTGACAGGTAGGCGAGCACCGCCTCGGGTCCCGCGAACGGGCGCTTCGCATACACGACCCATTCACAGGCGCGTAGCGGCGCGAGCCACCGGGCGAAGACAGCGGGGTCGGCGAGCGCGGCGTACTCGCCGAAGAACCGCAACTGGCCACGACGATACACTGCTGCGAGTTCTTCCAGGAAACGGCGCCGGAACAGCCGCGAGAGCACACGCACCGGCAGGAAGAAACCGGGCCGGCAGGCGACCCATCGCTCACCGTCGGGTGACAGGCCTCCACCGGGGACGATGCCGTGGACGTGGGGATGGTGTGTGAGTGACGAGCCCCACGTATGGAGCACCAGCGTCGCGCCAATCTGCGCGCCCAGATGCTTCGGATCGGCGGCGATGGTACGCAGGGTCTCGGCGGCAACATCGAACAGCAGGCCGTAGAGTACCGCCTTGTTGTACCAGGCGATCGCGCTGATCGTGGCGGGCAGCGTGAAGACCACGTGGTAATACTCGACGGGCAGCAGGTCGGCCTGACGTGCCTCGAGCCACCGGTGTGCGGCGCTCGCCTGGCACTTTGGGCAATGCCGGTTGCGACACGAGTCATAGGAGATCTCCAGCTTTGCGCAGCCGGAACAGCGCAACACATGTCCACCCAGCGCCGCGGTGCGGCACTGTTCGATGGCCGACATGACCTTCAGCTGTCCCAGGCTCAGCCGTACAGTCTGTCGCCACGCTGGCCCGTGGACGCGGAAGATGTCCGCGACCTCGAGCACGGGACGCTCCGCGCGGTGCTGGCCTACCCGGCAGGCAGGCGGTCCAGCGGGCTGATCACCTTGCGCAGCAGGTCGGTGGCCACCTGGGTATAGAGTGAGGTGGTCTCAAGCTGCCGGTGCCCGAGCAGGACCTGGATCACGCGGATATCCTCCTTCTGTTCCAGCAGGTGAGTCGCGAAACTATGGCGCAGCGTATGCATGGATACGCGCTTGCCGAGGTGTGCCTCTTCTGCGGCGGCATGGATGGCGCGGTTCAGTTGCCGCGTGCTCAGTGGGTCCACCGGATTGAGGCCGGGAAACAGCCATCCGCCCTCGAGCATGCGGCCCTGCGCGTGGGCCACCCGCCACCAGACACGCAGGCGCTCGAGCAGGACCGGCGAGAGCATGGCGTAGCGGTCGCGGCGGCCCTTGCCCTGCTCGATGCGCAGCGTCATGCGGTGGCTGTCGACGTCTCCGACCTTCAGTGCCACCACTTCGCTGGCACGCAGCCCGGCACCGTAGGCGACTGACAGCGCCGTCTGATGCTTCAGGTTGCCGGCGGCGGCGATCAGCCGGGCCACTTCGTCAGGGCTGAGCACGACCGGTAGCGTGCGGGGCACGCGCACCGGCTGCATCCTCGCCATCAGCTGGGGCTGGTTGAGCGTGATGTCGAAGAAGAACTTCAGTCCGGTGATGGCGGCATTCAGCGACACGGGCGAGATGCCGTGGTCGATCAGATGCAGCTGGTAGCGCCGCAGGTCCTCGACCGTGGCGGTGTCGGGCCGGCGCCCGAGAAAAGCGGCGAACTGACGGACCACGCGGACATAACCGGCTTGCGTCTTCGGTGCGAGCTTGCGCATGCGCATGTCGTCGATCAGGCGCTGGCGCAGCGGACTGATATCCTGGCTGGTGTGAGTCATGGCTCTGCTCCTGTTGAGGAACGAGGCGGATTGCCTCGTACCCAACATGGAAACAGAGCCGGTTTCCTCTCACCTGCCACCCGAGCTCAATCGGAGCCCCATTACCGCGCGAGCGGTTTCGTCCCCCTGCGGCGAGCGCACGGATTAACCTCTGTCCGCTTTCCTGTTATCGGCCGGCGCCGTCATTACTTGATCAACTGCATCCCGACCACCTTCGAGGCCGCCACGTCGAAAGTGGCCGTATACTCGCACTCTGCGACGTGTCCCGAACGCTCGATCAGGCAGTCCGCGAAATCCGCCTTCGTGGATGCGGCGAAAACGCGAAGTGCCTTGCGCACCGTGTCTGCACCTTCAACGACCAGTTCCTTGGTGCCGATCATCGAGTCGACAATGTCCTTCATCTGCTCGCGCTCGACACCGTAGCACCGCCCTAGCACCCACACGACCTCGACCAGCGCGACCTGCGAAACGTAGCCCGGTCGTTCTGCCGACAGGGAATCCATCAGCGCCGTCGCTTTCTTCGATTGCACGGCGTCGTCCTGCGCGAAATAGCGGACCAGCACGTTCGTATCCAGTCCGATCATCGCGCGGATGCCCCCTGCTCGGCTATCGCCCGGTTCATGTCCTCGATCGACACTGGTTTCGCCGGCTTCTTCACGACGCCTTTGAGGGACGCAAGCGACCGCGTGGCCGGATAGACCTCATACCGGCCCGTCGCCTCGTTGAAGCTGAATTCGATCCGGTCGCCGGACTGCAAGCCAAGCTGGTTACGGACGTCCACCGGGATAGTGACCTGGCCCTTTGAAGTGAGAGTTGCTGCTGTCATGGTGACACCTCCATACTCCTTACTTTAAAGTAAGGAGTATGGAAAAGCAAGAGCACCAGCGGGAGTGCCACACGACTGACTACACCCGGATGGTCATGCGTCACTCGCCGAGATCAATCGCGGCGACAGCCTCGCGCTGATCGCGTTTGGACACGTCCAAATATGGGGAGACGTGATCGAGATGCGCGTGGCCCAAAAGAATTTGCACCGTTTCGAGCGAGTGCCCGTTCGCCATCAGGCGGCTAGCGAACGTCCGTCTGCCAGTGTGGCTGCTGTAACCGGCCCTGAGCCCTGCGGCACGATACAAGCTGGTCACGTAGCTCTGGAGGCTATCGGCTGCCAGATACTCGATCGATTCGCCCTCGGAATCGAGGCGCCGCTTCACGCTCAGCTCGAACGCGCCACCCTTTTGCGTGAGGATCAACCTCGTGCGCGGCATCAGGCCACGGTACTCGCGACGATCCAGCGACACACCATGTCCACGGCGATATCGCCACTCGACGTAGCGTTCGAATGCCTCGACGGTCTTCGCGTGCGAGAGAAACACGCAGCGCGGCCGGCAGCCTTTGGTGATCGAACCGGGCAAGGCGATTTCTTCCTTTCTCGTGCCTGACTTTGAGAGCACATGATGCACTTCTAGACGCGCAACCTCGGTCACGCGCATACCGCATGTGATGCCAAGCAAGAGAATCAGGGTGTCGCGTTCAGGAACGCGACTGGTCGCTTCGGTGACGCGCAGGAGGTGGCGGAATTTCGCCGGTGTGAGGGTCTTGGCGTGTTTGGGTTCCATGCTTCCGTATCTCGTAATGCGCTCGAAAATCGAGCTTGTTACGAGAGAGAAACCTTTTGGCGCTCCTTTCTAGTGTAACCCGCGTAGCGCCGAACTTCCTCGGAAAAACCGGCACAACCCTGTGTTACCGCGGCCAGGAGACGGCGGCCCGTCGCGCCGGCCGCCAAGGCGCAACATGTCACACTGTGACATAGGTGGCCGGTTTCATCATTGCGTTTCCCCGGGGAAACGGTAGCCGCACGCGAGGGGGACCTGAATAGAACGTGCGTGCTATTTTAGACGTTGGCCATGTGCCCGGGAACTTGCCGGACTAGTTGGTGCCCCTCTCTGCAAGCGTGCGGCGGGGCTCGCGCAACATTTTTACATTGCGGTCCGACATTTTCCAGAAACGTCCTGGTACACTGCCGCCTCGATCGACGGAGACGATTGCATGGCGGCATCAGGCGAATTGTTCGAGCAGGAATTCGAGACGTGGACGCCGGCTCAGGCAAAAGCGTTTTTCCGCGCCGGGATGGTGGACGATTTTCTCGTCAGGAACGTCGGTGGCGATCTATGGGTGCTCACCCTGCTTGTCGTTGGTCGTCAGGGCAGGCAGATGCAGATCCAGTTGCGCACCGCTCGCGAGCTCGACACCCGCAAGGTCCGCCAGTTCAAGACGCTCGATGCGGCGGTGAGAGCCGCCGGAGAAATCGGCTTCGATGTCGGGACTATTGGCATCGCGAGAGTCGCACAGCGCGCGTCGCCTCACCGCCGCGCGAAGGCTTCCAACGGGGCGCCTGAACAGCGGAGCATGCTGCCCGACGTGGACTGATCGTGGCGCGCGCTCTTGTCAACCCCATCTTTAGAAAACGGCACAATGAAATCGTCGGAAATTGCGCGGGTCTCTGCCGCCATGCTGCTGACCATCATCCTCGTCGCGTGTGACAGCAAGTCGGCTACGACAAAAGAAAACTATGCGAAGGCTGTGCAACAGTACCTCGATGCCACGGACGCTGTCTGCGTCTGGAGCGCGGCGCCTGCACCGTTTGAATATGCGAACGTTCGCGCCTGGCAGCAGCAGCAGGCAGACCAGCTTGTGAAGGTGGGGCTGCTGGCGAAGGAGCCGGCGACGGTGCGTGACTTCGGTCAAAGCCTGCCTGGTGCCCGGTACACGCTGACGGACACCGGAAAGAAGGCGTCGAGAGGTGTAGTGTCGGGCCTCGGCAACCGGTTCTGCGGCGGAAAAGCGAAACTGATGGACATTGACGCGCCTTCAGCGGGCGTAAAGGCGAAGGCGGGGGATCAGGTGTATGTGCATTACGTGGCACAGCTCCTTGACCGGCCGGCCTGGGATGACGAATCGGTTCTGGTCGGTCACATCGAACTGGCGGCAACAACGAACAACCAGTTCAACGGCGAGACGTTTTTGATCCTGACCGACGACGGATGGAAGGTCGCTCCGAAAAAAGTTTAGTTGCGAGCGCACTGTCGTTGGAAATGGCGGGAGCCTGAATGAAAAGAAGTGCCGACAACAAGCTGAAAGTGGTGGCCGTCCGCATCGATCCGCAGATCGAGCACCGACTGCGGCTGCTCGCGGAGACAACCGGACGGAAACAGTCGTTCTTTCTGCAGCAGATCATCGAGCAAGGCATCGGCGCGATGGAAGAAGCGTGGCTACCAGAGGCGACTGTCGCGAAGATCCGTCAGGGCAAAGTGCCTGAGTTGCTGCAGGCCGGCTCGACGCCCGATCTCTTCGGCGGCTGACGCGTCCGCTGCGTTTTTTATCGATCAGTATCCGCGCCCGCTGACGCGCGAGATGACCGAATTGACCTGTGCCGCAGCGAGATCCGCGCGCAGGTTTGCCCATCTGGCGAGCAACGTCGGATCAGGCATCAGAAAGAGTGGCCTTGTCGTCCACCCGACGACATGCGCGCCGTTCCACTGCGTCTCGAATATGCGCACGTCCTCATCATTGCTGACGCCAGCGTTCACGAGATCGTCGAACGACTCGAGGTTAAACAGTTCGAGTTCGTCCTGGTGAATACCTGACAGTAGCGATATCGCGGAGTAGAAAAGCCGCTTCGCCTCTTCCCGCGTGGCGCAGAGCGCAAACGCGTCAACGACGCCATCGGGCGTCTGCCACATCATCCGGTAAAGCAGCGTTCGACACTGGTGCGATAGCTCGGTCATGAGACTCCCCGTCTCGTTGACATTCGCCGCGCCTTGACATGGGTCGGCGATAGGTACGATAGGCGTAAGACCTTCCGCCGCGCCCCACCGCCCTACCGATGAACCGACACCCCGCCCTTCCCTCGACCTCTCAGGCACCCCTTCCTTCTGTTGGCAGGGTTATGGCGAAGCGCGAGCCTCGCTATGATTGGGGTAAGCGCACTTTCAGTATATACATTTATGGATTCCGAACTCTGGCTGTCGGACCCTCAAACGGCTTATGCCGAATGGCAACGCGCTGAGGCGACCGGTGCAGACAGGCGCGCGTTTGCAGAGCGCTCCATCGTTCAGCACCGCTCGATGTTTGCCCGCTTCCATCGATATCTCGAGGGCCGCGGCATTACGGTGACGGACTTCGGCACTGACCACATCGACGGCTTCTTTGCTGACCTCGCTCGCGACTGCGAGCCGGGTACATCGACGCGCCTGCGCTATCTGAAACTGATGGACCGGCTCTCGCGCCACCTCGCTTTGCTCGGTCTGCGCACCGACAACCCCGCCGCCTCTCTCCTGCCTCGTGAACATTGGCCGGACGACGAGCCGGTGCCCGTCTTTCTCTGGCCGGACGAAGACGCGCGGCTTCAGGACGTCTGCCGCACTGTGACGTTTGAGTCGTTCAAGGAACTGCGTAATCGGGCGATCGTGGCGCTCCTGCTCGGCACCGGCATCACGGCGGCCGAACTCAGCGCGCTGAGCGTGGACGATCTCGACACAGGAGGATCAAGAGTCAGCGTCTTCGTCAGAAAGCGCGGGCCGCGCATCGCGCGCCGCGTGCCCGTCGACGCGTTCGCGCTTGAGATCGTGCGGAAGTACGCGACAGCGCGTGCAGCGATGCCGGCGTCGGACACCCTCCTTTTCATGGCAACCGCAGACGGAAAGCCCATGAAGCCCGTCACGCTTGGGCAGTGCGTCCGGAGTGCGTTACGCGCTGCCGGCGCTGCGGCCGCTGACGAGAGCCCCCGGTTGCTGCGTAACACGTACGGTCGCAGGCATCTGATGGAAGGGAAGACCAACGAACAGGTGAGTAACCTGATGGGCCTGTCCAGTCACAGGACAGCTACGCGATTGCGCGAGACGATTTACAACGCCGGTGAGTTGGACGGTCAGCATCCAAAGGGTGAGGCTGGAAGCGCCGCGTAAGTCCATCCGTGCCAGGGGCTTCCTTGACTTCGGTCACCGCCGCGTAGCCTGGTGTGTGAACCGTACGCGGGGTACGGCCACACTTCCCGGGCTCAGCCATGATCTATAAAAGTGCGTTCAAGGACATCATCTACCCGGCGCAAAGCCGGGAGCCACGCGTCACGCGATACCGCATAGTGCTGACGAAGCATTCCAGGCTGGTTCGCGCGATCGTTCATCTTGTAGCCAACGCGCCCACGCAACCACAGTCCACCGACATCGACACCGAGCTCGACGTCGTGCTGAACCGGATCATTGATGCAGAACTGGTCGGCGTGCGCCACGACTGCCTCCGGCTGGTCGTTCAGGTTGATGCGCAGATGACCGAGTACCCCATCATCTTCAACGCGCTGGATCTGGCGCGGCCCGGCAATCCAGAGAAGCGGCGGGCGCCCACGGCTGATCAGCCAATTCATATCCGCTCGCTGGACGTCGTCGGCGGTTCGGTCGCCTTCTACGTCGATCGCGAGGGCGGCAAGCCTGTCAGCGCCGGCATCGCGGGGATGCTTCGATGAGTGCGACGCTTCGCCGGTATGCCGTCGGTCGCTGGGGGTCCCTGTGGGCGAGCCAGCCGTACATGTCACATCGGATACTCATCGACCTCCCGGCCCGAAAAGTGATCGCCGGGGAGCAGCGGTTCTGCAAGGAATGGCGCTACATGAGCATTGGGCGACCTTGAGTGCATGCAGCAGGAGCTGGACGAGATGTTCGGCGACATCTTTGACACGCCGCATGAGTATGGCTTTCAGGTGATGGATGAGCCGCCGCATTGGGCGCTCTACCCGTGGCCGTGGCCGCGCATCCCGGCGCTGACCGACGATGAGGACGAGCCGTAAGGTCGTTTGGCGGCTTGACGTTGCCCACGGCAGACCGTTGGATGCGCTTCGCCGCGCCGATCAAATGCGAGAACGGGCGAACCGGCTCGATTTGCGCGAGAATTGCCGGCCGCGAAGCGCGCGATTAACCTTCAACGAGGGCAGGAATTGACATCCAGCGATACCCCACTGCAGTTCGCGGTGGCCAACGGCGACGTGTTCACCTTCACCCTCGGCGACATGTTCGGCGCCATGTACCCGTCCCCCGACAAGATTGGGCTCGATGAGTGGGTCTGGCGGCTCTCCAGAACAGTCATCAGGCGCCCGCGCGATGCCGCCGGCGAGTTGCTGGAGGTCAGGGCCGAAACGGTCATCATCAGCGAGGGCTACGCCACGACGGCCGCCGAAGCAGCGTACGACATGCGAGCCTGTCTGCATCGCCAGCTCGCGATGACGGGGCAGACGGAGTTGTGAACCGTCACTGCGCTCGCGGCCTGAAAAACTGCTCTCCCGGCTTGGGACCAAGGAACGCCGCATCGCCGTCAGTAATAGCACGCGGACGGAATGCAGCTGACAGGCGATGCCGGTGACGTAGACGTTGGCGGGCATGCGGGCTTTTCAATCTGCGCGAGAATATTCTTCATGCGTTCAACGCGGGAGCGATAGACGCGATTTGAGTCGAAGGACGCAAGTGCGGTGACCCGGTCTTTCCAGTAGGAATGCGGGAATGGGCGTCGGCCGGCCGTGAGGCAGAACCATTTCCAGGTGCTTTAGCTCGCTTTCTAACTTGTGGTGATGCACTGTCAGGCGCCGGTTTAAGACGTCGTGTTTTCGTTTCAATGTGCGGTGCGGTGCAGCAATGCACGTGCCCACGCCTCGCCTCCCGACATCCGGCGTCACAGCCTTCTACGAAGCCCACGATTTTGCGAGCCTCCAGGCTATACTGTGTTTTTATACAGTATTTTCTGGAGGGGCCCATGAGCGCGGTTATGCTGCCCGAAACGATCCATCCCGATTTATGGCGAGGCAACCAGCTTGCGCGCGCCCGATCACGCGTCGTTGAATGTGGCGACGCAAATCTCGCCCAGGAACTGCCGGGCGGCGGATGGCCCCGCGGCGCACTGACCGATCTGCTTGTACAGCAGAACGGTTGTGGCGAACTGCGCCTCCTTCGTCCTGCATTCGAGCAGCTCACATCGAAGCCCGTCGTCATGCTTCAGCCGCACCACGATCTTCAGCCGACCGCTTTCGCCTGGTGGGGACTTGATGCGACGAACCTCATGACGGTGAAGGCGCCGAGAACGGCCGACGCACTATGGGCTGCGGAGCAGATTTTGCGAGCCGGCACATGCGGCGCGCTGCTTTTCTGGCAGAACCATGTACGGCCCGAGTCGTTGCGCCGGTTGCACCTGGCCGCTCAGGCGTCCGAGTCGCTCTTTTTCATGGTGCGGCCACTCGCAACGACGCGCGATGCATCGCCCGCACCATTGAGGCTTGCGATCCGCGCCGCGAAGGACGGTGTTGATATCCAGTTCCTAAAACGCCGCGGCCCTGCGCGCGACGAACCGCTGTTCGTGGCATTGACGCCCTCTCCGATTCTGAACGTAAAACGCAATGCAACTGTGGATAGGCGTCCATCTCCCGTTGTTGTGCCTCGAAGTGTTCCGGCCGAAGTGGTCGCATAAAGCGCTCGACGCATCCAAAGGCCTTGCTGTGCTCGAAAAGGAGCGCGTCATTGCCGCGGATACGGCTGCGCGCGCCGCAGGCGTGTGCATCGGCATGCGCCGGGGTGGTGTGCTGACGCTCGCCTCGGCCACCCAGATGCAGGAACGCGACAGCGCGGCGGAAGTCAACGCGGTGCGCGAGGTCGCCACAGGTCTGCTGAACCTGTCACCGCAGGTCATCATCGCGGAAGAAAGCACGGTGCTGGTCGACGTGTCGGCAAGCCTGCGGCTTTTCGGCGGCATCCGGTCGCTACGTCGCATGGCGCGCCGCGTCGCAGACGCCATCGGCGTGACAGCCATCATCAGCGTGGCTCCGACGGGGCAGGCGGCATGGCTGCTTGCGCGCTATCGCGGCGGCGCAACCCTTTCTCACGACTCTCTCGCACGGGTCCTGGCCGCCCTGCCGGTGAGTCTGCCTGGGCCCGCGCGTCGCCATCTGGACTGGCTGACCGGCATCGGATGCGAGACGGTAGGACAACTCATGCGCCTGCCGCGCGCTGGACTCAAGAAGCGCTGCGGAACAGCATTGCTCGATCTGCTCGACCGCGCCAGTGGAGATGCACCTGAAGTGTATGAATGGTTTGAGACGCCGCCGACCTTCCACGCCCGCGTGGAACTGCCGGATCGCATCGAGCACGCGGAAGCCTGTCTCTTTGCGGCGCGCCGGCTCGTTGTGCAGTTGACCGGCTGGCTGTCGCAAAAGCAGCTTGCCGTGACACGCGTTGTCCTGCTGCTCGAGCATGAACGGGGA
This sequence comes from Paraburkholderia sp. MM6662-R1, assembly GCF_050436245.1. Taxonomy (NCBI): domain Bacteria; kingdom Pseudomonadati; phylum Pseudomonadota; class Betaproteobacteria; order Burkholderiales; family Burkholderiaceae; genus Paraburkholderia; species Paraburkholderia sp. MM6662-R1. The sequence goes on along the minus strand of NZ_JBNDLV010000002.1, from coordinate 136,377 downwards.
CGGGACGCGATTGCGCCGACCGCGATCGAAGTGTCGCTCGCCGAGCCGACGTGGCGGGAGGATCACCTTGTGCGTTTGCTGAAAGAACGGCTCACGCGGGTCGAACTGGCGGCCGCTGTCATTGCGCTGCAACTGGTTGTGCAGGAGGTCAGGGAGGCCGAGGCCGCATCGGACTCGCTGTTTCCCGAGCCTGGCGGCACCGCGTCCGACCACGCTCGCCTGCTCGAACTGCTGGTAGCGCGGCTGGGCGCGGAAAACGTGCTGCGGCCCGCGCCGGTCGCTGACCATCGGCCCGAGGTTGCCGCGCGCTGGGTGTCCGTAACGGACAAGACGAAGTACGTCGCGCCGGCGACGGACACGCCGCGCCCCACGTGGCTGCTCGAAGCGCCGATCAAGCTGCTGATGCGTGGGGAAAGGCCGTTTTACGGAAGCCCGCTACGCACCGTCTCGTCCGGCGAGCGCGTCGAGGCAGGCTGGTTTCAGGGCGAGCCGGTGACACGCGATTATTTCGTTGCGGAAGCCGACGATCACATCTGCTACTGGATCTTTCGCGAGCGGATCGGCGCCGTCGATGACGACGAGCCGCGCTGGTATCTGCACGGACTTTTCGGGTAAGCCATGGCGCCGGGTTCTTTCGGCCTGCCCGGCTATGCCGAGTTGCAGTGCGCCTCCAACTTCACGTTCCTGCAGGGCGCGTCGCACGCGGAGGAGCTTGCTGCACGCGCGGCGCAACTGGGCTATGAGGCGATCGCCATTACCGACGAGTGCTCGCTCGCCGGGATCGTGCGCGCACACGTCGCGGCGAAGGAAGCAGGCATCAAGCTGCTGATCGGCGCGCACTTCCGGTTGACGAATGCTGACGGCTCGCCGGCGCTCGCCTTCACGGCGATTGCGCAGAACCGCGACGGATACGGCAACCTGTCGGAACTCATCACACTTGCGCGCACCCGCACGGCCAAGGGCAGCTACCTTCTCTATCCGCATGACCTCGATCATCCCGATCCGCCGTGCGCCCACCTGCGCGCGCTGCCCGACTGCCTGATTATCCTGACGCCGGACTTTCCGGCAAAAGAGGCGCGTGTTGACGCACAGGCCGAATGGGCAGCGCGCACGTTTGGAGAGACCCGCTGCTGGATGGGCCTGACCTTGCACGCCCGCGCGCTTGATGACGTGCATCGCAATGTTGTGCTCGATGTAGCGGAACGGCACGGCCTGAACGTAGTTGCGACCGGGCAGGTGCTCATGCATGTGAGATCGCGCAAGCCGTTGCAGGACACGCTCACTGCGATACGCCTGAACCGGCCCGTTACGGAATGCGGCTTTGAGCTCGCGCCGAATGCGGAACAGCATCTGCGCTCGCGGCTGCGTCTGGCCAACGTCTATTCGGTGGAGGCATTGGCGCAAACGCTGAACATCGCCTCGCACTGTTCTTTCATGCTGGACGAGCTGCGCTACGAGTACCCGGATGAACTCGTGCCACCGGGCACCACGCCCACCGCGTACCTGCGCGGCGAAACCTATCTGGGCGCGCAACGACGATATCCGCGCGGTATCCCGCACAACGTTCAGGTGCAGATCGAGCACGAACTGTCGCTGATCGCAGACCTGAAGTACGAGCCGTATTTCCTTACGGTCTACGACATCGTTCGCTTCGCGCGCAACGAGGGCATCCTCTGTCAGGGTCGCGGCTCCGCGGCGAATTCAGCCGTGTGCTATTGCCTGGGTGTGACCGAGGTCGACCCGGCACGCAGCAGCATGCTGTTCGAGCGGTTTATCTCGAAGGAACGCGGGGAACCCCCAGACATCGACGTGGACTTTGAGCACCAGCGCCGGGAAGAGGTTATCCAGTACATCTACCGGAAGTACTCCCGCACACGCGCGGCACTTGCGGCCGCCGTGACGACGTACCGCCCGCGCTCGGCGATCCGCGATTCCGGCAAGGCACTTGGCATCGACCCGGTCATTGTCGATCGGGTGGCGAAAGAGCATCACTGGTTCGACTCGAGTGCGGACCTGATCCGTCGATTCGTGGACAGCGGGCTCGACCCCGAGACGCCAATGATCCAGCAGTGGGCCACGCTCGCGGCTCAGCTACTCGGTTTTCCGCGCCACCTGTCACAGCACACCGGCGGCTTCGTGATCGCGCGTGGCAAGCTGTCCCGACTGGTGCCGGTGGAGAACGCGTCCATGCCGGATCGCACCGTCATCCAGTGGGACAAGGACGATCTGGAAGCGCTCGGCCTCCTGAAAATCGACGTGCTCGCACTCGGCATGCTGTCGGCGATTCGCCGCACGCTCGACCTTGTGTCACAACAGCGAGGCGAGCCGTTCGAGATGCAAGACATCCCACCCGAAGACGAAGCCACGTATGACATGATCTGCGCGGCCGACACCGTCGGCGTGTTCCAGATCGAGTCCCGCGCGCAGATGAGCATGCTGCCGCGGCTGAAACCGCGCGAATTCTACGACCTCGTGATTGAGGTCGCGATCGTGCGGCCGGGCCCGGTTCAGGGCGGGATGGTTCATCCATACCTGCGCCGGCGGCAAGGCATCGAGCCGGTCTCCTACCCTAGCCCCGACGTCGAGCAGGCACTGAAGCGCACGCTTGGCGTGCCGATCTTCCAGGAGCAGGTGATGCAGGTCGCGATGCTCGCGGCAGGCTTCAGCGCCGGCGAGGCGGATCAGCTACGCCGCGCGATGGCCGCATGGAAACGCAAGGGCGGACTGCAGCACTACCACGATCGCATCGTTGAAGGCATGCTGCAGCGCGGCTACGACCGGGAGTTCGCAGAGTCGATTTTTGCGCAGATCCAGGGCTTTGGCGAATACGGCTTCCCCGAGAGCCACGCGGCAAGCTTCGCGCTGCTGGTCTACGCAAGCTGCTGGCTCAAACGCCACGAACCCACCGCGTTCCTGTGCGCGATGCTCAACAGCCAGCCGATGGGCTTCTATTCGCCCTCGCAGCTTGTGCAGGACGCGAAGCGTCACGGCGTGGGCGTACTTCCCGTTGATGTGACCATCAGTGGCTGGGATTCAACGATGGAAGGCGATGGCAGTATGGCGCCCGTCCGCCTGGGCATGTCCGTCGCCCGCGGCATGCGCGAGGAAACCGCCCGGCGCATCGAAGCGGCCCGCGCAGTCAGGCAGTTCCGCGACGTCGCGGATCTCGCGAACCGCGCGCAACTGGATCGCCACGACCTTCAGGTACTCGCGGCCGCCAATGCTCTGAAGCCTCTCGCCGGCGACCGGCGCCAGGCGCTATGGGCAGCGGTCGCCGCGGTGCCGGACAAGGATCTGTTGCGAGCCACCTCGCGCGAGGAAGAAGCGCCAGCGCTTGCCGCCCCAACGGAAGGCCAGGACCTGATCGCGGACTACCGCTCGACCGGCCTGACGCTCGGCCGACACCCGCTCGCGCTCTTACGGGAAAAACTGCTGGCCATGCGGCTGATGCCCGCCGAAGCGCTGATGTGCTATCGCAATGGGCAGCTCGCGCGTGGCTGCGGGATCGTGACCGTGCGGCAGCGCCCCGGTACCGCAAACGGCGTGATGTTCATGACGCTGGAGGACGAGACCGGGTCGGTCAATGTCATCGTCTGGCAGTCGGTCCTCGAGCGGCAACGGCGCGAGGCGTTGAGCTCGTCGCTTCTGGCTGTTTATGGGGTATGGCAGCGCGAAGGCGATGTGAAGCATCTGGTCGCGCTGCGGCTCGTCGACGTGTCGCACCTGCTTGGCGAGCTACCGACAGCGAGCCGCAATTTTCACTGAATTCAACGAGGAGTACTGTCGATGCCCAACTACAACATCCTGTTTGATGCCCAGGCCGCCGCTGAGGAAGTCGTGCCGCGCGTTGTTGCGCGACACCGCTCCAAGGGTGTTCTGACCTGGAAGCTGCTTCATCAGATGGAGGAGGAAGTGCTGGCTGAAATCTCTTCCAACGGACAGTTCAGCGACCGGCTGCTACAGATGATCTGCGCGCCCGCCGTCCTGTCATACCCAAACGACGACCGGCCTGCGTCGTTTGAAGGCCATGACTTCCTGCCGATCGTCTTCGCCGCCATTGACCGCGCCTGGCGACAGGTTCACTGATAGGGAGCCCCAACCTTGCGGGTTGAACCTTCGGGACTCGCGGCGACCCCTCCTTGACATCAGGTCGGTCTGCCGTACAAAGGATCTAACCAATCCGCTCGGCGTTGAGCAGCCGCGTCATCATTCCCGCGTTGCGCTGTGCGACATCCCTATAACAGTTGTTGAACAAGACGTGCGTGCGCCCGACGTTCTTCGCGATTGCCTGGATGCCCGGCGCGAGGGCGCGCAGCTCGTCCTCGGAGTACTCATAGTTGAACCGGTCGGCCGCCGACTCTGCGCCGGTCCAGGTGTCAGCGTTGCGGCCATGCAGCCGCACGATCGCGAGCTCCGGCGAGGTCGCCTCCCAGACGGTGTGTGCGCGCTTCGTCACCCCTTCTGGCGCATCGACAATAACGTGCACAATTCCACGTTCCCGCTCCATAGCCAGCGTCGACTCACGGTGCCTTTCGCTGAACCAACTCTCGTGCCGGAATTCAAACGCGGTGAGGAACGGGTGCATGCGTTCGGCACAATGTTCAACATGCTCCCTGGCCTTCGGTACGGCGGTGATCCAGTGAGGGAACTGGAAAAGCACTGAACCCAGCTTGCCAGCCTGATGCAGCGGCCGCAGCGCCTCGAAGAAGCGCGCCCACAGTTCCTCGACCACCGGCGCCGGAATGTCCTTGTAGTACAGGTTCTTCTTGCCGGTGCTTGGCAAGTCGGCCTGCAGGTCCTTCGGGAAAAATCGCGGCTCGGTCTGGTGGCCGGTGAACAGGCGAAAGGCCTTTACGTCGAAAACGAATTTGGCTGGCGTCCTCTCGACCCACAAGGCGCTGTTGGCAGCGCTCGGCATCGCATAGTACGAAGAATCGACTTCGACCAGCGGGAACACGCTGGCGTAGTACCGCAGGCGCGCCTCTGCGCTGCTGCAGTCGGGAGGGTAGAAGGCGCCCGACTCGATCAGCGTTTTATCAGTCCACGAGGCGGTCCCTACCAGAATCGACATGGCAGTCTCCGTTGAGATGCGGGGACAATCATTCTGCCACGGGCCGCAATGCACGCGTCCCCTGCGGAGTTATAGCCTGTGTCGCTTCCACTGCTCGCGGGCCAGTTGCATGGAACGCGAAACGCACCCCCGCGCCTTCGCGTGCGCGGCCAGCGGCGCCCGTCGCGGAACTCCCCGCCAAGCCGCGCAAGACCGTCAAGCGGGCTGAGAAGGCTGAGGAGCCGGCTCCAGCGCCCCATGTCACACGCCCGCCTCGCGCGGTGGCGCGTCTCTGAGCCACTCGATAAGTTCGGGACGGATGCTGAGCGCGGGAGCAGAAAGCCAGTTTTCAAACGTTGGCTGCCATTCCTCCCACACGTAGTCTTCCATGTCGAATTCTTCGTCGATAGCTCCAGTCCCACGCTCACACAGGAAGGCAAAAACGACGGCGTCCCCGTCCCAGTACGCGACCATACAGTCGCTTAGGTCCGCTGCTGTGCCCACCGGCACGTCACGGAGCATCATTCCAAGCTGGCTGACAAATTGTTCGCGCGTCATCGTGTCTCCTGAAACCCGGGCGGTTGATTGGAACGCGCAGGTGCGCTGGCTGACATTCGGCAATAGTCGCACAGCACGTTCTGTACCGAAGCCCACCACCCCGCTAACGGGCGGCCGGACTAGACGATTCCTGGCGCGCTACTTTAAAGTTTCTCGACGTCGTGCCGTTAGTGAGAAAGCTGCAACCTTTCGGCCGACCGATGTATTTCAATCTCGAAGCCGTGTCGGGCCACCGCCCATTATGCGCCGGGTCTTTATGCCTGACTCGCGCAACGCGCCAGCACTTGACAATGCTCTGTGAGCCATAAAATCAACCGGACTCACTGAGGAATTTATGGCACCACACTCTAAAAAATCGGAAGTTCCGCTGAGCACAGCCTTACGTGAAAAGGTCGCCGCTCTCAAGGCGCTCATACCCGCGCTCGCCATTGCCGTTACCGGCCTTGCAGCATCCGCACCCGCCGTGGCAACCGAACGAGGCGCACACATCGGCTGGAAAGTTCATCAGCCGACGCGCTTCATCGTCTCCGGTGTATTGCGGCAGGACGGCACATCGGACGTGATCAAGCCGGTTCACGGCATCGTCACGGCGGACGATAGCGAAGCAGCGGTGTCGGCTTTCTCGCAAACCACGCGTCGGCAGTACCCGGGCTATACGCTTATCGCAACGCTTGCCTCGCCGGTTCCGGCAGCGGGCACATGCGAAAACAGCATCTAGCAATTTCACGCAAGACATCAATGCCTGTATCAAAGAAACGCAGAAAGCTGGCCAATGCAAGCGCGGAGCAGGCCACAAAGAAACGGCTACTAACGTCACCGCTCGCACGCGCCGAGGCAGACCGGATCGTCCTGCATATCCGCGTTGGCCTTGAAGCGATCCGCTCTGGTCACAACGACGAGACAGCGCTGCTTAACCTGCAGTCGGTGGTGCTGCTCACGGAAATGCTGACGGCCGAAGGGCGCGCCGCCTTGCCGTTGGACATGATCCGCGAAACAGGCCGGCAGGTCGTACATCTGATCGAAGGAGGCAAGGACCGGGAGCAATGGACCGTACCCGCCGTATTGAGCGACGACCTGATAGCGATCGTCAACGAGTACGACCGGATAATGCATCAGGTGCCATTGCAGGCCGTGCTTGCGGCCACAGGGAAACTGGAACGTCTTGAAAAAAATGACCCCCGTTATTTCCGTTGCATGCGCGATGACGAAGGCGCGATGCCCTGAGTTGACGCGCGAACTTTTCATAACCAGATTGCGGCGAAAACCCGCCCCAATCGCCAGCCAGTCGCTGGCGCCTTTCTTGACGACTCTCAACCACAAAGGATCATTATGCGTTTGTTGCTTGCCATCGTTTTCCCATGGCTTCAGTTTTTCACGATCGGACGTCCCTTTGCAGGAATCATCTGCCTGCTGCTGCAGTTCACGCTGATCGGCTGGATTCCGGCCGCGATCTGGTCGGTCTATGCGTTGAGCCAGTACAAGACTGACAAGAAGATCGAGCGCGCTCTCGCGACTCGCGGATAAATTAGCCAGTCAACGCGCTCAGTCCACGAGACACCCCATGTCTGATGTAGCCTCACAGACCGAATGGAAGCAGGATTCGCCCTATGGCTGGTCGCACCCTAGCGGCTGGACCATCGGGCGATACGTCGTCGCTGGCGTACCGCGCTTCATGCTGTGGGAGGGTCGCGACCACCGGGGCAACTTCGATAGCCTCGACGCGGCTCAGGCCCAGCACCGCCTGCACACGAAAGCATAGGAGAATTACATGTCGACTTACCTTAAGCTCAAGACAGAGCTCGCGACGCTAGACCGCGAAATCGACATTGCGCTCGCCAAGGAAAAGGCCGGAGCCATTCGCGAGATCCAGGCCAGGATGGAGGAGTGGCATATCCCGCTGCACGACCTTCAGGAGGCGCCGGGCCGTCGTCGACCCAGGGTCAGGCAGACCGGCGCTCAGGAGCCGAAGTACAGAGACCCGTCCAGCGGAGCCACCTGGAGTGGACGTGGACGCGCGCCCGGCTGGATGGCGGGCAAAGCCCGTGCGGCCTTTGCGATTGCGCCGCCCGCGAATGCAGTAGCGGATAGCCGGTAGTCCGCCGGGGCACCATGCCCCATGCTGTTACCATTTCGTGAAGCCCGTTCAATGATGGCGGGCGATCCAACGGAGCGATGGACAAGATGGCGTCAAGCCGGAAGCGCGCAGGCGAGAAAAAGATGGCGCGCAGGCCACTTACCAAAACGAAGCTGTTGCCGATGAGCGCCGCACTGGCGCGCGAGCGGTCACTGTCCTATCACGTCGCGCTGGACTGCTGGCGTCGCGGCCACGGCAATGGTCGCATCGTCAACGAACTTACCCGGGCGACTTACATGGCGTGGTTTCTTCAGTGCGCCGGGTATGGCGGCGAACCCGTCGAACTGTTCAAGGCCGCTGAGTGTGTCGGAGAAATCACGTTGATGAAAGCGCACGAGAGCGGTAGGCAGGACGGCTGGTTACTCGACGAAGACTGCGTTTCCACGTTCACCGCGCTTCTCGCCCTGCACGACGCCCAGCTACGCACCGCCCCGCTGCATCAGTACGAGGGTGCCGAGCGGCGCCTGCTCGCCTTCCTGCAAGGACCCGAGCGCTCCCCCATTCCTGCTCCCATCGACTGACGGAGGAAAAGGTCATGTGTACCAGCTACGAAGCGCCCGGACAGATGGAATTCGAAGCGTTCAGCCTGTTCCCCAAACCCTCATTTGAATACCGCCGCGAGATCTACAAGGATTACGCTGCCCCGATTTTCCGCCACATCGACGGTCAGCTATCGACCGACGCTGCAACCTTTGGAATGGTCCCACGCGAGCGGATTCCGCCCGGGGTGAAGGTCTTTGACACGATGAACGCGCGGGCCGAGACTGTTGGTCAGAAGCGCAGCTTCAGCGGAGCGTGGAACCGGCTGCAACTCGCCCTTATCCCGTGTCACAGGTTCTATGAGCCATCGTATGAGACTGGGAAGGCTGTACGTTGGCGCATCGGGCTGGCTGACGGCAGCGCATGTGCCATAGCGGGCCTATGGCGCGCGTGGGACAACCTGGACGGCTCGCAGCGCTTGTCCATGACCATGTTGACTGTCAATGCCGACGAGCATCCGTTGATGAAGCGATTTCACAAGCCCGGCGTCGAGAAGCGCGGCGTCGTCGTGCTTCCGCAATCCGAGCACGTCGACTGGCTTTCGTGCCGAAGCACTGACGAAGCCAGATCTTTCCTGCGGTTGCTGACAGCCGATGCCTTGAAGGCGGAGCCATACCCGCTTCCGCCACGCGCACGGACCGCGCCTGCCCCGGACCAGGGCGATCAACCGTCCCTTATCTAGCTGACAGGGCCGACTCCAATCCGTGCATCTCTCGCACCGTCGGGCCAAAAAAGATCGTTCTCTACGGGTTTTCTCGGGTGCCAACTTGCCGACAGGCAGTAGTCGGCCCAGACTGTGTCAAAACGCGTGGCCACTGGGAATTGACGAAACCTGTTCCGGCGCACGTCGCGGCTTGTCGTTTGCAGCAATCTGAACGCAAATCACAGTCGAACATATCGCAAAGGCTCAACAGCCCCGTACGGGCATCATGCCCGCATCGCCTTCATAACCGCTTCTGAACCGAGTAGCTTGATCACCCGCTTCATGTTGTACGCCAGCACGTGCAAGCTCATCTCCGTACTCACCCGCCCGATGGTCCGTGTCAGGAAATGAGTGGCGCCCATCCATGCCTTGATCGTGCCGAACGGGTGCTCGACAGTCTGTCGCCGGATGCGCATCATCTCAGGCGCATGATCAAGTCGCGCCTGCATCTCATCAAGAACAGCTTCGTGTTCCCAGCGGGTCACGCGACGTTGAGGACCCGGCGTGCAGTCCCCTTTTAGCGAACATTGCTGGCAATTCGAACTCCAATACTTACTGATCTTCAGGCCGCGCTCAACGGTCGAGAATCGCCAGATGAGCCGCTCGCCTGCTGGGCACCGATATTCGTTCATCTTTGCGTTGTAAATGAAATCTTCCTTGCCGAAGCGGCCATGAGCCGTTGCGCTCGATGTCACCGTCTTCGGAACAAACACGCTTATTCCAGCCTCATGACATGCGAGTAGCTCCTCGCTCTTGTAGTAGCCGCGATCCGCAACTGCGGTGAGCTTGTCGACGGCCATCTCCTCACGCGCCAGCTTCGCCATCGACGTCAACTGATCACGATCAATGCCATCATTCGTAACGACGTGCGCGACGATCAGATGGTGCTTCGTGTCAACCGCCGTCTGGACGTTGTAGCCGACGACTCCCGTTCCTCGTGTCTTCATCGAACGGGCATCGGGATCCGTGAGCGACACCTGTCGGTCCGGTGCTTCGTTCAGTTTAACCTCGATTTCCTTGAGGCTTCGCATCTGTTCCTTCAAGGCCGCGATCTTGTCTTGCAGTCGCTCTGTTCTGGCCTTCGCGATTGCAGGCTCCTGACGATCGGCTGTGTCCATCGCCTCGAGATAGCGAGCGATACTTGACTCGATGTCGCGCATGCGTCGTTCGAGCTTGGCGCTTGTGAAGTTGCGATCACGATGGTTCACCGCCTTGAACTTGCTGCCGTCGATCGCAACGAACGCTTCAGCGAAAAGGTCCAGACGCTGGCATAGCATGACGAACTGACGACAGACGCTGCGGATTGCTTTGCCGTTGTCTTTACGGAACCGCGCAATGGTCTTGAAGTCCGGCGCCAAGCGGCCCGTGAGCCACATCAGTTCGACGTTGCGCTGAGCCTCGCGTTCAAGGCGACGGCTGGATTGAATACGGTTCAAGTAACCGTAGATGTAGATCTTGAGCATCACCTCCGGATGATACGAAGGCCGCCCTGTCAGCGCTGGCTCAACACCTTCAAACCCAAGCTTCTGAAGATCAAGCTCATCTACAAAAACATCGACTACACGCACGGGATTGGTGTCCGTCACGTAGTCGTCAAGTGCTTCAGGGAGGAGAAAGCTTTGTGTACGACTGTCGCCTTGAACGAACCGCTTCATCTCGCCCATCCTCCGCTATCGGATGAGCCATTTTAACCTGTCAAAATGGCGTTTTGACACAGTCTGGGCCAACAGCGGTCGGTCATAGTTGACCGCTTTCGGGGTTCCTGCTCGCTTTACAGGAACCCGGAAGGACGCCGGCCAGATGTCAACTTCCTGCACCGCGGCCCATTTCGCCGCCGGAGCCGTGGAGCATTTTTTGCGATAAGAAATACCGGTCGAGCTTTACCTCGGAAGGGCGTATGTTGATAAGCCCTCCGAGCCAGACGGCCTTTTAGTCGACCGCGTGCGTAATCGTCTATAAACCCGTTGCAACCCGGAAGCTGGTGAGTTCTCCACGCCAACCACTGCGCCGCAGAAAACCTTCCCATGTCAGTGCGTCGGGATCGTTTCGCCGGCTCCACGTCAAGTCTCGTTCTGGCGCGTAGTACCCGTATTCGACCGCATAGGTAACCATTCCCACAAGTTCGCGCACCAGCCACTCATCGGCACCGAACGCGGGAAAGTGACGTAGTAATTCCTCGCGCGTATACGCTGAGGCGTAGTGCGCACGCCGGCCTGTTACGCGGACGAAGGTGTCCACAATCTCGCGCGCGGTCAGGACCTCACCGATCACCGGCAGGGTTTGGCCGGAATAAGACTCCGGCTCGTCAAATTGCGCCAGAACCGCGGGACCGGTTGCGGTCAGCGGATCGACAAATGGCACGGGCGTATCTGGCGGCAGATAGACGGCGAAGCTGAGGCTGTCGTCGGTTTCCGGCCGTGGTACGTAGTACTCAAGGAAGTTGCTGTAGAAAAAAGCGAGCTGGATGAAGGAGCTGCGCAGCGGCAGCGTGCGCAAGTATGCCTCCACCAAGGCCTTTTCGGTGAAGTGTGGCGCCCACAGGGTGCCCCCCGTGCGAGCCTCAACGTTTTCGAGGCTGCTCCAGACAATATGCTCCACGCCCGCGGCGAGCGCCGCATCAGCCAACTCGAGCCCCAGCGCCAATTCGGGGCGGCCCGGCGGCGGCACGGGCGCTATTGGCGGTGTCATCAGGAAGGCACCGTACGAGCCGCGCATAGCCGCGGCAAGCTCGGCTTGGCGACCCGCCTCCAACGGCGCGATGACGATCTCGGCGCCGCGCTGGGCCAGTTCGCGCATGGGTGCGCTATCTGCACTTCGTGCGAGAGCGCGCACGCGGTAGCGACCGCTATCCAGCAGGGCGCAGGCCACGCTGCGGCCTTGCTTGCTGGAGGCGCCAGCGACGGTGATCAAGGGCAATGGTGCAAAAGGCGTCATGAGACTCTCCATACAGGCACGCAACACGCGCGCCGACATGTGCAGTCTGGACAAAAAATGCTATAGAGTGAAATCGTCAATCTCTTGCTCTACTATCCATGCCATGGATACCAAACGCATAGACCTGAACCTGTTGGTCACCCTCGAAGCCTTGCTCGCAGAGCAAAACGTGACGCGCGCTGCCCGCCGCCTACACCTTAGCCAACCAGCGGTAAGTGCGCAGCTCGCACGCTTGCGCGACCTGTTTGGTGACCCGTTGCTGATCCCGGCGCAACGCGGCATGACTCCCACGGCGAAAGCCGACGAACTGCTGGCGCCCTTGTGCAATGCGCTTGATCAATTGCGTGCAACGGTGATCCAGCATGGCCATTTCGATCCCGCGCGGGCGCAACTAACTATGGCTATCGCCTGCACCGACTATCTACAGGCTGCGCTTGTGCAGCCGCTACTCCTGGAGCTTCGACAACAGGCGCCTGGTGTGCGGATAGCGTTGCGTATGCTGGACGTTCCGCAACTGCCAACGCAAATGGCTCACGGCGAGGTCGACCTCGCGTTTATGACGCCCAGTGACGCCCCGACTGGCCTGCGCAGCCGCCACCTGTTTAACGAACGCTACGTGATGATAGGCCGCCGCGACCATCCCAAGCTGCGACGAAAGCTCACGGTTTTGCAGTTCGCGCAGCTTGAGCATGTCATCGTGTCGCTACGCGGCGGCGACTTCGTCACGCCCGTGGACGACGCGTTGGCGGCCCTAGGCCTTCGGCGCAACGTGGTGCTGTCCGCGGCCTCCTTCCTGTTTGTGCTGGATATCGTGTCCCGCTCCGACCTCGTTGCTCTAGTGCCGCAACGGCTTGTGCGCGATCACACCGATGCATTGCGGATCGTAGAATGCCCGATTTCCGTTCCGGGCTTCGAGGTGGGCATGCTGTGGCATGAGCGCAGTCACGGACACACCGGCCATCGCTGGGTGCGCGAGATCCTTAGGGCGTTGGTCGCCGGGTGAGGCGGGTTTGCAAAGGGCGGGGCGGAACGGCCGTCTCACGGCGGTCTAAGCACGCGCGCAACGACTGAGTTGACAGGCAATCTGGTTAATTTGAATGACCCCTTTTCAGCGATCAGACTGAGGGGAACAATGTCTGTAACGGGTCGTGTTCAGCCGACCGCGTCGGGCAGCAGTCGGCCAATTGCTGGCCTTCACATTGTCCGTCACGCGGCCAATAGAGCGTCTGCTCCGCGCGATACAGCGACCATCGTTTCTTACAGTGTTGCGCTTAACGTCATGCTTTCGGTATGACACAGGTACGCGCATGAGCGAAACATTCAGGTGTCTACCTCAGGGCGAACGGGAGCCAGGCTTCGTCTCGTAGTCCGGAACAGTGACAGCGTTGTTTCATAAACGTGAACACTCGCTCTCTGGTGGAAGCCGCAACTGGATTTGCGCAACGCCCGCGGCCTTAAGTCCTTCAGACGCGGGACGTTATCAAGCCGATCGTTACGAGGTATTCCGTACCTGAACGCTGAAAGCGACTGCCTTAGGCTCTTGCCGCCATGACGTCATTCGCGAGGTGCGGGTGGCCAGCGTCAGTTTCCCAACAACACTCAGGCTCCCCGGACGGAGGCGCACGGGGCTCTCGCTGATTTGGGTGCTGGCCGGTGCAAGGTCGATTACTTGTTGGTAATGAAACGATTCGCCTCCAACTTGAGACAATGCTTCGCATGTCGCATCGGCCATGACCTCTACCCGATACGGCAATATGTTTTGGAGTTCGATAACCAATCGGGTAAACGAGTCTTCCGGGCCAATTGTCTTCATGACCTTTCCTTGCGCATCCGTCAGGAAGACCCGGACGGCGATGTGGCCCACCAAGAAGACCTGTCTCTTCCTGAACATCGCACGCCAAAAAATTGGCTCGCTCAAAACATCTTCCCGCGGCGACTCCAATGCGCGGTTTCGGGCAATTTTAAACAGGCCGCCGTCATTCGAATTATTCCTCTGCGGAAGGGGCATATCACTTTCTCTGCCGACCTGTCGCTTAACCGCCTGGAATACCTGATCGACCGTGAGCACTGCTCCGGCTGTGGCAATTCCACCATCGAGTACGTTTACGAGCGCCTTGGTAAATGATGTGAGCCTTTCGCCTGGCGGCGCCAGCGCTTTGTAATCACCGGGTACGGCGCCGATTCCATAGGTGCCGCTTATATCTATTGCATCACCGACGTCATCGCCGCCGCTCATTTCACCATCGAGTGCGCGGCCGGCATAGCAGCAATCCAAAATAAGGATTCGCTTACGTGCGGGAGAGTCCCGCATCGCATCTTTTATATCGGTAACCCGGATAGCGCTTGACCGCTTCATGTCGCTAGTAGTTGTCCCGGCAGCGAGATAAAGGGGGCACTTCCTGTCCCCATAAAGACCATGTCCGGAATAGTAAATAAGCAGTGTATCCGTTGCTTCGAGGGCGTACCTCGCTACCGATCGAACCACAGTGCCCGCCTCTTCGACGTCGATCAGAGTGGTGATACAAGCGGGCGGCAGGCCAACGACGTGGGGATGGCCGAACAGTTTGCGTAGATCGGCGATATTGTTTTCGACCTGGGGGAGCGGCGGCAACCGTTCCATATCCTCGTGGCACCTGGTGGTGCCAATGAAGATCACACGCGACTCTGACTCGTACGAGAGATCGGGCGGGTACTTCATGATTCACTCTTCAAACAGCGTTTTTGCCTGTTCAACGAGCTCGGCAATCGGCGGCGGGTTTACGCAAACAATGGTCAGGGATTTTGATCCCTGCTTGAGCGTAATCGTCGTCTGTGGCGTGCGCGCCTGAATATACCGGTGCACGCTTTTAACCACCGCGACGACGGCTGGCGAAGCGAGAATAACGGTCAGCAAGGGCAGCAGCAACGGCCCCTGCTCTCCGGACTTTGCGGGCTCCTCTTGCTGACTGACTTTCTGGACGCCGGCGAGGCGACCATCATGAAGCCAAGAGCAAAGGTCGGTTGCCTGAGCGGCGCCGTCGCCGCATTCCACGATCAGGGGTAGTGCCACGACGTTGGACTCCAATCGGCTGACGCCCAAGCTTACTACTGAATTGCGCCGATGTGTCAGATGGCGGAATTGGTTGGTCGACGGGCGCCGGCAGGCGGCCGCGCGGGCATCTCTCGTGAAGCCGTCACTTTTCCCGCGCTTATCACGGCAAAGATCCCGAAACGCGCGTCGCTTGGGGGAGAGGATGGCGACGGTCGGCAGCTGCTCGGCATCATGCGAAGCTTTCCATACGGCCGAGGACCCTCCGGCTGACATAATTGCTCAAACGGCCGTTGTACCCTTGGAAGCCGCCGTTAAGGGTACGTGGGATCGAAGGGCAGTTGTGGGTCGGGTAGCGCCCATTGCGCCAGACGCAAACTGGATCTCCTTCAACTGAAAGGAGATTGTCATGAGCACATCAAACGACTCGGTCCCGACGCGGGTCCCGTGGAACAAAGGGAGATTAACCGGTCAGAAGCCACCGCTGAAGCTGAAGGAAATCTGGGCGATACGCGTGCGGCTGCAGCTCTCGTCCCGCGTGCGAGATCTGGCAATGTTCAATCTCGGCATCGACAGCAAGCTTCGCGCTTGTGATTTGACGAAGCTGCGCGTTCGCGATGTTTGTCACGGGGAGCACGTTGCCAGCCGCGCGATGATCATGCAGCAGAAGACGCAACGGCCGGTTCAGTTCGAGATTACCGAACAGACTCGTGAGAGTGTGGCAGCATGGATAAGGCATGCGGAGCTGCACGGAACCGACTTCCTGTTCCCGAGCAGAATTCACGGCTCTCCGCACTTGTCGACACGGCAATATGCCCGGCTGGTTCATCGATGGATCGCGTCAATCGGCCTTGACGACACGGCCTACGGCACCCACACGATGCGGCGGACCAAGGCGTCGTTGATCTATCGTCGCACTAAGAACCTCAGGGCTGTCCAGTTGTTACTCGGCCACACGAAACTTGAAAGTACAGTGCGATACCTCGGCATCGAGGTAGATGATGCACTCGAAATCGCCGAGCAGACGGAGGTGTAGATTGTCAGGCCGGTTAGCGAGCGGTCGCCGGCCATCTACGGTCATTGGCCCGCGCTCTCGCACCGACATTCGAGGGGCGGCTCCTTTACGGATACCGGACCGTCAGGTCCAAAACATGCCCGTCAAGTCATTGTCCGGACCTTCGTCCGGTCAGCGGACCACGTAGCGCTTGTCGATTGCGGAACGCACGCCTTGACGAAAAGCTCGTCGCGCGGCGAGCAAGCCGACTCCGCAGGATTGCGGGACCGGGATGGCTGCCGGGGGCCTGCCACGTCGCTATGAGACCAAGGTCCAGTTGTCTTGACGGCAAGCAGGTGCCACTATTCATATGGTCGGAGAAGATCCCGATGCGGGAGTTCGTTTCATATCGCCAGGTCGCCTTTCGCATGGAGCGCGTGTCATGAGCAAGTGTCTGTGGCTTTTTCTCGTGGTCCCGCTTTTGCTGCTCACGGCAGCCTGTTCAACGCAAGGGACTTCGTCGCCAGGAACGGGTGATCCAGAACTGGAGGCGCAAGCGCGCGCGGCGCTGCAGCAACTGTTTGACACGGCGCCCAGAGCCAGGGACCTTCATGATCGGGCGAAGGCAGTTCTCGTGTTTCCGAACATCGTCAGGGCGGGCCTCGGGGTCGGCGCGCAAGGCGGAAGAGGCGTACTGTTCGGTTCCGACGGCAAAGTCCTAGGCTACTTCAGAAACACTGGGGTTTCGTGGGGCCTGCAGGCTGGTGCGCAGACGCTCTCGGAGGCGTTGTTTCTGATGACCGACGCAGCCGCGCGCCAACCCTTCGATAGTAGTGGTTGGGCCGTTGGCGTAGGCCCGACCGTTGTAGTCGTGGATGCGGGCGCAGCCAGATCGATGAACACCACAACACTGCAGGCTGACGTCTACGCATTTATCTTTGGTCAGCAAGGATTGATGGCCGGGCTTGGCGTACACGGCCAACGGATTACGAGGCTCAATCCGTGAAGTGAGCGACGGCACCGCGGAGATGGAGTTCCTCTTCGCCGCGCGCACGTACAACTCCTTGAATCCGTCACCATCGCTCATATCGGTGCCTCTTCCTCTGGTTGTCACCGCGAACGTTGGCTCGATATTCACGCTACGCTGCTCCAGCTCTCCGCCGGCATGATTCGCCTTCACCTGGTCAACAACCTGTACAGGCAGGCCTATTGATGACCACCCCGCATATTGCCGGCCACAGCACCCGCCGCGCCGCCGATAATCGCACCGGTCCACGCATCACCGCCTGCGATTGCCGCGATACCCGCGCCGCCCGCCGCCCCTATCGCCCCGCCGCTCACCGTGCCCTGCTGCCGCGGAGTCATGTCCGTGCAGCCGATCGCGGCGACCAGGGTACCGATGCTAACGAACCATCCAAGTCGCTTCATGACCGTCTTCCTTACTGGTTCTTGTTCAGCCCGGGCACGACCATCTGAAACCAGAGGGTCTCAATCACCGGATGCTGGACCATCGTTGGATTGGCTGCGTAGTAGTTATCCAGCCCCTGACGTACGCTGTCGAGCGTCTGGCCCTGCATGCCTTTGCCAAATCGCTGTGGGATGTCGTTGCGGTTCGACGTAGCACCGCCATAGGCGCGTTCGACGTCCAACAGGTTGGCGATACCCACGAGATACGCTTTCTTCTCCGCCTCCGACGACGCCATCCATTGTTGGCCGGTGACAATTGGAATGCCTTCCGCGCGCGCGACATTGCCCATCATGGAAAGCGAAAGCAGAATCATGAAAAGTGGCGTTCGCCAATGTGGTTTGATTGCCATCACATACTCCGTGGAGGTTATCTTCTCCGGCTTCGGGCCAATTGCTGGAGCCCGTGTCGGTTAATGCCATCCCCGAGGCGGTATGTCTCGTGGAATTTCCCTGCTGGCTCATAGGATCGGCAGAGCTGGTCATTTGCCACATAACCACATCGACGACAAAATCGCGTGATGCATTGGCGTTGTTGCAAAAATCACGGCGCTTGGCAGTGACGTTTACGCGCAACGCTCGGGTTGACCAGGATGTTAACTTCACTTCGAACTGCGTAGATTCTCGATTTTTTCGCCAAGAAGATGCGCAAGGACGAACGCAAGGCAAGCGAGCCCAAAGGTGCATACCGCGTCAAGAACTGGCGTGAATACAACGCGGGCTTGATTGCGAGAGGCGATGTGACCATGTGGATTGGTGAAAGCGTACTGACGCAGCTATCCGAAGCTGGCTTGACCAGGCGCGGCCGACCGCGCATCTACAGCGATGCGGCGATCCAGATGCTGCTCGGCCTCAAGCAGGTTTTTCATCTGCCGCTGCGCGCTGTGCAGGGCTTCGTGCTCAGTCTGCGCAAACTCGCCTACCCGGGCTTGCCGGTGCCGAACTACACGACCTTGAGCCGCCGCGCACAGACACTGAAGGTTGTACTGCCAACGCGGCGCGCCAACGAGCCCTTGCACCTGGTGGTCGACAGCACCGGCCTGAAGGTCTACGGCGAAGGCGAGTGGAAGGTACGCAAGCACGGCTGGTCCAAACGTCGCACGTGGCGCAAGGTGCACTTGGCGATGGATGCGAACACGGGCCAGATCTGCGCCGCGCTTATGACCCATCAAGACGAAGGCGATGGCGAAGTTCTGCCCGATTTGCTCGACCAGATTCCTGCTGATGTGGCAATCGATACCATCGGCGGCGACGGCGCCTACGACACCAAGGTATGCCATGCGCGAATTGCTGCGCGCGCAGCGGTCCCTTCGATTCCGCCACGTGAGGGCGCGACGCCGTGGCCAGCGAGCACGCCCGGCGCGGCCTGGCGCAATGCTGCCATCGACGCGATCGCGGCAAGCAGCAGACGTGAATGGAAGCAGGCGAGTGGCTACCATCGTCGCTCGCTGGCAGAGGCCCTGATGTACCGGCTCAAGATCCTCACGGGCTCCTGCCTGTGGGCTCGCGAGATTGGCTCCCAGGCAACCGAAGTCTCGATTCGTGCAGGCGTGCTCAACCGCATGGCGGCCATCGAACGCCCGCAGTCCGTCCGTATCGCCTGAGATCGGCATCACAGAGGGCATGTTGTCTCTACGCCTGATTAATGCAACAACGCTGATGCATTTGGCGGAGTAACCGAGGCGACATCTCGACTCAAACAGCAATGCTGTTCTGGCTTCGCTGTGCCTGATTCCATTTAGAGTCTACTGCGCTTCTCATAATTTCCAAGGCCTTTGTCGCGATGCCAAATCCCAGGTGGATAACACGGCGTATGTGGAGGATTGCTTACATGCGAAACGAATAGAACTGCTCAGCCGCAGCCCTGGTGATGCCATCTGCGTACCCCGAAACCCTCGATTCCCGACCATCTGATGCCGACGACCGGTCCGCAATCCCGTCGCACCGAACGGCCGCTCCAGTTTTTCAAGAGACGTAGACCTTTCGGCGCCGCATAGGGCCGCTCAGGGTCGCGTGCTACCGATCGAAGCCTCCCGATGGTTCAGGCATTGCATGCTAACTGCATGAGGCAGCACGCGGCCATCAAGAGACACCGACCATGCAGCTTCGAATGACCGGAGCACTGCCGAGTCCGGCCATTCGATGGAGATTGCGCTACTGTGCTCCGGCCTCCTGCCCTGAGCTACCGCAAACGGCTTGCGCTGTTGTTTTCCTCATCGGTCACGTTATTGCTGCTCATTTTGAGACAGACGAGGAGTTCCCGATCGAATTGTGGCGAATGGCAGAACTGGTAAAGCGCTTCCCGGCCAGCATCTTCACAACTGGTTGAAATGCCGATCAATTTGATCTGACAAATAGAGTGCGAACTCTGCCACTTTGAGATTCCAAAGCGGTCAATTGAACGAGGTACTTCCTTCACTAGCGCATAAAAGCTGAAGATGAACCTCGACTTCGGTTCCAGACTAGATCGTGGTCGTCGCGGAGCGCTTCGACTGCTCCGGCAGTCTTGGTTGGGCGGCAGAATCTGCCCTGTTTTTGTCAGAGTGTTCCCCTTTGGAATCTGCAATACTTAATTGGTATGCCTGAATACTAAGGCGCTATGACCCCATTAGGGAGGCTCAGATATGTTGTTCACGCATCGCAACCCCGAGATGGAACTTGACCACAAGCGCACGGCGCTCGTGCTGGTCGACATGCAAAACGAGTTTTTTGAAGAAAAGACCGGGACCTACTACGAGCTGATCGCGGACTCGCTGAAAGAACGGAACGTGATCTCACACACGGAACAGCTTCTCAAAACTGCACAAGAGTTGGGCTACTACATCCTTCACTCCCCCCACTGGTACTACCCAACAGATCTTCAATGGGTGGTTCCCGGTGGCGCTATCGCGCATTACCTCGGAGGGATTGGTTTCTGCGGGCGCAAGGACCCGGTGGACCTGGAGGGCTTTGCTCACTCGCGGGCGGACTATTACGAGCCGTTCAAGAAGTATCTGATGGACGGACACACCTGCAACACATCACCGCACAAGCACTTTGGAACGATGGCGAATGACATGGTCAAGCAGCTCCGGATGCGCAAAGTGGAGAAAGTCATCATGGCTGGCCCGGCGGCGAATATCTGCCTGGAATCTCACATGCGTGACCTCATCGAAGCTGGTTTCGAGGTTGCAATGGTACGGGACGCGGTAGCGGGACCGAAGAACGAGGAAGGCGACGGCTATGTGGCTGCCATGGTCAATTGGCGCTTCATGGCGAACGGTCTCTGGACGACTGAGGAAGCTGTGAACAAGATGAAGGCTGCTGCGACAGCCGCTTAGCTTTGCGCTTGTGGCGGGCGGCTCTGTGGGCAAGTCCGCTTCAACCAACCTGAGGAATAAAGAACTATGAGTGATATCCAGAAAGTTGTAGTTGTGACGGGATCATCCCACGGGATCGGTGCGGCGTTTGTGAACGCTTATCGCGAGCGTGTGGTGGCGAGTCGTTGGGAATGCACGCACCATAGCCGAATCGAATGATCCTGACTACATCACCGTCCCTGGTGATATCGGCAATCCTGAAATTGCACGGAAAGTCATCCATACCGCGCTCGACCGCTTCGGTCGCGTGGATACCTTAATCAACAACGCAGGAATCTGGCGTCCGGGAAGAATCGAAGATATCTCGGAAGAGACTTACCGCGAAGTAATGCGGACTAATCTCGACAGCGTGTTTTTCGCAACGCAAGCTGCAGTCCCGGCGATGAAGAAGCAAGGAGGTGGCCATATCGTCCAGATTTCGACCAGCCTCGTCGAGCATGCCCTGCAAACAGTTCCGGCGGTTGTTGCTTCACTCTCAAAGGGTGCCTGCGTTGCTGCTACGCGTGGTCTGGCCATGGAGTTGGCCTCGAGCAACATCCGCGTGAACGGAATCTCGCTCGGCATCGTGATCACGCCGCTTCACGATGGATCAAATCCGGAGGACCTGAAGTCGTTCTCTCCTTTGAACCGTAACGGCAAGATCGAAGACGTCGTTCGCGCGATGAACTACCTCGAAGATGCCGACTACGTCACTGGCGAAATCCACTATGTCGACGGCGGTCGCACTGCCGGCCACTAGCCCGAAGCGTTCGGAGGCGCCCCCGCGCGCTTCCGACGCGACACCTTCAGCGACAGCGCTCATGGCGCGCCACTACATGAAAGGAATTTTCCGGTGAAAGCACTTCAACTCACCGCTTACGGCGACCCCAAAAACGTGATCAAGCTGGTCGAGCAGCCAGAATTCGGCCCATTGGCAGCCGATGAGTGGATTATCGACATGGAAGCCGTGCCGGTCTCGCCGACCGATCAGTACATCATTGCGGGCATCTATGGCGAACTGCCGCCACTCCCTCACGGTTTAGGATGCGAGGGCGTCGGGCGCGTGTCCGCAGTAGGAAGCTGCGTTACACACGTCAAGGTGGGCGATCGAGTCATCGCGCCCATGCTTCAGAACACAACCTGGTCAACCCGCATCAAGACCAACGAGACGTGGCAGCGGGCTCTGCCCGAAGGTGATCTTGGCCAGATGGCTCAAGTCGGTATGAACCCCATTACTGCCTTTCTGATCCTGACTGAGTTCAAGACGTTGAAAGCTGGTGATTGGGTGATCTCCAGCCGGGAAGCTCTTCACAGAGCCGCCGGTACTCTATGCCGTCACAATTCCAGGGGCCGCAGGTGTTTTGACCGCTTTCATCGCGGAACTAGCGATTTCGTTTCTCCTCATGATCGCAATCTTGATTTTCGTCGGCTCTCCCCGACTGATCCGCTTCACTGGAATCGCAGTAGGCACATTGATTGCGTTCTTTATTCTCGTAGAAACCCCTCTCTCTGGACTTATGTCATTCGTAAGAGCAAGTCCGTGCTTGCGTCGTCTCTTTCTCTAGGTCGGTTCCGCAGCGTTCACACGAACTCTTCATTTGCAACATAGACCACTCCTATCCTCAAAGCACACCGTACCGTCTGAATCATGAAACCGAGTATCGCTATGAACCTCGTCATTGAGCGTCTTTCTATGAAGCTGCGACGTTTTGCAATTCAGCTGATTGAAACATGCCGAGCCATGCCAAACCTTCGACGATAGTCTTTCGGCGTCATCGTGAGTTGTTGACTGAATGCTCTGCGAAGTGACAGTTCGTCGCGGAAGCCGGTCAGTCTTGCGATCGCCTTCACTGGCAGATCGTCGGTCGTAAGGTACACACAAGCTGCCTCCACTCGAATCTTCTGAACCCAACGTGCCGGAGTCGTCTTGAAGTGCAACTCAAACTGACGAGCGAACGTTCGTGGTGTCATGGCGACCGCCTTTGCCATCGTGTTGACATCCAGCTTTTGCGTTAGGCGTGATTGTGCCCATGCGGGCAGGTCGCGAAGGCGTGTACCGCTGACGTCAGCCTGTTGGGCAAGAAGCGTGCTGTACTGCGATTCATGACTAGGGCGACGGACGTAGAGAACCATCGTATGAGCGATTGCAGCAACCTGTTGGTGTCCGAGATCTTCTTCAACGATAGAGAGTGCCAGATCTATCCCTGCCGTTACGCCGGCCGTGGAGTAGACTTTCCCGTCTTTGTGAAAAATCTTGTCCTTATCGACTTTCAGTTTCGGGAAGAGCTGGGCAAGCTTTGCTGCGTGATGCCAATGGGTAGTTACACGCTTCCCGTCAAGTAGGCCTGTGGGAGCCAAAACAAACGCCCCGGTACAGACAGAAACGAGACGGCGTGTTTGGGATGCACGTCTACGCACCCATTGAATCAAGTCCGGCGAAACCTCAGCAAATGCACTGATACCTCCGACGACCACAAGTGTGTCAATTGGACCTGTGTACTCGGAGTAGGGGATGCAGTCAGCAAGCGTGATTCCACCCGAACCGTGGACGACTTGGGTCGGCTGAGTCGAGAGGATCTTGGTCGCGTACACAGACTTCCCATCAACTCGCGGGTAGGAGAAGACCGTAGAAATGGAAATCAAGTTGATCAGATCAGCGGGCGATCCAACCAGAAATGCGACTACCTTCGTGCGAGTGGGCATAGCGTTACCTCAAACCAGCGCGCATAGCTTCATGCATAGCGCGTCGCGGTTTTTTAACTTTCGGGGTGTAGTAGGGCACAGGATCTGAAGCCTCAATGACAGGCCGCTTCTTGGGCGACAGATCTTTCAGATAAGCGGTGAATGCCTTTAGCCTTGCAGGGCGCAGCGAATCGCCCCTGCTGCGCGAGGCGCTGCCCCAGCTCAGCCAGATAGCGCGCGGCATCGGCATGGACCTGCAAGGCGCGATCGTTAGTCTGGACGGCGTCTACGACTGCCGGGCCAACCGCAAGGCAATTATCAATCGCGGCATGGTTCCCAACATTCCCGAGAAGCCGCGTGGACGCAAAAGCTCAAAGGCGGTCGTAAGCGACGCTTCGATCCGGCGATCTTTGAAGAGCGCTTTCGCACCATTGAGCGCGTGTTCGCCTGGGAAGATAAATTTCACCGTCTGCTGCTGCGCTTCGAACGCATCAGTGACGTGCACTACGCCTTCAAGACGCGAGCCTATACGATGATCAATCTGCGCCACTACTGCTGAGCGCCATAGCAGGGTCACGCAGTTCATCAATGGCGCAGAGCGCTAGAATAGTCACGTCACATCCATTCACATTCCTGATGGGAATATCCAATTGAACAACCCAATAGCCGCCATTTACCGCAACTATTTATCCTGCTTCGCAGGTTCGTGAATGCCGCCGGTATCCGGCAATGCCGCACAGCCACGAAACTAGTCAGTATGACTCCGTGAGGTGGTGGCTGGCCTGCGGGTGAATCAAACGCGGGTTAGCATCTCTGCCAGAGCCGCACGATGTGGACAGTGCCACATCCGGCAACTTCCACCACGGAGGCCAGCATGGAAAACGATAGCACACTGTACGTAGGGCTCGACGTTCACAAGGACTCGATCACGGTGGCCTATGCGCTCGGCACGGGTGAGGTTGAACTGCTCGGCAAGATTGGTACGACGAAGACGGATATCGATCGCCTGTGCAAGCGTCTTCAATCGAAAGCGCGACGCGTATGCGTAGTCTACGAAGCAGGGCCATGCGGTTACGGGCTTTACCGGCAACTGACAGAAAAAGGGTTCGACTGCATGGTCTGTGCACCGTCACTGATCCCGAAGAAACCAGGCGAGCGTGTCAAGACGGATCGGCGTGACGCGATCAAGCTGGTACGAGCGTTACGGGCGGGTGACCTGTCGGCCGTGTATGTTCCTGGCGTCGAAGATGAAGCATTCAGGGACCTGGCCCGTGCGTGGGCTGCTGCCAAAGACGACCTGAAGCAGGCCCGGCAGCGGCTGAAGTCATTTCTGCTACTGCACGGTGTGCGCTATACCGGCAGCGCCAACTGGGGACCGGCTCATCAACGCTGGTTGAGTACGCATTCATTTGCAAACGAATGGCAGCAGTTTGCGTTCGAAGAACATCGACGCACGATCGAAGACCGGCTAACGCAATGCGAACGTCTCGAGAAAGCGCTGCGTGAGGCCGCAGTCAACTGGCGCTTCTATCCAGCCATACTCGGCTTGCAGGCGATGCGCGGCATCCAGTTCACCACTGCGGTGAGCGTGATCGCCGAACTCGGGGATCTTTCGCGCTTTGAACACCCACGGCAGCTGATGGCATGGCTTGGCGTTACGCCCTCCGAACACTCATCCGGTAACAAACGACGCCAGGGCAGCATCACCAAGAACGGCAACAGCTATGCGAGAAAATTGCTTGTCGAAGCGGCCTGGAGTTATCGGCACCTCGCCCGCGTGAGTCCCGAGATCCAGCGCCGGCACGAAGGCATCCCGAAACCCATTGTTGATCGTGCCTGGGACGCGCAGGTGCGGCTGTGCCGACGCTACCGGAAGCTCGTCGCGCGTGGCAAGGACCGGAACATCGCGGTGATCGCGGTCGCCCGCGAACTTAGCGGGTTCATCTGGGACATCAGCCAGCTCGCGATGTCGCTTGCCATACCTACGCCGAACAAAGTACTCACGGCGTGACGCGACACCTGAGACACCCTTACCCCTTGACCACCAGAAGGAGTTTCCTGAAGGCGGCGTAGCCCGGCACACGAGTAACCCGCGAGGTTGCTACGCAACGGATCTCATCCGACTTGCGGAACTAGATAGCGGCAGGCTCATTGGGCGGACCTCTGTAATGCGGTACCCAACCCGCGGATATCAGCGTGATCCACCGTCGAGACGTACTGCTACGTCGCCCTCAGAAAATTCCGCATAACCTGCCATTTGGAAACTGAAAAAACAATCCCGATTGACACACGGAGTCATATCAGCAACCAGTTGCCTGTGTGTTCAGTAGTGAAAGAAGTTCGAGCGGACGTCGACGATCGAACCTTCGCGATACGTCTCTCGCTCATCGCTTGATCAGTCCGGCGAAAAGGTTCTGGATTTCGGAGTACGGCAAGGGATTGCTAGCGAGCGTTTCGGAACGACCGTCGTTCAGAAAGTCCTGCGCGAGGGCCTTCGCCTTGCCGAGCACGACCTGCGAGATGCCGCTGCCCGCGCTCAACCGGCGCACGCCGAGCTTGCCGAGCGCCACTGCATCGGCGAGTCCTGGCACGGCCATGACGTTAAGAGGCAAACGCGTCGCGCCCGCAATCGTTTCGATATCGGATGACTGCACGAGGGCCGGCAGGAAAAGTCCATCCGCGCCGGCCGATGCATATAGATTGCCGCGAGCAATCGACTCTTCGGCTTGTTTGGATTTTTCAGCGAGGCCCGCAAGAAAGACGTCGGAGCGTGCGTTGACGAAGAGATCCGAACCCGACATCACAAGCGCATCCTTGATCGCCTCGATCTTCAAGGCGAGAAGCGATGCCGGATCTAAGCCATCTTCGATATTGATGCCGGCGATGCCGAGATCCACCAGTCGCATGACATGGTCCGCAACGGTCTTTGGATCGTCCGAATAGCCATTCTCGACATCGACCGACAAGGGCACGTTCAGCACGCGGACGATACGCCGAACAGAAGCAACGACCTCATCGAAAGGAAGTAGGCGGCCGTCCGGATAACCCAATGCCCACGCAAAGCCGGCGCTTGTCGTGGCAATGGCGGGTGCACCCAGCGATTCAATGAGACGTGCACTTCCGGCATCCCACGCGTTCGGCAAGCGGAGCGGGACCGAATTATCGTGCAACTGACGGAATGTATTTACGTTAGACATTGCTTTTTCCTTGAACGGAAATGGAAACTCAAGCCGCTACAGCGTCTTTTGCTGTTTTTGCAAACGATGCGATGCGGCGCGTCGCGAGCCCGGAGACAAGGATCGCGATGACCACGGGAATGCTGGAGAGGTAGCCGAGGTTATGGCTGCCGATGACCGGGATCACAGCAGCACCGAGCGCCCCAGCGATTGACACACCTACATAAGTCGCAGAAGTGTTGAGACCGACGAGCACAGCCGTCATCGGCGGATTCAGGCTTGCGAGACGGAACTGTTGCGGTACCAGCACACCCCATGCACAAGCGCCCCATATCGTCACCGCAATCGCTGCACTCCAAAGATGTGCGCCGGTGATCGGCATGGTGAGGATGACGATTGCGACGATGGAGAGCTTGATCAGCACGACTTTGTGCGAACCGATCTTGTCTAGTATCCGTCCTGTCAGCAGATTCGAGAAGGTTCCTGCCAGTCCCCAGAGGACAAGCAATCCACCCAGCACCAGGGCGCTGTGGCCGACCGCACGATCGAACACAACGGAGAAGTAGCTAAAGATGATGAAGGTGCCGATCTGTGCAAGCACAGTCGTCGTGAGCGTGAGTCCGACGCGCGAGTCCGTCAGGGGAGACAGGCGCTCACGCAGCGAGATGGCCGGCGGCAACGGCACGTCAGGCAGGAATGCCACGATACCGGCGAACGCGGCTGCACCGAGCGCGGCAACGAGCACCAGCGTCCAGTGCCAGCTCGCGAGCCCGCCGATCACGGCACCTATGGGCGAACCCAGCGCGGTAGCGGTCGTCAGTCCCGCCACGATGATGGACAACGCGTACCCGCGACGCTCCGGCGGCACCAGTGACGCGCCCGTTCCGCTGGCAGTCGGCGAGAACATCGCTGCACCAAGGCCTGCGAAAGCGCGCGTGGCCAATGCGATGCCGAGATTCGGCGCCACGATAGTGCCGAGATTGGCGATGACGAACAATCCGATGCCGCTGAGCAGCAGACGCTTGCGTGGAACGTTCGCAGCAAGCGCTGCTATGGTCGGACCGAGCAGGGCATAGCTCAGCGCGTAGACGCTGATCAGTTGGCCAGCAGCGCCGATGCTGACGCCAAACGAGTGCGCGATTTCAGGCAGGATGCCAGCGAAAACAAAGCTGTCGGTGCCCAGCGCAAACATACCGAGTGAGAGTGTTAGAAGGCGGCGATCCATGTCGGCTTCTCCAGAAAGATTACGAATTAAGTCTCGTGATGAAACTATAGGGAAACCGACTGCATCGCACTACGAGCCGAAAGCAGGAAGCTGTTCCCCATAAACCGGTTAAGTCGTGCGCCGGGTCACTTCGTCTGCGCGAGGTGCTGATGCGAGGCGTCCCATCCGCCACCGAGCGAGCGGAACGTTCTCACCGCGGCGCGGGCAGCGTCTGCCTTCGTCGCATCGAGATCGTCGCGCGCATCGAGCAGTTGCCGGTCGGCGTCGAGCACATCGGTGAGCGTGATCGAACCCGCGCGATACGCTTTCTCCGACAGATCGCGCGCCTTCGTCAACGCGGCGACTTCCTGTTCAATTTCCTGCGCGCGAATCTCTGTTTGCGAAAGCGTCATCAACGCGTCTTCGACGTCTTCGGTTGCCTTGAGGGCGGCCTCCCGATACTCCGCCAACGCTTCCGCATAAGCGCCGCGCGCATTCTTGACCTCGGCGTCCACCTTGCCGAAATCGAACAGACGCCACTGCAGCGCACCCGTGCCGATTGGCTGGAACGACTTCGCGCTAAGAAAGTGACTGGCTGAAATGCTGTCGAATCCCAGGGCGCCCGAGAGCGAAATCTTCGGGTAGTAATCGGCAATTGCTGCGCCGATCGCTTCGTTGGAAGCCGCCAGGTGGCGTTCGGCAGCGATGATGTCCGGGCGCCGCCGCAGCACGTCGACGGGTTGATCCGCGCTGCCGATGGCGGGCACGTCCGGAATCACACCCGCGTTCGTGCCGAGTTCTGCCGCAAAGGTCCCCGGCTGGGCGCCCATCAGCACATCGAGCCGGTTCAATTGCGCTTCGAGCGACACGCGCAAGCTCGGAACGGTGGCACGTGCCTGAAGCAACAGGGCTTCAGCCTGCGCCACCTCGCGTTCATCCGATGCGCCCGCCTGTTTACGCGCTTTCACGAGTTCCAGCAGACGCGCATCGGTATCGACCTGGTCCTGGGTGACGGCCAGTTGCGCCTGCAGCGCTCTGATTTGCAGGTAAGCGTCGGCTGCGTCGGCGGCAACCGTCACGCGCGTGCCGAGTTGAGAGGCCTCGGCGGCCTGCTCTTCGTCGGTGGCCGCCGCATGCGCGCGCCGCAGGCCGCCCGCCAGATCGATTTCCCAGCTTGCCGTTGCACCGGCGACATACTCCTTCTGGTCGCGGCTGTAGTTGGGAAACGCGCTCGCAATCGTGCCAAGCGGACTTTGTGTGCTCTGGTGTAATGCCGTGTACGACCCATTGGCATCGACTGTCGGAAGCAGGCGGGCGCCGGCCGCCTGAGCCGCGGCGCGTGATTGCGCGACGCGTGCGATCGCAGCCTGGAGGCTCAGGTTTTGATCCAGCGCCCGTTGCACCACCTTGACCAGTTCGGGATCATTGAAGCCCTTCCACCAGCTATCGAGGTTCGGGGCGGGCAACGTCGTTTGCCGGTCGGCGACGACCTTCGCGTTGTGAAACGGCGCCATCTCGGTGTGAGGCGCAACGTAGTCGGGCCCGACCGCACAGCCCGCAAGCATTGCGCTGACAATCAGACTGCCGGTGATCGCTTTCGAAGTTCTGGATACGAAGCCGTTCATTCCACTTCTCCACTACCGAGTTTCCGCAAAACAGGCGCGCTCTTGATGCCGAGTTTGCGAACGAAGGCGTAAAACGCAGGGGTGAATGCGAGCCCGAAGAGCGTCACGCCGAGCATGCCGAAGAACACCGTTGTGCCGAGCGATTGCCGCATTTCCGAGCCGGCGCCGCTGGCAATGGCGAGCGGTGCCACGCCCGCGATAAACGCAAACGACGTCATCAGGATAGGACGCAACCGCACATGTGCCGCATGGGTGGCGGCGTCCTCCGCGTCGACACCGTCTTCCTCCTGGCGCTGTCTGGCGAACTCGACGATGAGAATGGCGTTCTTCGCGGCCAGTCCGACGAGCACCACGAAGCCGATCTGCGCAAGAATGTCGATCGGCATGCCGCGCACGTTCAGACCGATCGCTGCGGCGAGCAGACACATCGGCACGATCAGCACGATCGCGAGAGGCGTCTTCCAGCTTTCATACTGCGCAGCAAGCACGAGGAACACGAACAGTGCCGAGGCAGCAAAGATCACGAGCGGCGACATGGTCTGCTCTTTCTGCTGGTGAGCGAGATCGGTCCATTCGTATGTGATGCCGTTCGGAAGCACCTGCGCTGCGAGCTGTTCCATGTGCTGGATGGCGTCGCCCGACGAATATCCGGGACCGGCTGCACCCATGATTTCCGCTGCGGGATACATGTTGTAGCGCGGCACGCGATACGGCTGGGTCGTGTTTTTGAACGTCGCTACGCTGCTGATCGGCACCATATCGCCAGTCGAGTTGCGCACCTTGAGCCGTCCGATGTCTTCGGGTGTCCGGCGGAATGCTTCATCGCCCTGAACGCGTACCTGGTACGTGCGGCCCATGAAGTTGAAGTCGTTCACGTACTGCGAGCCAAGGTATAGATCCATCGTGGAGAACACATCGGTGGGCGTGAGCCCGATCTTTTCCGCCTTCAGGCGGTCAATGTCCGCATAGACTGATGGCGCGCCCGCGTTGTAAAGCGTGAAGACACCACCGAATACCTTGTCCTTGTTGGCTGCAGCCACGAGCGCACGTGACGCGTCGGCGAGCGCTTGCGGGCCGAGTCCGCCACGGTCTTCCAGCATCAGCTTGAAGCCGCCTGCCGCGCCCAGCCCTTGCACGGGCGGCGGATTGATCACGATGACCACCGCATCCTTGACACCCGCGACACGCTTGCGGAGTTCGACCAGCATCGACGCCGCATTGACGCCGGGGACATGCTTGCCATACAGCGAAGGCAGCCCGTAGAAAAGCGTGCCGACGTTGGGCGCAATCGTGCCCGTCGTGACGTCGAGGCCCGACACAGGCGACGTGTGTGTTACGCCCTTGAGTCCGGGCGTATCGAGCACGATGTCGTTGATTTCGCGAATCACCTTGTCGGTGCGTTCGAGACTGGCGCCCGGAGGAAGGAACGCAATTACCGCCTGATAGCCGATGTCCTGTTCCGGAATGAAGCCGGTCGGCATTCTCGACATCTGCAACGCAGTTGCCCCAATCAGGCCCACGTAGACGATCAGCATCACGGTGGTCGCACGCACGGCGCGGCCCGTCATCCTTCCGTAGCGCGACGACAGCCATTCGAACGACGCATTGAACCGGCCGAAAATCGCGTGATGGAGGCGCCCCATCGCGGTCGATCCGCCGCGGGACTTTTCCATCTCGTGCGGCTTGAGAAGCACCGCACACAGAGCCGGGCTCAGCGTAAGCGAGACGAAGCACGAGATGACGGTGGACGCGGCGATCGTAATCGCGAACTGCTTGAAGAACAGCCCCGAGATGCCGGACATCAGCGCAGTGGGGCCGAACACCGCACACAATGTGAGGGCGATGGCGATAATGGCCGTCGAAACCTCGTTCATCGTTCGATGAGCGGCTTCTTTCGGCGACATGCCGAGCGCCATGTTCCGTTCGACGTTCTCGACCACGACGATCGCATCGTCCACGACAATCCCGACGGCCAGAACGAGTCCGAACAACGAAAGGTTATTGATGGACGCGCCGAACAGCGAAAGGATCGCGAACGTACCGACCAGAGACACCGGAATCGCGACAACCGGGATGATCGTGGCGCGCCAGTTCTGCAGGAACAGATACACCACACCAACCACCAGCAGAATCGCAATGCCGATGGTTTTCGCGACCTCTTCGATCGATTGGGATACGAAGGTAGTCGGGTCGTAGATCTTGATGTAGTCGACGCCGGGCGGGAAGCTCTTCTTCAGCTCGGCCATTTTGGCCCACACGTCGTGCTCGACCTGCACCACGTTTGCATCGGGCGTGGCAATGACGAACCACGGCGTGGCGGCATACCTGTCAGCGTAAGCTTTGGAGCCGTAGTCCACCGAGCCGAGCTCCACACGGCCGATATCGCGAATGCGCGTCAGACGTCCCTGCGTATCGGACTTGACGACGACGTCGCCAAACTGTTCGGGTGTCGTCAGACGGCCAAGCGCGTCGATATTGATCTGATAGGCACCTGTGCCATTGTTCGATACAGGCGGCTGGTTGAGCACACCTGCCGAGACGGCGGCGTTCTGCGCGCGAAGCGCTGCCAGTATTTCATTCGCGCTGATGTTGTACGAGGCTGCCTTGTCCGGATCGATCCAGATGCGCATCGCGTACTGCCGTTCGCCGAACAACTGAAAGTCCGACACGCCCGGCAGACGCGCGATCTGATCGCGGACCTTGAGCATGTAATTCGACAAGTATTCAGGGCTGCGCGAGCCGTCGGGTGAATACACGTGAACGCCGAGCAGCAGCGCCTGGATAGTCTTTTTCACCTGGACGCCCTGCAACTGCACTTCGGCAGGCAGGCGCGACAGCGTGTCTTCGACGCGGCTACGTGTCAGCAAAAGCGCGGTATTCGGATCGGTTCCGACCTTGAAGATCACCGTGATCGTCAACTGACCGTTGCTGGTCGACTGGCTCGAAATGTAATCCATGTTCTCGACGCCATTGACGGACTGCTCGAGCGGCGTGGCGACCGTGCGTGCAATCGTGTCGGCCGATGCACCGGGGTACGAAGTCGTGATCTGAATGGTCGTGGGAACGATGTTCGGATATTGAGCGACGGGCAGCTTCACCATGGTTGCCAGACCGATCAACACCGCGAATATGTTGAGCACCGCCGCAAAGCGCGGGTGCTCGATAAAGAAGTGAGTCAGTTTCATGATTCGGCTCCTTGGCCACCGTGCTCCGCCGAGAACTGAATCGCTCCCGCGCGGGGAGAAATCTTCGCGCCGGGACGAACAGAAGGAATGCCGTCGATTACGACCCGGTCGGTCGCGGCAAGTCCGGATCGGATGACGCGCAGGCCACCTCGAAGGTCGCCGATCTCGACTTTTCGGGGCGAGGCCACGTTATCGTCTCCGACGACGTAGACCATGTGGTCCGTTTGATCCTGGAGTACGGCGGCATCGGGGACGAGCAATGCCGGTTGCGGTGCAGTCGTCGCCAGCCGCAGGCGTGCGAAGCCACCGGGTGTCAACGACAGGTCGCTATTGGGAATCGTTGCGCGGGCATGAATCGTTCCGCTCGAACGATCGAGCGTGTTGTCGATAAAGTTGAGGGTGCCGGTGCGCGCATAGTCGCTGTCGCCTGTCGGCGAAATCTTCACTGCGTCTGCGAGTGGTCCTTTCTGGTTTCCACGAGAACGCTGGAAGGCGGCGTAGTCGTTTTCGCTAATGTCGAAATCCAGGTAGATCGGGTCCAGCGAAACGATGGTCGCGAGCAGCGTCGTGGGGCCGCCGCCGGCGCGGCTGCCGGATACCAGATTGCCCGTCGAGACGAGGTGTGTGCCGATGCGCCCGGTAAACGGTGCCGTGATCTTGCAGCGATCCAGGTCGAACCGGGCGTCGCGAACGAGTGCATTGGCGTTGTCGACAGCCGCTTGAGCGGCACGTTGTTCAGCGACTTTCTGATCGACGTTCTCGACCGTGCCCGCCTCAGAACGCTGCAGTTCCTGCGCGCGGGCAAGCTCGCGCGTGGCGAGCGCCAGCCGCGCATTCGCGGATTCGAGTCCGGCCGTCGCCTGGCTCAGCTTGATCTGATACGGCTCAGGATCGATCTCGAACAGGACGTCGCCTTTATGCACGATGTCGCCGTCCTTGAAATTGATCTGCACGAGCGTGCCGCCGACCTGCGCGCGCAAGTCGACTCGATTGACGGCCGAGAACTGGCCGAGAAAGCCGAGCCGCCCTTCGATATCACGCTGCAACGGTGCGCTGACAGCAACCGACGGAGGCGGCGGTGCGGCAACGGGCGCTGCACTCGACCAGTGCATGTGAGCTGCCGTGGCCGCGATCGCGACGATCACCGCGGCTGCGACACCTTTGCCGACCCATCGAAGCGGGCCGGAGGGCGCCGGGTTGGCGGGAGTCGTAACGCTCGTCTCGGCCTGATCAATTTCAGTATTCATCGCATTCCTAATTATGGGAGCAGGCTATACAACATAGGGTTGTGGCCCAACTCGCCCGTCAGATGATCAATCTTTGCTCTCTCGTATGAAGAAAGCCGCGTAGTCCAGAATCTGGCCGCGTTCCTGGGAGGCTTCTCCGTGAACGACTGCCGGCTAAGTTTCGTGACGCAACTATAGGCAACGCCGTTGCGTCACACTACTGGGCGAAACCGGGAAGCTGTTCCCCACAATCCGGTTAAGTTGCGTGACGAAACTTGCGCTAGGATATGCTCCATCATGTATAGAAAACGCTTCGATGGAATGGACTGTTCGATTGCTCGCGCCCTTGACGAGGTGGGCGAGTGGTGGACGCTGCTGATCGTTCGCGAGTGTACGCAAGGCAGCAGGCGCTTCGACGAATTTCAGAGCGGGCTCGGTATCGCCCGCAATGTCCTCACGGCCCGGCTGGAACGTTTGATCGAACTGGATATCCTTGAACGTTTCCCGGTCGCGGAACGCGCGAACACGTTTGGTTACCGTTTGACCTCGAAAGGGGCGGATTTATACCCGGTGCTGGTCGCGCTCATGCAATGGGGAGACAAGTGGCTAAGGCCAAATGGAAAGCCGCCGATCACCTTGGTGGAGCATGCAAGCGGGAGTCCCGTGGAGGCCGTCGAAGTACGCGCGACGGGCGGGCAGGCGCTGACATACCGGGACGTGCGGTTCGCTGCCGGTCCGGGTGCAACGAAGGCGACGCGGGGCGTTATCGAGAACCGGAATGATCGGGTACTCGGTGACGAGAGCGACGAGTCGTGAACGAAGGGAATCGAGAGATCGCTAGTGCCGCTTCTGCTTGCCGAATCGGGAGAGCGATTGCCTAAGTTTGGGTGCCGCGAAGTCGATGAAATGCCGCAGTTTGATGGCCATCAGATTTCTGGACACATGAACCAGATGGACCGGCACGGGCTCGATCTCGAACTGTGGCAGGAGTATCTCGAGCTGCCCGTTACGGAGCGCTTCATCGGCATCGTGCTCGAAGACGTAGGTGATGCCTGCGTTGTCCACGGCGGCGCTGACGGCAGCGTCGGGTGTCGTGACCTCGAGCCGGGGTTTCACGCCGAGGACATAGATCTTGCTCGTCGCGGGAAGGCGGAAGCGCCAGGGCGACAGATACGGGCTATTGAACACGACGCACGAGTACTTCACGAGATCGTCGGGTTCGCGCGGCGGCGTATGGTTGGCAAGGAAGGCGGGACTCGCGCAGACGATCGGGCGCAATGAGCCGATGCGCGTGGCGATCATGCTGCTATCCGCAAGTTCTCCGATCCGCAAGGCGAGGTCGGCGTGCGAATCAATGAGATCGATGTTTCGATCGGAGAGAAGGAGCCGAACGGTGATGTCCGGATACTGCGCGAGGAACTGATTGATGACGGGCAAGACATGCAGACGGCCAAGTTGCATGGGCGCAGTCACTACCAACTCGCCTTTCGCGGTCGCGAACTCGCCCGTGGCCTCGTGCTCCTGTTCACGCACGAGGTCGAGAATGCGCCGTGCCGCCGCGACGTATGACATGCCCGCGTCGGTCAATGTGAGTTTTCGCGTGGTTCGTATCAGCAGCCGAGTTCCGAGCAACTCCTCAAGATCGGCGACCTTACGAGTGAGTGTGCTGACAGGAATCTTGAGTTCGCGCGCTGCTGCCGACAGGCTTCCTCTGTCCACGGCGGTCAGCAGCATTTCCATGGCTTCTAGTCGGTCCAACGCGTTCGCTCACGTGGGGATAAGGTCGCAGTATTGTATGTGAAGTTTCCACGCACAAGCTGAAACGGTCGTATCAAAGCATGAGTTGGCGAAAAACATCTCCCTGGAGAATCCGATGTATGCAGAGGCTATTGCGCAATGCGTGCAAGCAGTAAAGACAATCGAGACTTATCTCGACAAGGCTGAGCGCCACGCGAATGCAAAGAAGTTCGATGTTGCCGTGCTGTTGTCGACCCGTCTCGCTCCCGACATGGGCGGGCTGCTCTATCAGATACAAAGCGCTTGCGACTATCTGAAAGGCGGAGCCGCCTGGCTTTCAGGACAGCAGCCGCCGCGGCATGAAGACAATGAGCAGACGCTTGATGAAGCACGTGCGCGCATCCGCAAGGCGATCGACTTTGCTGAAAGCGTGGCGGTAGACCGGTACGCTGACGCCGCCAGTCAGATCGTAAAAGTATCCTGGGTGCCGGGTAAGCTGACTGGCGAAAACTATTTGCTGCAGATCGTGATCCCGAACATCTACTTCCACGTAGCCATGGCTTACGCGATTATGCGCACGAATGGCGTCGATCTCAAGAAGTTGGATTTCGTTGGCCCGGTCAATGCCTTCGATGCCTGATTCGTGGGCAGCCCGAGTCGTTGCTAGACGGTGTTAGGAACTTCGAAGTACTGGGATTGCATGGACAAGCATAAGCATGGCGAAGACGACAAAATGCAGACCTGCGAGTGTTTCGGGCAAGCGTTCGTAGTCACGAGCGAGGCGTCGAAAGCGGTTGAGCCATCCGAAGCTGCGCTCGACTACCCATCGACGTGGCAACAGCACGAAACCCTTTTTCGCTTCATCGAGCTTGACCACCTGGAGATCAATTCCCTGAGCGCGCGCGGCCTGCGCAGGAGCTTCGCCCGTGTAACCCTGATCGGCAAAGGCCACTTTCACGGTTTCTCCCGTTGCCTGCTGCACCTGGCGCGCCAGCTCTGCCACCTGTGCGCGCTCCTGCTCGTTGGCCGGCGTCACGTGTACGGCGAGCAACTGACCCAGCGTGTCGACCGCCATATGCACCTTGCTGCCACGCTTGCGCTTGTAGCCGTCATAGCCTGCGCGTGGACCGCTCTCACATGTCGATTGCATCGTACGGCCATCAAGGATCACCGCGCTGGGCTGCCCCCGCCGCCCCTGCGCGACACGGATAATCGAACGAAGATCACTCACCATGCACTCGAAACAGCCGGCCGCCAGCCATCGTTGCGTCTGCTGGTACACGAGTTCCCACGGCGGAAAGTTGGTCGGCAGCATTCGCCACGCAGCCCCAGCGCGAGCCATCCAGCGCAACGCATTGAACATCTCGCGCAACTCGTATTTACGCTGTGGTGCACTCTCATCCATCAACGTCAGATACGCTGCTACGAAGCTCCATTCTTCGTCTGACACGTCTGTCGGGTACGCTTTACGTTTCTCTCTTGTCATCCCTCCAGGGGTGATATGACTTCTCGTGTCAATATGATCGGTTCTGTGTTTTCGATGTTTGAATTTCCTGAGGGCGACGTAGCAGTAAATCTCGACGGTGGATCAAGCTGATATCCGCGGATTGGCTACCGCATTACAGATGTCCGCCCAATGAGCCTTCCGCTACCTACCACCGCAATTCGGATGAGATCCGTTGCCTACCCTGGTCGCGGGTTACTCGTGTGCCGGGCTACGCCGCCTTCAGGAAACTCCTGCACGTGTCGTTACGGTGGATGCAGACGCAGGGCATTGCTGTACATCATGGCATCTGTGTCTCGCGCGGTATGGCCAGCGACAAGGAGAGCCGGCAGATGTCCCAGATGAATCCGCTGAGTTCACGGGCAACTGCGACTACGGCGATATTCTTCTGCTTGCCGCGCGCGACGAGTTTGCGATAGCGTCGGCACAAGCGCACCTGTGCGTCCCAGGCTCGATCTACAATCGGTTTAGGCAGACCTTCGTGACGACGCTGAATATCGGGGCTCACACGCGCAGGGTGGCGATAGCTCCATGCAGCTTCAACTAGCAGCTTTCTTGCATAACTGTTGCCGCTTTTAGTGATGCTGCCCTGACGACGCTTGCCGCCCGATGAGTGCTCGGACGGCGTCACCCCGAGCCACGCCATCAACTGGCGTGGGTGCACGAAGCGTGAGAGATCGCCCAGCTCGGCGAGCATGCCCACTGCCGTGGTGAACTGGACACCGCGCATTGCCTGCAGGCCCAGGACGGCGGGATAGAAGCGCCAGTTGACGACTGCCTCACGCAGCGCGGACTCCAGCCGGTCACATTGGGCGAGCCGGTCTTCGATCGCGCGACGTAGCTCTTCAAACGCAAACTGCTGCCACGCACTGTCGAAGCTGTATGCGCTCAGCCAGCGTCGGTGCGCCGGCCCCCAGTCGGCAGAGCCGGTGTAGCGCACGCCGTGCGACAGCAGAAAGGCTTTTACCCGTTGCCGTGCACGCTTGAGGTCGTCCTTGGCAATCACCCATGCGCGGGCCAGATCCCGGAATGCTTCATCGTCGATGCTGGGGACGTATACGGCCGACAGGTCGCCGGCACGCAGCGATCGGACGAGCTTGACGGCATCACGTCTGTCAGTCTTGATGTGCTCACCTGGCTTGCGGGGAATCAGCGAGGGCGCGCAGACCATGCACTGGAATTCTTTCTGGACAAGCTGCCGGTAAAGCCCATATCCGCACGGACCGGCTTCGTAGACGATGCTGACGCATCGCGCTTTAGATTGCAGTCTCTTGCACAACCGTTCCACGTCGGCCTGCGTAGTACCGATCTTGCCGAGCAGTTCAACCTCGCCCGAACCAATGGCATAGGCGACCGTGATCGAATCCTTATGAACATCAAGACCCACGTAAAGAGTGCTATCGTGCTCCATGCTGGCCTCCGCGTCGGAAATCGCCGGGTGCGGCACGTCCGCACCGTGCGGCTCTGACAGCAATGCTAACCCGCGTTTGATTCCGTTGCGGCAGGCCAGCCTCTGTCCCGCAGGAAGTCATACTGCCTACCAGGTTTTGACCGGAAGTTCCTAACACCGTCTAAGGGCGAACCGGAGACAGCTGAAGTCTCGTCGAGCACGACTGTTGGCGATGCATTACGATGAGCGACCGCCTCGCGATCGAGAGCAGACATTGGCTCGCGGAAAACGACCGTCAGCAACGGGTCGACCAGAGCCCTTCCCCGAACGCCCGCTCAACCAAAAAAATCCCCAGGGTGTAAGCCCCGGGGATTGTCGAAAGAAACTGCCGCACGCCGATCAGGCTGCTGCGGCGAAAAGATCAAACTGCGGCGCCGCCGGCTTCAGCATCGCCGCGTGCTGCGCGTCACTCACGC
Source organism: Paraburkholderia sp. MM6662-R1 (assembly GCF_050436245.1). NCBI lineage: Bacteria > Pseudomonadati > Pseudomonadota > Betaproteobacteria > Burkholderiales > Burkholderiaceae > Paraburkholderia > Paraburkholderia sp. MM6662-R1. The sequence continues at coordinate 97,429 of NZ_JBNDLV010000002.1, read as the reverse complement.
TATTCGCAATCAGGTGCGTGTCCAGCTCGTCGGGCGTCAGATTTAAACGCTGGGCGAGCCTGCCGAAGTACTGCCCTCGCTTTGCCATCTCCTGATAACGCTGCGCCATGCCGACCGGCAGCTTCACAATGCCTTCGTTCAGCCAGAACCGCGCTGACTCCATCGCATCATGGTGCTGCGTCCTCAACATGTACGCGGTGTCGTACGTGCAGGTCACGAACTCGCATGCTGCCTCGGCATCGACCTCAAACTGCGAGGCCTCCTCAAAATACACCGTTTGCTCGCCGGCCGACGTACGCGCGTACCACCCTGCACGCTCAGGATGCCTGTAGCGATTCCACTGTTCCGCATCGAAATCGCGGAGGCCGACCGTAGGCGCCTCACGGTCATACCGATCCACCGGGTACCAGCCATGCAGAACAATCTCTGCCTTCGGCTTCGGCTCGACGTGAGGAACCGCATATCTGCGGCCAAGCACGTTGACGTCATGCCACGCAGTGAGCGCGGGGAACGCATGCGGCGCGTAGTGGTGCATCGACAGAAAGAAATCGATGGCCACAAGCTGCTGTGGCGTGACGAATTCGAACTGGGGATCGCACAACATGCGGTTGTGTTCGGTATCGGCTATGCGGCCCGACGCCAACTCGCCCGAATGCCGTTCTGCGCGGTCGCGTTCCTCTGCGTCGATCGAAAGCAGCATACGCAGCATCCGCATGCGCTCCCAGAAGCCGTAGGTATCCGCCTGGATTCGCGTGTACCCCGCATCACTGATCGTGCGTCCAACGAGCTCACGCCGAGACAGATCCCACTGGATCGCCAGAAGATAGTTACGGAACTCGTTCAACGGCTTCAGGTGCGCGTGTTCCGGCTCCTGAACCATGAACTCCATCGACTTGTCACGAGCACCTGTGACAGCGCATAGTGCGCAACCGAACCTGCTTCCGCAAGCTGCGCGAGCGCCGCTTTCCCCGGCAATGACACCGCAGACACCGCCATTGCCAGCGCGGTAGATATCCGAGAGTCTGGCGATGGTCGCCGGCGCGAGCGGACTCGAGAACCGGAGTGACCCTGGATCAACCATACAGCCAAGCATGGTCCAGACATCGTCAGACGTCCAGTCCTTCAAAGGCGAAAGCGACAGTGAGGCAGACGCCTGCCGTGTTGCCACGTCGGCCTGCTCGTTGCGCTCAGTCATGGCTGCGCGCCGTACCGCCGACTCGTCCAGTCTGGTGCCTACGACGCTGATGACTTCCTTCACGCGGGCCGATGACGCCTCCTTTTCAAGCCGCGCCCGAAGCCTGCCCTGTGGCTGCAATTTCCAGGCATCGGCGCAGGCGCGTATGCGTTTGCCGTTACGCACGCCATTTTCTGGAGTTCGTACGAGCGTGCCTCGCCCGATCGTTGAAACAACGAACTGCGAGGCCAGCGACGGCTGCGTGACGTGTATCTCGATCGGCAGACCACTGTCCTCCACGAACAGTGCGACCTCATCGAGCATCGCGTGCAGAAAGTTCGCGGTGCTCGGGTTTTCGATCGTGGTATCCGACGACGTAATGTAGTGCCTGACGCCGGGGCTGCATGCCTCGCCCGCCTGACTGCTTCGAGCATGAGCACCATCGCGCACGTGCTGTCCTTGCCACCGCTTACACCTGCGGCCAGTACATAGCCCTGCTCGACGTACGACTGCATCGATGCAATGGCGGTTTCCATCAGGGTATGAATATCACGGCCCATCTGTTCGCTCCGTAAAGGGATGGGAGCGTCCCTTTCGGGATCGGCTCCCGAAAGGGTTAAAAAGTCATGAGTTCACTACAAGGTCATGCCGAAACTTGCGGCTTGAGCCTCTTCGAGCGACTGGTCGGCCGCGGCGAAAAGATCCGGCTGCCGGGTTGCCCGATCGAGGCGCGGCAACGCATTGGAGAAACGACTTGGCCCGCTGCCGTCGAAACTGTCAGCGCCGGCGGCCGCACAGATGCGAATGCGGCGCGCCGAGTTCACGCGACCAACATGCAGATGGCAGTTGCGTCGGCGCGCAAGTAGTCCCCACGCTTCGGCAGTCGATTCCTTCCAGTCCGTTGACCCGCCGATGAAAATACCAACGACGGGCGAGAGGTACGGCGCGACATCTTCGAGTTGCATGCCGTTCTGTACAGCGATGAGGAGCTGTGAGGGCATGCCTCGCAGACGCTCCATCCAGCGCAATGAGAACTCGAGCGATGCCAGACCGCCCTGGACGATGTCCGGCAGGACGATCCAGTCAGCACGCTCGCCGAGCTTGTCGACGACAGCAAGAAACGCGGCTTCGTCAAACGGCTCGCCACGCTGATATGCGGTCCACGCACCGTTGTCGATGGCGTAGCGCATGCCTTCGGTGCGGTGCTCGCCTTTAGCGGAGACAAGAAGACGCCAGCCAGCATGCGCAAGCGCTTCGGGATTGCGCCGTGTACCGGTCCGGCTGGCATAGGCCACCATCGCAGGGCGGCGCATGATCAGACGCTCCTCAACGGCAGGATCATCGTCGGCGCTGCCATCGACGCAGTAGTAGTCGGCGTAGGCCATGACAGCCTGCGCCCACCCCTGTTTCTCGCCACTCGCATACGGCGCCAGCCAGCAAGGCACTGCACCCGCCGCGCACGGTGTTGCTGCATTAACCATGAAAACTCCACAAGTGAATGCGGAGCGACCCCGGCGGGATCGCTTTCCCGCGGGGTCAGAAAGTACGAGTAGAAGGAGTTGGCGGTCAGCGGGCCCGATACGCCTCGCCTTGCGCCGTCACGATCTTCCAGTCATCGAGATACGCTTTCGCGATCTCCGGATGGTTCCACAGCACCAGCACGTTTTCGGAATTCACACGCGCGGCGGCCTGACTGTAGTTATACGAACCCGTCTCGATCGTTGCGTTGGCAACTACCGCGAACTTGCTGTGCTGGATCGGATACGCGCGCACCACGACGACAGGCACGCCCGCATACACGAGCGAGCCCATCGCAGCCGCAGCCTTCCCGCTGCGATCCTCTTCGACGTTGTTGTGGTAATCGACGGTTACTTCCACGTCGACGCCACGTCGCTTTGCATCAAGCAGCGCTCTTACGACTGCCGGCGCGGTGAACGAGTAGGCCATCACGCGAATTGACTGCCTCGCACTACGGATGGTTTGAAGGACTAGCTGTTCCGCGCCACCGTCAGGTGAAAACGCCACCTGTACGTCGCTGGTTGCGCTGAGCGCCGGTTGCGCCCACAACATGCCCGCACCCGCAACGAGGGCGCCAGCCACCGTCGCAATGACGATCTGTTTTCTCATAAACACCTCCGTACGTTTACCGGAAAAGCCTCGGCTCCCGAAAGGGTGCCGAGGCGTTGCACGGTTTGACTCAGGAACAGGTTTTTGGATGACTCAGCGGGTATGTGATTACCCTGCCATCCGGGCACACCCGGAAGTCACCCGGTTCGCCTCTCGGCGCGTGGACCACAATCACGGGCCGCGCAGTTGCGACGTGGGTTTGCGGCGCAGCAGTGCAGGCACACAGCGATGACGTGCCTGCCGCAAACAGCAGCATGAGGAAAGTTTCCATCTGGATATCTCGAATAAAGGGTGTGCGCCGCCTAAGCGGTGCGTGAATTAGCGGGATCGCTCGCGTGGATCGTCACCCACTTGCCCTCGACCAGGACGTCACGCAGGAGCGAGCCGTTCAGGACATAGCTGTGAGTGGTGCCCGAACGCGGGGAACAGTGACGAACTGACAGCGTTACCGCTTCAGTGCGTTTCTGGAGATTTTGAAAAGTGGACATCGACGTTCCTCGTTGGAAATAAGCGAGGAAACGCCCTGTGGGGACGTTCCCCACAGGTTTAAAAAGAAATGACACGTCACGCGGCCAGCGCCTGAACGTCGATCACGGCATCGGCCTCACTCACCAGATCAGGCGTTTGCGAGATGAAAAACTCCCGCTCATACCCTCCCTGCTTCAGCACCTCCCGCTTCATCCGCATGAACTGCAGCTTGCGCTGCGGGTCGAGCGGACCATCGGACTCGTCGCTAAAGAGCGTTTGGTACGGCTGCCCGGCGTTCTGGGCCTGGTACAGCGCAATACCTCGTGTGAGGCATTCGTTGATCCAGACCTTCTGGCCACCGGACATCACCGACACCGACTTCGTGCTGTCGGCGTCCGCGTCGTGCACAAGGATTTCGAAACCCTCACGCAGATCGCCGTTTGCAAGCGCGCGCTGCGTGCGGATCTCCACTGTGAACCGCATGCCGTAACAGGCCAGCAACAGCCTGTTGACGGTGTCGGTCAGTGCAGGTCCCGCGTCGTCGATCGTCAACGCTATAACGCCGTCGTTGCCAAGGCCTTTCGCGAGCAGCTTCCATTGGGAAATCTCATCGGAGAGCCGGTCGGCCCGCAGTTGCGTCGCCGAGAACCCGTCGAGCTCAATAGCAAGCCCATTTGCTTCGGCCTGCAGCACTGTCTGGGCACGGATCGCGCCTTCAATCCGGCCCTCAAGTTCTGCGACAGCCTCGCGATTGGTGGCCAGCTTCCGGTCAGTCTCCGCAATCGCGGCCGTCACATCGACGGCTGCAAGCTGCTTCGATTCCGCATGGATTCTGGTCATCTCAGCCGTCATACGCGCCTTTTCGGACTCGTATCGGGCTGAGCGCGCAGCGACCTCGTCAGCAACCTGCCTCAACTCCGCGTTAGCGGTCTCAAGGCCCGTTGCAGCAGCATCGAGAAGCGGCTTGCTGGCGGCAAGCTCAGTCGCCGCCTGCAGGTTGCACCGGGCTTCGGTCAGAATCGCGGTGAGCGCATCACGCTCACTGCGCTTTGCAGCAAGCTCCGCAACGACTGGAGCAAGCGCATCGGCCTGTGCTTTCTTCTCGCGATACTGCGCGCGAAGTTCGGCGACCGACACCCGTTGCTCCTCTGCCTGCGACTTCGCCTGCAACGCCTGACTGAGCAGCGGACACGTGGCATGCATCGCATGCCCCACACACGGCACCTGGTCGACTACCGCAGCCTGCTTCGTCAATGTCTCGAAGTGGGCGGCTTTAGTCTGACCCTGCGTCATGAGACCCGAAAGCGAGCTCTGAAGCGTGGCATGACTGACCTGCTTTGCTTCAAGCTCCGCGATAACCCGTTGCAGAGGCTCCAGCTTTACCTCCTCACGAGCAATCAGCAGTTGGGCTTCGTCACGCCTGGCCGCCGCACCCAGAATCGCTTCCTTGCGGGCGAGCGTCGTCTGGTGACTGGTCACGGTCTGCTTCAGCGCATTCACACGCTGCTGGCTCCGAACGGATGCCGCCCGCTCGTCACCATCCAGCGCCTGTACGCCCTTCACCAGTTCGCCAGCGCGCACCGACAATTCACGAAGCCTCGCTTCAGCCGTTGACGATTCGCCTGCCTTTGCCGCCAACGTTGCGCGCTCCTGAGTCAGCTTTGTGGCTTCCTCAAGCTTCAGATCGCGTTGCGCCCGGGTCTCACGCAGGACATCGCCCTGCGCCAGCACCGATCGCTCAACCTCCGCTTTCCTTTGCCGTTTGCCCACAAGCGCCGTCAGGTCCGACTGAATCTCCTCAAGCGCCCGGCCAAGAATCTTCGCGACATCGCCAGCTTTTGCCGACAGCGCCTTGAGGTGTTCAATGCCGAGCATTTCCGCGAGCAACGTCTTTATTTCTCCCGCTCCGTAGGAGGCGAGCGGCCGCCGGTTCTGCGCGGAAAAGACACTGGTAAAGAACGTCTGAAGCGAGCCGTTGATGGCTTCGACGCAGCGGTTATAGGTCACCGCCTTGCCGTCCGACACCGTGCCATCGGGCAAGGTGACGGGGCGCCACGCGTCATCAGATCCACGCCACGCAAGGTAGTACTCCGCCTTGCCTGTCTTTCCCGGCTTTCTGAATGTGAACGTCGAGCGGTAGCGGATACCGTCGTGTTGCCATTCCAGCTCCTTCAGCGCACTGGTCCCGCAGATGTGGTCCCAGTACGAAAAGGCATCGACCGATAGCGACGACGCGTGAGACGGCATGATCGGATACGGGTGCAGGTTGTCCATGATCGTCGTTTTGCCAGCCCCGTTGGGACCGACTAGCGCAATCAGGCCATCCGGCAGCGACTCCAGATCAAGCGTGATGCTGTCGCGTTTCATACCGTCGCGCACACCGTAAAAGCCTTCGAGAGTCAGCTTCAGTGGGCGCATGGCGACACCTCCATCCCTTCTGCCATGGAAGCCAGCCGGGAATAGAACGCGATGTCGTCATCATCTGGAAACGGCTCGGTCATCGGGACGACTCTCGCGACCACAACGCCCGGCGCCTGAAGTTTCCCGGCGATGGCAGCCTCGACTTTTTCGCATGTTCGGCTGAACTCCCGCCGCGCACTCGTCAGCAACTCGTCCCACCCGGCATAGCCGGTGAGGGTACGAATCTCCATCGGGGACCACTGCGTTGCCATGCCCGTGTGATGCGACCACAACAGGTGCTGCATCTCGACCGCAGGGGTGACGACCATCTGGCTCGCTCCCGGCGTGGTTGCGCCGAGGACAAGCATCTGACCGGCTTGCGCCAGAACAGCCCCCCGGTCCTTGCCGAAGGGTTGATGAAGGATTGCCGCCGTGAAACCAGCGTACTCAACGAGCGACTTCTGGATATCGCGCACGTCCTGATCATCCATCACGAACACGCGAACCCACTCCGAACCGGCAGGGTAAAGACCAAACATGATTGCACTCCGTAGTTGACAGGCGGAGTGCGCCCGGTAGGGATCGCTCCCCGCCAGGGTGAAAGAATTGAACTGCTGAGAAAGGTGAAGCAACGACTACATCGATGCGTCTGAGACGCGGTGAAACCTCGTTTCGATAGCTGCGGCGCTATCGGAACAGGGCTCTGTTCCACTGCGGGAGAGCCTTACCGGCCTCCCCCGCATATGAGCAGCAAACTACGCTGCGAAAAGATCATCCTCGAGCCACGACACCTGTGATGCGGGCGCAACTTCCACCGTCGCATCAGGCAGCGTTGGCTCGACAGCCTGCGTGAGGACTTCAACATCCACGACCGCACTGGCCCCAGGTGCCGTCGCCTGCTTCGGTGGCAGCAACATCGCGCTCTCACTTTCGTCAGCAGTCAGCCCCGCGAGAACGGCAGCAGCGATCGCCTCCGCGTAGCCGGACTCCAGCATCTGGAATCGCGCAACGATTGGAGCCGCCTCCACGTTTGCATGCTCAGCCCACCGCTCGATCTTTCGATCGACGGTAACTTCAAGACTGATGCCTTGCGATCGTGAACGCGTCACAGACAGGATTCGCGCTTCGACCTTCAGACCCGCAGCACCTGAAAACAGCGCTTCGATCGCTTCGCGGTCCACCGACTGCCGATGCTCCTCGTCGACCTGCCAACGAACGCGAACGAACTTGTCGCTCGAATCTGCTGCCATGGCCGCAAGGCGCTCCATGTCGGGAGGCCCGTCGAAATCGATACAGGTCGTCTGGCGCGCCGGCGTTGGAACAAGCACCGCTCTCGCGTCGCCCGTCTCAACGTCCCATGCCAGATAGCCCTTATCGCCTTCCTCGCCGTAGTGAAACCGCCCCGGCGAGCCTGCGTAAGCTACGACGCGGCCGCCGCGGTCCCACTGCTGCGACTTGTGGATATGACCCAGCATGAACGCGTCACATTCGGCCTCGAAAAGCGCACCCAACGAGAACTCGTGATCGAACCCCGCCATCGTTACGCGGTGTTCGGTCGTACAACCGTTGACCGTGCCGTGGGAAACGCCGACTGTCCGGATGCCGGCCGCGCGAAGCTGCCTGTTAATGCGCCCCGCTGCTGCCAGATAGTCACCGAGTACTGCTTCCAGCCCCGTCGCGGCATTCTTCGCACCGACCGCGGCCGCCAGCTGCCCCTTGTTGATCGTGGGCAGACAGGTGAACACGACATCGGCGCCAAGCTTGAGCACGCTCGCCAGTTCCTCTTCGTTGAAGACAGGGCCCGCCGATTCGAAGAAACGTCCCTCGAACAGGCTGACCTGCTGCACGCGCTCGGCAATGAAAACCGGGTGAGTGGTTCCCATCAGCGCGAAGTTGCGAAGCGTGCCAGGCGGCTCGTGCGAGAACGTGCCTTGCAGCATGAGAACCGGCATACCGAGCGTCAGACGGTTGATGTTTCTCGCTAACAGGTTGAGCGCCGGGGCGTGAGCATCGAGCCGATGATCGGTCGAGTCACCCGAGATGACAGCAACGTCCATACAACGATTGAGCGCGTCATCGACAGCGTAGGAGAAACAACGGTCCGCCTCGTCGAGGTTTTCCGGCGAGTAATGCAGGTCAGACATGTGAGCGATTTTCACGTCGCCTCCTCAAAAGAAAAAAGGCCGCCCAGGGGCAGCCTCAATGGATAGCGCGCCATGCGGCGCGGTCGAAAAGCGGTCAGCGAGACAGCGTGTCCCGAACCTTCATCAGCGTCACGCCAAGCAGGTTCGTGCCACGCCAGTTCGCCTTATCAAGAATCAGCGGGTCCCGCTCGCCCAGCCCTACGCCCCAGATACGGTCGTAAGGACTGGCCTCAACAAGCTCGGTTGGCGCGGTCGCCAGAAGCAGCGAGCGCAATCCCGGATTCTGGGCAAACTTCTCCCGGCATCCGACATAGACAATCGCCTCGCGCTTCGCTTCCCACGTGGCAAGGTCAAAACCCTTGACGGTCCGTCCGATCGCTTTCTGATCTTTCGGGTAGCGCGCGTTGAGAATTTCTGCAGATGCTTTCTCGTCGCCAAACAGCTTCGCCTTTGAAAACATCATGAACTGCTCTACCGACGAAAACTCAACACCGTGATAAGCGAACCGGCACGGGTGCCAGTTGCTAAACGCGTCGTCAGCGCCGAAGAACAGCGTGAAGTTCGCGATTCTGCGCATCGTAAAAGCTCCTAGAAGACGGTCATGCACCCGTCGCCTTCGCCCCAACCGATCTGCAGCTTCGCAGGTTCGGGTTCGATAAACGACGTGCTCATGCACTGCTGGCACTGGACAACGATCCGCTGCGTTCGATCGGCAGTGAAGACCTTGAACAGGTCACCACCACATCCGCCGCACCGCATCTGCTGCAAACCCGTGAGGGCACCCAGCTTCTTCGACATAAAATCGATGCTCCATCAAGAAAGGATAGTGATCCGCCGGTTGCGGCGGAAGAATTCGATGCGCAGATGTGCGCGGTCGAAAACGCTTTAGCAAGTCCGCTTGCTGAAGGGCTCTCGTACGCGAGGAAAGAAAAAGGATGACCAGCCCCGAAGGGGCCGGTCAGGGTTAGACGTAGCTATTTGCCTGTTTGATGTCATCGTCGAACGCAACGGGATCATCGAGCGCCGCTGTAAGGCGGGCGTTCATCTGATCGACGTCTGCCAATCTTTCCGCCCAGCCGCGCCCGAATGTGACGTGCGCGTATCTGCGGAAATCCTGCTGACGATCCGGCTGACTCATACCGAGCCGGTTCAGCAGATCCGACATGCGGTGACGCTTGTCTTCAAGGGTTTCATCCGGCTCCGGGTGCCCGGCCATGCCGCCACCCTCACCGTCCGCACCACCGGCGCTGTCAGTTTCACCATGCATCGGCCCGCCCGTTTCAGGTTCACCAACGTCGGCTTCCCCAAACGTCTGCGGCAGCACTTCGACGTTACCTGCTGCTTCGATCAGGGCAACCGCCCGGTTCGCCGCATCAAGCGCCGGTTGCGGCTCGTCGCCTGCATCCAGTAACGCGCCGAGATCGATATCGGCATCGAGCACGGTCAACATCTGCTTCTGACGTACGGCCTGGCCGTTGTCGTCAATGCGGGTGATGTCGAATTCCTTCTTTGACAACCAGAATCGCGTGCCGGTCAACCTGCCTCGCGCGAGCGAGACGGTCTGCATGGCGGAATACGCTTTCTGCAGGACGTAAATCGAATTCGTCGGAAGTTCGATCAGCCCAAGCCCCTTGACATCGGGAATCGCGAACACGAAGTTCGCGCTCAGATTGCATTTGCGGTCCTGATACTGCGGGCACACATGCGGATCGCAGAGGCCGTCGGGAATGTCGTCGTCCTGCCGCTGGATGACAAGACGTCCACCGAAAGACCGCCGCACCCGTTTTGCACGCTCGTCGCGCTCGACCGGTGCATAGGTCTTGCAGTAGCGCTTGCCGTCGCGACCATATTCCGAGAAGTACTGGCGGCCGGTCGTTGTGTAAGCGGCCATCTGGTTGGGCACGTTGCGCAGCCAGTCGTCAAAGGCAAACATCACTGGGAAACGATGTAGCTTGACGCCATCGCCACGATCCTCACCATAGAGGCGAAGAATTTCGTCGGCCGTGTCGGGGTTTGAGAAGTCGGATCGTCTGCAAGTGAAATGCGCGACGTTTCTCGGGATGAGCGCATTGCGCAGCTTGAGTTTTGTCTCAATGACCTTTCCGATCGTCTCATATGAGTCGCCGGCGGCCACCATCGCGTTGTACAGCTCAACGGCCTGCGGGTTGCCCTGCGCAGCGCGCGTAAGCACCTTGATGCCAGGCCTGATCTTACCGATGACCGGCGGGCGGATTGCGCGCTCTTCGACCAGACTGCGAGGCGCGTTGTCGAACATCTGGACGACTGCGTTCATGAAGGTTTCCTTGCGAGAAAAAAAATGGCGTTCGTACGCAACGTGCTGGCCTGGGATTCCATCTCCCGGGCAGCGACATTGCCGCGACGTTCGCTGACATGGTGGATAAAGACGGAGCGCTCGGCATCGCTGAACATCGCGACCTTCGCGACCTCACAGCGGCTGCGCCATGCGTCGGACGTGGTGTCCAAAGCGCTACGCTCGTTGTCGAGCTGAAGCTTGATGGCCTCGGCAATGCGTTCGTTGAGGCGGTCGTGCAACAACATAAGCACCTCCAGTTGAGAAAAGCCCACCAGGAATCGATGGACGAAAAAAAAGCCCGCTCCGGTAAGGGAGCGAGCTTCGTGAAATCAGGATAGATGTGACCTACGCGCCACGTCCCTTCTGGGGACGTGGCGAGCAGGGAGCGGCACCGGAAACCGGTGCGCTCTGTCAGAGGACGTAAAGTCGTCCTCGCGCAGCATGGTCACGCCGCGCAACAGCCCTTTTCGGAAAATACATTCCGCCGCAGGAATCACGGATCAGCCAACTTCGATCGTTCTACCCAGATCAGGCTCTGGAGAGAGAACACCCGAAAACCTGGGTTCGAACGATGTACCGGCGCAAAGAATGCGGGCCAGGTACGAGTATCACAGCTGAAATTGGGGAGTCTGTAGCGGGCAGACTCAGCACAAGAAGATTTCCACACCGGTAGCTATCCGGTCGGAGCATGCTCAGGAGCACGACTTGGAGAAAGAAGATGGACTCCGGGCTTGGAGTCGAGGTCGATGCGTCAGAGACGCGGGGAATGGATTGAAGTATCCGGGCAAATTGCCCGAGGGAGCATCTTAAAGCTCACGAAATTGATATAGCTTTTGCCTGCTTGACGGTTAAGTGTTCAGTGAGAATTTATGTGAGAGAGAACACATACACCGAGAACACGTTATGTCTGGCTTCGAAACGGAAAAGCCCGAGGCGGCTGACCCAGAACGACTGATTGCCCCTTCCCCTGCTGCCCAAACGGGCGCGGGCGGTCTGCGACCCATCAAGCGTCTGACGAGCGATGACCGCCTTGCGCGAATTCATCCCGAGACGCTGGCCAAAACCGAGTTGCTGTACTACTCGGACTTCGCGCGCACCTTCGTGAGATCCGATTACAACTTCTGCGCGGCAAAGATGACCGTTGCGCGCGGCGGCAAGCTTCTCGCGCTGGAGGCGGAATTTCACACGGCAGAAACGTTTTTCCGCAAGGCACTCGTCTGGGCCAACAAGCTGCACGGTCGCAGCACCGGCCTTGAGCCGGAGCGCGTGACGCTCGAAATCAAACACCCGATGTCGGGACGCCTCGTGCGACTGCTCACGATTTACGACCAGCTCTTCCGCAAGACCATGGAAGCTCTCGTTGGCCGCTCAGTGATGGCACACGATCGCAAGTCGGCGCTTGACGCCGCAGCCGCGCGCATCAAGCAGATCCCCATCCTGTGCATGCCGGACAACGACCGGTACACACCGGAAGGCGTACTGCTTCCCGACCACGACGACACCCACTGAACCCCGCTGGTTCGCCGCCGGTAGAGCTCATCCTTGACATCGGGCGGTATCGGGCAGGCTGTAATCCAGACAACGAGAAGAGGCATCTTCATGGACATTCGCGAGATCCAGCGACTGCACGCCCAGTTCGCCCCAGATTCGATGGTCATCGACCTTCCCCGCCAGATCGCTGCATTGCCAGCGCCGGGCGATCATTCTGAATCCGACCCATCGCGCGCGATTCATGCTCGCATGGCAGGCGTGGCGCCACGTGCGAGACAAGCTGCCATCGGACTTGCCATTGCCGCCATGGTCGCCATGGCCGGAATGGGCGCAGCGTCGCTTTACAGGAATTTTCAGGCGGGTCACCACCCGGCGTCGACGGTCTCAACAGCGACCGAACAGAAGTCGGACGCGTCGCCCCAAACGACAGAGAAGCCGGCGTTTCAGGAAGTCGACGCCACGCCCGCTCATCCGGTCAGCGCCGCGCCCACACTGAGCGCCAGCGACTTTGCTTCCGCCGGTTCGCTCGGCCTCACCGCCGACCAGTTCAGGAACTCCCTGAAGTCCCCGGCGCGCGCCGGTCAGCCTGTGACGTCGCCGTCGGCGCCCGCGCTGTCGAGCGAAGCACAGCTCGCGGCCGTTTCACCGATCCATCGCGTGGGCGCGAGCCGTGAAACGGCTGCCGCAGCAACGCAGCCGACGCCGCGGGCGGAGCCGGCGCCTGCTCAGGCTGTTGTCGTTGCCAAACCTGCACCAGCGGCTCAGACCAAAGCGCAGTCCGCACAGGCCGCACAAGTCACGCAACCGCCGGCGGCTGCGGCGCAAGCCCCCGCTCCGGTGGCGCAAGCGGCACAACCGGCGCAGCCGGTACAGCCGGTACAGCCCGCCGAAGCAGCCAAACCGGCCCGCGCTGCGCACCGCCATATCTCGCGCCCTCGCGTGGAGCAGAACGCAGAGTCCGGTTCAGACGCCAGACCGGCCGCCGAAAGCCGCGCCGCGCCTGCCGAAGTGAAGATGTTCTAGGGAAGCCATGACATGAAAAACGAACTTTCGATCACCCTCGTATCCGCCGGCTGCACAATCAGCGGCGACCTGATCGTCGATCACGGCATCAGCTATTTCGGCCTGCTCGACGGAGGTCTCATTTCCACGCAAGGCCTGCTGCACGTCGGCGACGGTGGCCTGATCAAAGGCAATGTCCAGGGCGACCACGTGCGCATCGACGGACGCGTCGACGGCAACGTCCATGCTCGCGGCACGCTGGAAATCAACGGACACGTCTCGGGCGACATCATGTACTGCGGCACGATCCGTCTCGGACCCCGAGCAGCGCTCAACGGCACGCTCAAGCGCGTGGCGCGCATGCTGACGGTGGAACCGGCAACCAGCGAGAGCGCGAATCCGGAGCTTACTGCCACAGACCGGGCTGCGGCCGCGCCAGAGCGCGCGGAATCGAACGTGACCGAATTCTCGCGCGCGAAGGCCTAAAACCGACGACACTTTCCAGGCTGCATAAAGGTAAAAACCAATGAAGTTGCGCGATTTAATAAAGTGGGCTGCGGTAGCCGTTTCGATAGCTATGCCCCTAACGGTGGTAAGTATGGTTTCGGCCTATGTCGATAACGGCTCGGCCATGGTTAGAGCCTCGCTCATCGAAATTGATGTCGTGCGGCTCGCCCAGCTCGCTGGGGACATCCGTATCCTTCCACCTACGGATGCATCGGCTTTGCTGGCCAGACACGGCCTGAGTTCGTCCGAAGCTTTGCAGGACAGGATCAAGCTCGCGCAAACCACCTTTGCGCAGACCCACGCGGACCTGGAAAACACAGCGCGCCGCGTCTGGCGCAACACAGCAATCGGTTTCTTTTGCGTAGCGATTAGCAGCTGGCTCGCAGTGACGCTGGCTATCGTGTTGCCACGCAAACGCGCGGGCGGTTCCGCCGCTGCGGCGTAACGCTCATTCCAAAAACCAGCGTGAGTTACCACACCCGCGACTGGGAAGCCGCAGCACAGGAAGCCGCCTTCGACGGGCTCTGCTTCTGCATGCTCAGCGACGGCCGCTTCATCAACCGGCAGGCAATGTCCGACAACACGCCGCACCGGAGCCGCTTCACGCTGGCCTCTGATTTTTTCGAGCAGCACATTGCTTCAACGATTCCGGAGCCGCATGCCTCGCGGACATGACGGTCAGCCCTATCTCACATTGAAACGGAGAACCACGATGCAATTGATGCGCAAGGCACTTTTCGCAACGGCTATCGCTGCAGGCCTCATCGCCGGCGCACACGCGGCGCCGATCGCGCAGACGCTCGACGTAACCTGGTAGAAAGACGGAAAAGTGATCGACGGCGGTCGACACATCGTAGCCGATGGGGCCGGAGTCTCGACCTACCTGCACCGCAGCGGGCAAGAAGTTGGTTACGTGACGTGCCAAACGACAGCGGAAGGTAAGGAGCTTGTTCCATCAAGCGTTTTCGTTGGCCGCTCGCTGCTTATCAAGCCGGTCCTCATTCACCTCGATAAGCTTCAACTCTCAGTGTCCGCGATCGACACCGCGTTCGACGGCAAGCGCAAGACCGGGAATGCAGACTGCGCATCAGAGGTCGTCGATACACACGGCTACGCTGCGTCGGACATACCCGTCGAGTTAAACGGGACGCAGACAGTCGAAGTGCCGATGAAGGATCCGCATTACCGCCTCGTGCTTAGCCTTCACCGCGAAGCGATTTGAGCGAAGCGGGAAAAGGAAAAGGAACCGCTGGCTCCCTTTTTTCGGCTGTCTTGCCGTTTCTCCGACTTCTCACCCCGTTGCAGACTAGCGTAGCGCCCGCATGCAGAAAAACTGGGTTGGGGTTTATACTGACGCCGTCTCCTCCATGTCCTCCATCATGGATTCAGGTCCGCCTCGCGCGGGCCTTTTTCTTTGCGCGTCGCCGCGGCACCGCGCGGCCGCCGAAGCTCACTTGCTGAAGTCCGCTGAGTCGATCCAGCCATCACTGGCCAGCACGAGAGTCCGGGTTCCCTTGGCGTGGTCAGCCATCCGCGCGTTGAGCCCATAGACCTTCCGGACGCCGTCGTCTTTCGCCCACGCCGGCACGTCGACCGGACTGAACGTGAACGAGACTTCGGAAATGGTATGCCCAAGCGCATTGCTGGGTTCGGAGAAGCGCGCTACCTCGTCGACCTTGTAGTGGCCCGCGCACATCGTAAGTTCGTCGGGGCTCACCAGCGCCTTTTTCCCGGCGTCAGTCAGTGAATAAGTCTTTGTCGGCGCGGTGTACTCGCCCCCGAGCCAGCCGCGTTTCTTCGCTGTCCCATCGGAGACCGACAGCAGGCCCGCATGGACCAGCACGTCCAGCGGACGGGTCGCTGACGCGTTGTTCTGCTCGACTCCGACCTCAAGGCTCGCGATCGTCGGCTTTGGCTGCAGGGCGACGACCAGCGGGTACTGCCGGTTGTTTTCGGCCATCACAAACGGCTGTACCGGAATGCACTCTCTTGCAAAGTGGGCGTTGAGCGCCTTCTCGAAATTGCCATTGTTCGCATCCTTTGCAGAGCCGCAGGCTGCGAGCGCGACGACGATGGACATGGCAGCGGGAGTGGCAAACTTTCTGATCATTGCTGTTTCTCTTTCTTCCGAAATCGGTGGCGTGGCCACGGTGGATGGGTGTAGCACGTGCTTTCGCGCCGTTGAGCGTTGCCGCCTTCAGGCAGCTTGCGCGGGCTGCTCGATCTGCGCCTCAGCGACAAATCGTGAGGCGAAGTTTTTAGCCGTACCGGAAAGCATCAGCGTCTCGCGCGCGCGAGTCATCGCGACGTAGAACAGCCGCCGCTCTTCGGGTTCGGTGGATTTGGCGTCGGGGACGATGGTGTCTTCGGACCGCGCGATCCAGACGTGATCCCACTCAAGCCCCTTCGAACTGTGCATCGTCGTGAGGACCAGCGCGTCCGGTGCGGGCTCGTTGTTGTCCTGCCGCAGGAACAGCAACCGCTCGGCGAAGGTGCCGTTCAGTCGTGAGAGCACGTCATAGGTCGCCTGAATGGTGCGGATGCCGTTTTCCTTTTTCGTGTACTTGAGCAGCCACTCGTTCACGCCTGACAGCACCAACGAATAGAACTTCCGCTCGCAGAGCCCGCGCCACTCGGCAAGCCGCTTCATGAATTCGCGGTAGTTCGTCGCTACGTCTTCTGGCATGCCGAGTTCAACGAGCTCCGCCCGCGGCTTCTGGACGAGTTCCGCGCCCATGCTTGCGTGCAGCGCTCGAAGATGGTCCGCATGAAGGCCAGAGTGCGCCAGTACAGCGTCAAGACCGGTCGCCTTCACGCCCTCAATGATCTCCAGCAGATTGCACAGCAGCGCGCCTTCAGGACGATTGAGGACCGATGCGCCTGACGCGCGGTGATACTTGACGCCATACGAGCGGCAGACCGCCTCGAGCGGGTCAAGGATACGGTTAGTGCGCGCGAGCACCGCGCAGGTTTTTCCATTGCGCAGCAGCGGCGCCAGCGCCTCGATGGCGGCCTCGGCTTCCACGTATTCGTCGGCGTGGCGCGAAGCCTCGACCCGGCCGCCCAGGCCTTTTTCCGCCCGCAGGACCTTGGGGATGCGGTCAGGATTGTTGCGAATCACCCTGTCAGCCGCCGCGAGGATCTCGGCGCGGCACCGATAGTTGCTCCCAAGCACGACCGGCTTCGCCTCGAATTCCTTGATGAAGGATTCCATGCCGCGATAGCCGAGTGCCTCGCGGAACGCGTAGATGCTCTGATCGTCGTCGCCCACGACCGTCACGACCGATCCGGCTTTTGCGTGAAGCTCGATCCAGCGGTACTGCAGCGGGTCAGTGTCCTGAAACTCGTCGACCAGCAGGTAGGCGAACGGGTACGGCAGGATCGTGCCGTTCTGCATGCCCTCAACGGCGAGCCGCAGCATGTCCTGAAAATCGATCTTGCCGTTGCGCGCCAGCGCTTCCTGATAGGCGCTGTACAACTGGCCGTCGGCGCTGTTGACATCGCACCGGCCGAAATTCGTCTTGATCTTCTCGATCGTCGGGATGACGTCCTCGGCCTTTCCTTCAAGCCCAAGGTCCTGCATGACGCGGATCAGCAGTCCCAGTCTGTCGCCATCGCTCGCAATGTCGAGCGAGCGGCCGCCGGGACGCTGAAGCTGCTTGTACGCGAGTGAATGGAAAGTGCCTGCGATCAGGCGCTTTTTCACCGCCTTGCCTGCCACCGTCAGAATCCGTTCACGCAACTCGACCGCTGCATCCTTCGAGAACGTCACCGCGCCAACGACCGCCGCCCCTTCCTGCAGGAGTAGCGCGGCCTTGGTGGCGATCGTCTTTGTCTTGCCCGCGCCGGGGCATGCAATCGCCACGCAGTTCTGGCGCAACTGGGCGACTTCCCGCTGCTGCGGATTGAGTTCGTCCAGCATGTCGCCCCCTTACAGGCCGCGGACCGTGGTCATCAGCCGCAGGTGCGTCATGTAACCGCGAACGCCCAGCGGGTTCACCTTCTTCAGGAAGTGCACCGTTTCGTCATCGACGTCAGACTGGTCACGAATGCCGTTCCAGACCATGAAATCAAACTGATCCATCACCTTGTCGAACTTCATGATCGCCGACAGAACGCGCATCGAGAAACGCGAATACACCTCGACGGTCATGTCCAGCGCCGGCATCGGGATCGACGGCTCGAACACGAACTCGCCGCCCTCGCGAAGCTCGGCCTCCTTCTTCTCGCGAAAGCCCACGGCCACGCGCAACGCCTCGTCGACATACTCCTCGATCGACTTGATCTGCTTTTCAAAGAAGCTGTTGACCGAGTTCTTGTCACTCTCGCCGAATGTCGAGTCGCCGAAACGCTGCATGTTCACGCTCATGCGGTTAAGGTACGGCCACCATTGCTCAAACAGCGGCTTCAGGCGTGTGTGATTCAGGCGCACCTGCGCGGGCACTACTGCCGCGCCGGAAAGCTGACGCTCCATCAACTGCCGGCCGATCTCACGGCGACGCTTGATGATGGAGATACGCTCGCTCGCAGGAAGATCGCGGAACGCCTTGCGGGTCTTCGCTACTTCGGCGCGCTTCATGTTGGCGTCGTCGGGCGAGATGACACCCTCTTTCTGCAGACGGTCGGCGTCCGCTTCCATCTGACTCAGTTCACGCTCGATCTCGCCTTCGCCTTCTTCGGCGCCATCAAGCCTTGGCTCGTGGTCGGCATGTGAAGCTTGCGCGAGTACGCTCGCATCGGACGCTGCCAGAGCGCCTGCCGTTTCAGCTTTGTCGAGTTCGGTTTCTGCCACAGTGCTCATGCGCGTTTCTCCCAGGTCGGACCAGTGTCCGTTTGATCGTTGGTAATTGGGTGCGCGCCACGCGTCCCCACAGCACAATTGTTGCGGCGTGGCGGGGCGCGAAACTCCCGAAACACGCGTTATTTCAGACGGCTTTTAAGGCGAAGCCCAGCTTTCGGCCACAGACAACAGGCGACAGGAGACATCCGCCTGCTAGCGGATTAGCAGTCGAGCGGAATGCACGCTGAAATGGGAGGGAAAACGGTGAAAGCAGGTCGGAAACCCCAACCTGCTTCTCGGAGAATTTATCGTGCCGACTGGAACGACTCGGCGGCCTTCCAGAGCAGTGCGCCAAGCAGCGCCGCAACCACAAGCCAGTAGCCGGCAAGCACCGGTACCGGCGCGAGCAGCACGCCGAACAGCGTGCCCGTAACGATCAGCAGTCCGTGGCCTGCGAGATGGAAAGAAAGCGGGCTAACGAAGCCGGCCGCGGCGGCCTTGATCTTCCTGCGCGCAGTACCGTCGATGAACATGCCGAGCGCGAAGCACAGTGTGCCCCCGATCCACATCTTCATCAACATCGCACGGAACATCGCCCTGTACGCGAGCAGCCAGAAGTTTTCGGTCCACGTGTGGGCGAAGGTTGACATGCCGCCGTCGTTGAGACCGCCGACATTGCCCGACGCCGCCAGCGTGCGGTGAAGGAGGCCGTTGTCCACGAACGACCGCTTGAACAGTTCGTTAGCCGAGCGCACCGCGGCGTCTGCTCTGTCCTGTCCGACCGACGCGACAAGCGACTCAGTCTCGACGTCCGGCACCTCGAACAGTTTCCTGTCCGGTATCGCGGGCATTACAGCGATCGACAGGACGGGCACAAGCAGGAACCAGACTTTCAGGTGCGATCCGAACCGGCTAGCCATGGATCAGCCTCGCGACGACGAGAAGCGGGATCGAGGTAATCGCCAGCAATCCACCCCAAAACAGATGGGGGCGGTTCACGACGATTGAGGCGAGCGCGTAGCAGCGGGCTCCCGCGCCCCAGGTGAATTCTTCTGGCGGGGTCGCGTCCGGCTCGTCAAACGCGCTGGCAGTGTTGAGCGCGCGCCGGGCCATGTCCGAATCAACCCGCGACAACTTCGCTATTATCGTAACGGTGAGCGACATCGTATTCCTCAAAGTAGCGACGGAACGCCTCGCCCTGCAGCACGCGCGACGCCAGTTGGAAAGCTGCGGTGCGCTCGGTGATGTGTTCCGGGCAGCGCTCATCGACCATTTCCAGCTCGCTGTTCTGATGCCGCTCTTCAAATGCCGGAATAGGCTCGAGCATGGGCGACCAGACGCTGACCTTGTCACCCCGGCGGGCCACATAACGACGCGCATAGAGCGACTTGGCCGGCTCAAACAGTCCCTGCATGAAAGCCACGTGCTGATCCCCCGTGCGCTTAGCCCGCTTGAAACTTGCCAGCGCCGACTCAATCATTTCTGCCGCAAGCGGCCCTGAGTCTCCAACGAAGCGCTCGCCAATGAAATCGGCAACCCGCGAGCACGCAAGCTCCAGATCCGGCGCAACGTTGAACACGGGAATCAGCTTGTGCGAGAGCTTGTGATCGCGAATGATGTTTTTGAAAACAGCGGACATATTGTGTAGTTCAGCCTTCGATAATAGGAATTCGGCCCTGGTAGACGGCACCGCCGGAGATGCGCATGAAATATTGCAGGTTCGGCAAACGATGAATCAGCGGCATGGGAATCAGTGGCACCTTCTCAAGCTGAAGCGTGCGTGACTGGGATCCACTGAATTCCATTGCATGCGACTCGGTCGTGGTGTTCGTGCTATTCGAGATGTTCACCACCCGAATCGCTGTCTCCCCCACCTTGTCCGAGAACCACTTGGCGGTATCGCTATCTTCAAGTCTAAGGATGACCTGGTTGTTCAGGTTGCCCAAAACCTGCAGCATTTTGGCGGCGTTTCCGAGTTTGGCTTCGAGGTCGGCACGCGCCTGGAATGCGACAAACGCCTTGAACCCCGCGCCCCGTCCCTTGTTCAGGATCTGGATCACCTGTTCGTTGATCGCTTCGGCAATCTCGTCAATGATCAGAACGACATCGGGCTTTTCCGCGTAGAAGTTGTAGATTGAGCCGCAGACCGCCGCGACGTCCGACAGCGCCATCGAGGCAATCGCTTTCTGGACGATGTTGTTCGAGAGCGAGTCGAGGCCCATGTACAGCACGGCCTTCTGCTTGATGATCTTGTCGATGTCCCAGATCTCGCGCTCGTCCTCGAAATCGTCCGCCTTTGGCGCGAGCATCAGCCCCGTCTCACCCGTGGCAAGCATCTGTAGCAGCGGGAGCGCAGACGCGATGATCCGCATGTAGTGCTCGCGGTCGTGCGTGTGTGTAGCAATCAGCCCGTCGATGGTTTCGTGTCCGCGATCCTGCGCCGCAAAGCGGTCCATGTAGAGCTTGGCCATTCCATCGACGAGCGAAACGTCGTTCTTTCGAACGGAGTCCTTGACCGTCTGGGCGACCGTCAACTCCTCCCAGTTCGACAGTCCGTTTTCGAGAAAGAAGCGGCGCAGCGAGCGATCCAGCAACGTGCCGATGCCAGACTGCGCGTATTTCAGGATCGAGCGCAGATTCGGCTTGTCGCCCACGTACAGTTCGCCCTTCACCGCGCGGTCAATGAACAGGAACGCGAAGTCGCGGAACGGCCCCTCTTCCATCAACTGAGCGATGCGCGACGGGATTTCCGACGGCTGCGACCAGTTCTCAAGCGGGTTCAGGCGGATCGACTCATGCGGCTTAGCCTGATTGAAGTACAGGAATTTGCGACCGGCGCGTGCGCACTCCTTCTCGACACGCTTTTTCCACTCGTCGTCGTTTTTGGGGTCGACGATGATGAGCACGTCTTTGGGGTTGTGGATAACCTGCGTTGAGATCACCTCATACGTGCGGGTCTTGCCCGCGCCGGTCGTGCCGCCAACGAGCGTATGGCCGCCCATCGCCTTGTAGTGAAACGGCACGCGGACCTTTTTCGGCTCCATGCCGTGAATCCACGAGGAACCCTGCGGCATGCGATCGCGGATACTGTCGCCCGGTGCGAAAAGACGTTCGATACGCGCTTCGGTCTTTCGACCCAGTTCCGTCTTGTTCAGCCACTTCGGCAACGACGGGATGTCCGTCACGGGCATCCGAAGGATGTCGTGTGCGATCTGTGTGTGCTTCTGGGTCCACTCAAAGCCCGTCCCCAGATACATCGAGTCGTCGCGCTCGCGCATCCTGCGCTGCAGATCCAGCAGCTTGCTGATGTGGATCTTGCTAAGCCACTTCGTTGAGATCGCCATGCGGAAGCTGAGCGCCCGCCACACCTGAACCGCGCGAACGGCCAGCATCGCGAGGCAGGCCAGCGCAAACGCCCATCCATAGGGCATGCCGGACGCGAAAATGCCAACGATCGCAAGCGGCCAGACAATGAGCGGGCGAAATTCGTAGATCGGGCGGAAATGGTTGATGTAGTTCATGCCGCAGGCCGCTCCATGATGAGACGGCCTGCACGTTCTACGATGCAGATGTCGTTGCCCGCTGCACGCAACAGGAGGGTGCGCTTCCTCAACTGCTCAACGAGCGTGTCACTCGTTATCCCGTAGCCGCCAATCAGACGCTTCTGCACGGCCAACCCCTTTTCTTCCCACGTCACTTTGGCCTTCCCTGCTGCAACGTCGCCGGCGAGCGCGCGGAAGAACTCCCTGAGCATCGCCGACCCCGGGCCCAGGATCTCCGTTAGCTCCTCCTCGGTCGGTCCGGTACGCGTTTGCCGGGCGGCTGACGGGGTTCCCCCCGCCATCCGCGACGGGTCAACCGCAGGCGCGGCTGTGACGGCAGGTTCAACGGGTCCAGTCGCGGCCGCCGTGGCGGCCTGTGCTTCGCTCCGCTCCAACGCATCGAGCAACGACTGGGAAAGCTGTGGGCCGCCCGGCACCGCGCCTGGTATGGGAGCAGCGGCCGGTGCTGGCGGTGACGCCGCCGCCTGTGCGACAGGAGAAGCGGCTACCTCTGCCGCCGACGCCGACGGTGTCACCGCTGTGGCACCCTTGTCCTGTGCGGGCGCGGCCGGCGCGACCTGTGGCTGAAGTTCAAGCGCGACGTGCACGGCGGACGGCACGTCGAACTTTACCGGGGCGAAGACACCACGCTGCGCCTTGCGCTCGAACTCGACGGCAACGTCCATCGCCTGGCGCACCACCTTGTGCACCAGCGCCTCGAAGCCCTGCGGACTTCTTTCGGGGTTGATCGCGCCGAAGAGATCAGCCAGTACAGCGTTATCAAGCCCGGACAGCAGTTCGGGCGTGATGACAGTCTGCGCGAACATTGCCGTACGCATGCGCTCGCTTTTCAGCGGAGCCGGTCGACGGTGGACCGCGTAGTCGCCGTCGCCGATCCAGTTGCCGAAAGCGCCATGGGCCGCCGGACTCCACGGGGTGTGATCCGCAATACGGACCATCTCGAAGTGCCTGCACGGCTCGTCGAGCGACGAACAGGCCGCAGCGAGGAATACCGCATAGATGTATTGCGGCTCCAGCCGTCGGCGTTTATCCGACGTCATGTCGGCGGCAAACTTCTGGCCACCCGCGAGGCGCATGGCGTAGAACGTCGCCTCGATAGTCGCGCGGAAGGCGCCACCCGGCTCCGCATGCAATTCAGGCGTAAGCGGCATGGACGAGAACCAGACGGCGCATCGGCGAAGCACTGAAAGCCATTTCCGCTCAAAGTCGGCTTCTGTGCTCTCGTTGGCGCACTGGCGTATGAGCTCGATACGCTTGGCATGCGTAATCAGCAAGTCGCTCGCTAAAGCTGGGCGATGGGAGGCGGTCATGGGATGAAGCTCCGGGCGAGCTTGAGGGCTCCGGTACCCGTCGCGCCAGCGCCACTGCCGAACATGCCGGCGAGCTTCGGGATCTCAAACGAAAGCAGCAGGATGAAAACTGCAAGATCGAATGCGTACGCGCCGGTCGTCGTCGCGCCGCTGACATTCGTGGCCTTCTGGACCGCCGTCGCAATATTGGAACCGAGCAGCCTGATCAGGACCGCGACCATGACAACGTACATGCCAGAATGGATCATCCAGTCAAGCCATTTCATGAAGTAGTTTCGTGTGTAGCTCGAAAATCCAAGCGCGATCGCGATCGGCCCGAGAACGATCCCCACTGCCGCCTGAATCTGGCCAACAGCGCTGTAGTAGGCAAAGACGATCGAGGCGATGAGTACGACGACGAACGCCAGGAATAGTCCGATACCATCAACCACGGTACCAGTCAGATCCGTAAGGAGCTTGATACTGACGAAGCGGGTCTTCACCGCATCGAACATCGTGCCAGCCAGGGTCGCCAACTGTGTCGGAATGCTGTTACTGGACCCGCCCGATACGTGCGTCGCAAGCTGCTCGAACCACGTCCAGAACCCGGCTGCTGACGTGGAATAGCCCAGATACAGCGCGACGAAGATGCCCAGCACCGCCACTTCTTCGAACAGGTTGACCCATGCCGAAATCGGATGATGCGTTCCAGAGAAGCGGACGCCCACGAGGACAAGCGAGATGACGCCCAGCCCCCACGCAAACTTGTTCGCCTCGTCCATCACGCTTGCGCTAGCTGCTACAGCAGCGGGAATGATGCCTCCGAGCAGGCCCTGAATCTGGCTGACCGCGTCGGTCGAGCCTTTCCCGAAGTCCCCGTCGGCGCTTGTCAGAGGCTTCGCGCTCGTCGACGATCCCGTAGCTGGGGAACCGGTCGACAGCGTCGAGCCGTCCGGAAGGGTCATGTTGTCGTCTGCGAACGCAGCGGGCGCTGCCAGTGTGGTGACAAGCAGGCAGACCGTGAGCAACAGCCAGCGCAGCCGCTTGAGAGAAAAAATGGCCACGGTTCACTGCCCCAGTACTTTGGACGAACCTATCGTCGCGTTGTAGGTCGCGCGCTGTTGATCCAGTTGAGCCTGCAATGCCGCCTTGGCAGTGTTGTTTGCCTGGTCGCTCGACGCTGTTTGCGCCTTAGTCACACTATCTGCCGCCTGCTTTGACGCCATCATCTGCAACATGTCGCTGTTCTGGCTCGCGACAATGTCCAGCAGGTGTGTCGTGAGTTGCGCTGTCGCTTCCGCAGTCGGCGACATGTTCAGCTGGTCCTGGATTTCCTGACGGCGCTTGGCAAGGGTGCTCACGTGTGAAATGACGTCGTTGCCCATCTGGAACATCTGCTTGGCCGTCTGGTCGTTGTTGCTGATGAGCGTGCTCTGGTCAGAAAACCACTGCGCCGGTGTCTTGCCGGACTGCGTGATGAGCGCCTGAACCTTTGTGGCGTATTCAGCGTTGGATTGCAGACCGCCATACAGGGACTTCAGTGTGTCGGTGTACTTAGTCAGGCTACTGATGTCGTTCGTGATCGAGGTAGCCTGCGCGAGCATCGCGGCGGGATTCAGGTTGGTCGCCTGCTTCAATTGGTTCAACATCATCTGATACTGATAGACCAGGTTGGTGTCCTGATACACCTCGCCCTTGACCGCGCCGAGCGCAGTCATTGTGTTCTGGACCAGGTTGGTGGGATCGATAACGGCAAGCTGGGCGTGGACCTGTTGCATGAGACCGAAGGTCAGCGCGGCCGTCGCCGTCGCAGTGCGGAGCAGTGTTTTGATCATGGTGAGAATTTCCGGGAGTAAGACTGACGTTATGCGTTTGCGAGGACGTCGCGCACATACGCGTCCTGCCAGTTGTCGACGCCCGACTTCACGTGCTTGTCGAGAATGGCCTGCGCGCGACCATCTGAGCGCAGATAGGCAAGCGATTCCTTCGGGAAGCTCGCCTGCAGCATGCGCGTCTGCGTCGACGTCACCCACAGGTAGTCTCGATTGGGCACCGCGTTCGAGATCATCCTGATCTGGTGCTCGGTCAGACCGAAAATGTCCCGATACAGCGTCTGGTTGTTGATCGCGTCGCTGTTGGGCAGGTAGATGATGTTCGGGATGTTCTCCTTCATGATCTCGAAGTTGGCCACGCGCGCTAGCTGACCGAGCGACTGCGTCGCCATTAGCAACGCGGCGTTCAGCTTACGGATGGTCACCGCCCAAATTTCGAGCCGAGCATAGAACTTCGGGTAAGTGAAGAAGAACCCGGCCTCTTCGATTTCGATCACGGTGTAGCGCTTGCCGTCGAGAATCTGCGCGATCCGATAGAACGCGTAATCCATGAACAGAGCCGCGGCCACCGGGAAGTTCTGGAACAGATCGCCCATCTCGATCGAGAGGTCGTCGGACAACGCGAAGCCGTCGTCGACATGGTCGAAGAACCTGCCGTTTTTCTGCCCTTCGGTCCAGACGGCCAGCCGCTCGCGGAGATCGTCTGGCAGCAGGGTAATCAGGCCAGTCAGCCGCCACTTCTCGCGCCCATAGGCTTTCGCAAGGGTACGGATGCGCTCGAAGATAATTGTTTCCTGCTGGGGCGTGCAGGTGTAATCCTCGCCCTCGATCACGAGCTTGACCCACTCGGCGACGTACGACCAGTGTTTCTCCTCACCGATCAGGGAGAGCGGATTGACTGACGTTGCCGCCTCGAAGCGGCCCGTCGCGTCGATGAACCGTCCGCCACCGAGCAGCGTCGGGATGCGCGTCGAGCGGTCCTTGTCGAACCGGATGCGGCGCGCGCCATGTCGCCCAGTCTGCGACATCAGGTAGTTCAGCAGCACGGATTTACCCGCGCCAATCGGGCCAACTACGAGCAAATGAGCCTTGCCGCCCGGGTGATGCAGGTCAACGTTTTGCAACGTGCGATGACGAGTGGGCAGACACGTGAGCGGCCCCGTCTTTCGGCCGGACTGTTGTGTCAGCCACTCATTGATGGTTGAGCCCTCGCCTACGCTGCACAACGGGGCAATATCCGAGACGGCGGGCGTTTCAACGAATTGCAGGCGCTTCTGCTGGTCCCAGCGCCCTGGCAACGTCGAACTCCAAGCCGCGAAAAGGTTATCTTTCTCGGCAATGACGCCGAAGCCGGCATTGCCAATGACACCGACGACCTGGCGCGTCGCGTCTTCACATTCTTCGGGGGTGCTGCCGTAGACGATGATCGAGATATTTGCGAAACCGTACTGCTGGCCTTCTGCCTCCAGCTTGGCGAGCGCCTCGCTCGCCTCCTTCGCCAGTTGCTCCCGGCCTTCGTCGTTTTTCTGCTCTTCCTTCGTGGCCCACTGCTTGATGATCGCGACCGGGTTGAAGGCGGCAGCCTTGTAGAAACCGCGGATCTTGCGGATGTACGCGCTCGCGCGCGAGGTGTCGAGGAAGCGGAACATCACACAAACGTCGAGTTCCGCATCGACCTGCGACAGCACATCGAGCGCCGCCTCCTGGAAACCCATCCATTCCTTCACACCGATGATTCGCGCATACACCTTGCCGTGAGCCGACTCAAACATCAGCTGCTCGGCGCCGATGGTGACCTGCGTTTCCGTCAGGTGTGTGTCCAGCATCGTGACCGGGTAGCGCATGCGACGCTTCGGCGTGCTCGGATTTGCACGCTGATGCAGGAACGAAAGGGCGTTCTGCAGTTGTAGCCGCTTCATTTTCAGGCGGGTCACACCGCCCGTGAAGCCGTCGATGACCGCTTCGAAGCGCTTGATCTCGTTTTGCAGCTTGGTGAGGTCAAACACAAAGGCGCTCCGGGCAAGCACCATGTCCTTGGCGGCCTCAAACATCGCGACGGCTACATTCTTGCCGCCAACGGTCATGTGGTAACCGATCTTGTCGAAAACACGCGAGAGGCCTGTTTCTGGCGTGAACGCGAGTGCGAGCGAATGCGAGTTGCGGAAGTACTTCCCGCTACCGATGTTCGCCTGGTTCACCGCATCGACTCTCGCATCCGCCTCGTTGCCGAACTCACCGTCGATGCCGCCCCGGATGCGCCGGTGCGATACCCGCCACCACGCGGTGACACGGTGGTCGAAATTGCGGCACGCGTGATCGAGGTTGTCGCGCGCGGCCGTGATGTCGCCCGGATTCGGTGTGTCTGCGTCGATGCCATCGAACTCGAACACGGTGACGAGCGAGCCGTCTTTGTCGAGCACTAGCTCGGGCGTGACGAGTGTCATCCACGGCGCAATTTCCTGCACCGCGCGCTTGGTGAACGGCATTTTCAGCATGAAAGGTCCTGATCGAAACCGTAGGGGCGTCTGAAGCGCGCACTGAACTTGCCGTGAGGCTCAGGCGCATACACGTCGGGGTAGCGGTTATAGATGAGCATCACCATTCGCCACCACGGATCTTTCGAGCTACGCCAGCGAAGGTAAAAGTGGACGATGACGCCGAGCGCAAGGAACGATGGCGTCCAGCTCGTGTAGGTGAGCAATGCCGTCAGGGTGCCGTTCAGAATCGCCAGCATCCGGTCCGCCCCGCCCATCTGGCGGGGCAGCGAGAGCCCGCGGCTGACCTTGTGCTGGCGCATATCAGCAGGCTGCGGTCATGTGGAAGTGATCGCGCATGATCGGCACGGCGACCGATGCGATACCGAGCCCGATCAGCACCACCGAAAACGTCTTCGCGATATTGCTTTCCGAGTTCGCCACCGCAACGCCACCGAGCGTGATCAGCACGATGCCGATGCCGTACAGATAGGGGCCGCTGATCAGGTTGCTGATCGTGCAGATGATGTCCGTCAGGCCGGTGAGCGACGAGTAGTCGCCAGCGGCCATTGCTGCGGCGGACGCCACGCTCAGCAGCGCGCCGACAATGAGTGGCTTGCCCGGTCGCAGCTTCTTCGCGACCGTTGCGGCTGTGCTGAAAAACTTTCCTTGCTTCATTTCCTGCTCCCGTTAAAAAACCCGTCGTAGGTCATAGTCGTTGTTGCGAAAGCCCCGGATTTCGAGGATTTCGGAGACATGGCGCATCTCGCGCGTGCGTTTGAAATGCACCACATAGTTGAAACAGTCGGCGATGTTTTTGCGCATGTCGTCCAGCTCCCAGCGGGAACCGGGCGGGATACCAAGCATCGCGAGGCTTTCGAGACGGCTGAGTGCCGTGCGCGCGTTGTTCGAGTGAAGAGAGGCAAGGCCACCGTCGTGGCCAGTGTTGAGCGCCTGGAGAAGGTCGTAGCCTTCGCCACCACGGACTTCACCAACGATGATGCGGTCAGGACGAAAACGCAGGCACAGCGCAACGAGAAGTTGTGTCGTGACGTTCGTATCGGCGTTGGACAACAGGCGGACGCGGTTTGGAACCTGAACCTTCAGTTCCATCGTGTCCTCGATCGTGATCACGCGCTGGTCTTCGGGGATTGCCCCAACCAGCGCGTTGAGAAACGTCGTCTTGCCCGCCGAGGTGCCGCCGGCGACGAGAACGTTCTTACGCGAGTGCACCAGCGCCTTGAGCGCCCGCATAAGCGCCTCGTCCTGAATGCCTTCCTCGAAAGTGATTGCTTCGGCCTCTTCCGGGCGCGCATTTGCCGCAGAGAACGCGCCCATGCTCACGTAGTCCTCGAGCGTCATCTTCGTCTCGCGATGCTTACGGATGCTCAGCGCGTGCCCGTCGATGGCGGTGGGATTCATCACGGCCGCGATACGCAGATTCTTGTGGCCCGCGTTGATGATTCCCCTGTCGCTGCCGGCGTGCGCCGACTTGTCTACCGACGACGCCAGCGAATGGATTGCCCCTTCCAGATGCTCGGGCCGCAGATCCACGTTCACGCGCGACATCACACCCCGGTGCTCGATCCATACGTTGCGGTGATCATTGACCATAATTTCCGCGAGGTCGGGCGCATCGAGCAGTTCTTTGAGCGGGTTCAGCGCCTCGAAAAACATCGCGACGGCCTCCGCCTTCAGCGGTTGAAGCTTCAGTAACGGGTTGTCGTCAAGGTCGTGCATGCGAGGCTTTGTGGACGGTCTGACATGCGACTATTGTTCTCGCTGGCCCCGCTGGACGGGCTTCAAAAGGGCCACAAAATCACACGGCTTTCCCGGTGTGCGCCAATCGCAACCGGTCATGGTCTGGTCGTGGTGGTAGCACCGGATCTGGTTGCGCACAGCCGTTCGCGACGGCGCCGTATAACGCGTTACGGGTCTATCCGAAGAAAGACCCCAAAAAAGGTATAGCTTTCCGCCGCACGGTGACTGACTTTCGCGATTCCTGCGGCGCAGTGGACGAAAAAAAACCCGGCACAAGGCCGGGTTGGGTTGAAGAAGATCTAAAGCGATCAACAGATGACCTCGACGGTTTCGCCGAATGGCGCCCGGCGTGCCCGCGTGAGCGGCGTGGTCGACGCCCACAGCACCGGGTAATGCGGCGAGGTCGCCGGAAACGATCCGACCATGTCCGTCAGATAGACGAGAAACGCCGGGTTCAGACCATCGGCCGCCACGCGGTTAAACGGATCGGTGAACGCTGTTCCGCCTCCACCGCGCACGGGTTTGATCTCCGGCGAGTCGCCACGCTCGAAGACCTGCACCTGTGTGACCCGCGTATCGCAGTCCATCACGATCAACCGGGCGGGGCTTGAGCGTGTGGAACACCGACAGGATCTCCGCATCGAACTGGGCCTGCGTCTCGTCAAACACTGAGCCGCTGGAGTCCCTCACGAAAACCGCGTCGCCAACTGCTGGCGTATGCAGCGAGGGCAGGTAGAACCCAAGATGCAGATACCGGCGGTTCGGCGTGGCGAAGCTGTAATCGGTTGGCGATGACTGCTGCGCGAAGCGGTGAAGCACCGCGCGCCAGTCAACTACCGGCCGTACCGCATCGCCTGCCATTGCCTGAAGGTCACCGGGCAGCTTGCCGCGCATCTGCGCAGCCTTGGCGGCCTGCACGACGGCGACTTTCCACTCGGCTTCCTTCACCGGTTTGTCCGCGCCCTGGTACTGCCGGACCTCGCCGCAGGACGAACCCGGTTCGGTTACCGGGTCGTTGGGCCCGCCCAACCGCGACGGTGGCTGTGACCCGCCACCGTTGCCGTCCGGCTGCTTCCCTGGCTTCTCTCCGGCCTTGTCGCCCGGCTTGTCACCCTGCCCCTTCCCGTCGGGCCCCGACGACTGGCCATCAGGTTGCGGCTGCGGTTGCGAGTCAGGCTTTGGCTGCTTCTGCTTCGCCTCCTGGGTCAGCACGCCGTAGATCTCCTCGGCGGACTTTCCGTTGAAGCGCGCAGCGTTGAGCATGCCCTTTGGCAAAACAAACCCAGACGACAGCACGATCGGATTGATCGCGTAGTCGCAGGCCTCATTCCAGCGACGATCCTCGCGCGGCCCCCGACGCCAGCAATGACCGTTGGCCACGTGCAGCACCTCATGCGCAAGCACACCGCGCAGTTCGAGGTCGGTCAACGAATCGATGTAGACGGGGTTGTAACCAAACGACTCCCCGTCCACCCAGCACGTCTTCGCAGAGCGGTCTTCGACCATTCTGAGGCGTAGCGCCAGCGCACCAAAGAAGGGCTGCGACAGGACTAGCTCCGTCCGCTGTCTGGAAATGCGCGGATGGACCGCGCCATTGCCCTGTAACGTCACAGTGCGATCCATACAGCCCCCTTAAGCGACGAGCCGCAACTGGTTGCCCGTCTCGGCCCGCTCGATCTCCGTTTCCGGGGCGATGCCCATGAAAGCGGCCATGAGCCCTTCGATCTCCTGTGCCTTGCTGGCCACCTGGGAACGCAGGACGCGCGACTCTTTCAGGTCCGCACCCGTGTGAACGGCAAGATGTGTCTTTGCCTGTTCAAGGATGTGCGTGAGCTTCGGATCGTTGGCGAAGTTCAGCTTCGGCAGCAACGCGCACAGATCGCGCACGTTGTTGGCCACGTCGAGCCGCACATTGCCGGTCGCATACAGCCGGGAAGCCATCTGCGATACCGCCTCGTACAGGCGCTCCACCAAATCCTCGTTCGCCGTGGTGATCGAGGCGAGCACATGCTGGTCGAGTTCGCTTTTCAGCGTCGTCAGCACGTTTTCCGGCAGATCGACGCCAAACTGGCTCGCGTCCGGAAACGGCAGCACGGCCATCTTCACGCCAAACTTCGTGTGCAGTTCCGCGAGGGTCGGGTAGTCCGCCTCGTTGAACAGCCCATTGAGTTCCGCGCGGGCGAGCTCCTTCAGGTTCAGGTAGTCGGTGAGGAACACGGATACCGCCAGATCGAACTCGTCTTTCAACGAGCGCATCTTGTCGGCGAACTCCATGTACACCATCGTCGGGAGCAGGCGAACTCCAAGCTGGTCGTACTTCAGCGAGTGATCGTAGAAGTAGCCGCGGATGCGGCTGGCGATCGTCAGCACTTCCTTGTAGCTTGGCGCATGCTCAGGCAGGAGGCGCTTGTTGAATCTGCCGATGCCCTTCGCATGGTGTCGGTTTTCGACCTCTTCGGTAGCCTTGCCGTCGAATCGACGGGCAACCCACGTGGAGATCGTGACCGAGCACAGCATGACTTTCGACTGGATGTTAGAGATGTTCATGAGAAAACTCCGGTAGAGAAATGGAATGGATGAGGCAAAGAAAAAGGCCCTGGGCGTCGGAAGACGCTTCAGGGCCAAGGGGTTGAACAGCTTAGGGAAAAAATTGGTGGCTTAATCGCCTTTGATGATCTTGCCGATCTCACCGCCCTGCGCCCGGATAAAGGCGTGGGAGTTGGCGACAGCCGGCGAGCGTTGCAGCGAGTCACGCACGAGCAGAGCAGCGAACTCGCGGTGTCCCGCTTCGATCATCCGCTCGGTGTACGTCACCACGCGATCGAAGTTTCCCTCGGTTGCGCGAGCCGCCAGCGCCGTCGAAATGGCATAGAGCGCCGACGTCTTTTCAGGGATCGGGGCTGAGTCCGGCGTCGCCAGGATGGCGTCCGGATTCGGCAGTTCGCGATAGATCTGCAGGAAGCTGACAAGCTCCGTTGCAGCGCCTTCGCCGACCGATCCCGCGTAGGAGATATGCTCAAGATGCTTTGGCACCACGCCCATCGTCTTGGCGACGAATCCCCAGCTTCGGGGACTCGGCACGTTTTCGATGTCACGCGACGTCTTCTGCACCGACAGCAGATCCTGACGAAAGCGCAGGAACGCAATCAGCTCCGGCGGCACGTCTGCTCGATTGGCCCAGGCGGACCAGTCGTCGATGGTTGGCTCCAGCTCTACAACCGTGGCAAAGCGCGAAATCACGGGATCAAGAATTCCCGTCACCCCGGCGTTGTCGGTGCGGCGGTTGGAGGCCGCGAGAAACGTGACGTGGGATGGCAGAACGTGCTCACCGACGCGGCGCGCCAGCAGCAGCTGCATCTTCGCTGCCTGAACTGCGGGCGAGGCCTGCCCCAGATCGTCCAGGAACCAGATGAGCGGGCGTCTTGCCGTCATCGCGCGTTCCAGGTCACCGAACGGAAGGAACTTCGCAGTCGCCCCATCGGCAGAAGGAAACGGCAACCCTTTCGAGTCGGTCGGATCTTCAACGACGGGATGGCTGATGAGCAGGTCGTGATTGGTGTCGCGAGCGGTCTGCTCGACGATGTCGCTCTTGCCGATACCCGCGGCGACCGGTAATGAGCACCGGCAGACGCTTCGGTACATACAGCGAGAGCAGTTCGGTCAGTTGTGCGGGCGTAACTTTCATGATGGCTTTCCAGAAAAGAGAAAGCCCCGGAAAGACTACGCCCGAAGGGACGTGGTCCCTCAGGGGCGATAAATAGATGCCGACGTGTCGGCGGGTCGATGCGTCAATGACGCGGGTGAAGTCCTCAGTGTAGGGAGCGACCAACCGGCCCGCCCCCCGAATCGTCGCTTTTTTATATGGCCTTAGCTTCGCCGCCCCGGCAGCAGGCGAAAAAAAACCCGGCACGAGGCCGGGTTGTCGAAAAGAACGCTTATTAGACGTGGTGCGCCACATTCGCCCGCGCGTAGACAGTCGGATGGATGCTTGCGGCCGCACGCGCCGCTTGATGCGCTTCCACAACCCGCTCGCGAGCCTGCTGGGAGCCGGCCGCTTCCCACTCAGCCTGACCGGCTTCATCGAAGCCCGCCAACGCAAAAATCGCGCGTCGCCGCGCGGCAGCACGCACGCCGAGCAGCTTGGCGCCGAACACTTCGCGCACCGTCTGCTTTGAGACGCGATTACGTTCGTCCGGGCAGTCCATGATGTCCAGCAGGTACCGCACATCGCCGCCGTCAATCGCCCTGGAAATTTCGTTTCCGAAAGCGAAGGTCTCGCGTCCATGCTCCAACTGCGCGATCTGCATCTGGAGATCGAACGTCCGTTGCGACATCCGGCCCGCCTCGCGCTCCCTGCGAAGGCGTGCCATCTCGGTATCCCGCCGCTTGTCCGCCATGTTCGTTCGATACACCTCGGCGAACTTCGAGACAGGCGCTCCAAGCGGCTGCGGCGTCGCGTACCGCTCAGGCAGGCTGTACGCCTCAACGAGACCGTGGCGGAACAGCAGATCATCGACTTCTGCGTACGTCGGCTTGTTCGGAGCCAGCCGCATGACCATCGCGAGCAGCGCTGCATTGCCCAAATGAATGCCGCCTTTCTCGCGCGACATCACGCTCACTAACACTCGAGCCTTGTCAGGAGACATCGCGCCTCGTAGCTCGGGGACGTCTATCAGTGCCCGGCCCCACGTCACATCGGTCGTGAACCTGTCGGGCAGCTCACGATATTCCGCGAGCACCGCCTCAGGAACTGGCCACCCTTCAACAAGCGCATACGCTACATGCACTTCATGCCGGCCGTTGAGATGCCGGGTGCGGCCATACTCCGGGCCCGCGTAACGAAACCCGAACCGGCGCTCGCACTCGTACTGCAGCAGCTCATGCAAACCAAGGTGGCCTCGCCCATCGGCCGCCGCGTCGATCTGCTCCGACGAAAAGATGAGCCGGGGATGCGACGTGAGGTCGAAAGCGTCATACAGCAGCTTCCAGTGCGAGCGACGGATCTGCCATGCTGCCTGCACAACGCCGTTCGGACGGAAGTATGCACCGTCGATCTCGTCAATCATCGAGAGGAACAGGTCCTGGGCGGCGCCCGGTCGGCGCACCGTCAATGTCCCGTTGTAACGGGTGACGGCAACGGGCTGACCGCCATGCATAAGCACGATGTCAGAGGATTCAACGGAGAGAAGGCGAGTGTCGGTTCTGAAGACTGCCAGCACTTCAAGCAGCGTACCGATGGATAGGGAAAGACCAGCGAAGGAAAGTTGATACACGATTGCTCCGGGCAAAAAGAAGCGGGCAATCGTTCCCTTGTCGGGTCGAGTGCCCGCAGAGGGTTGAATTGATGGTTGCGCCTTACGACGCGAAAAAGTCGGGGTTACGCGACGTCGATCGCGCGTGCAATAAAGCGCGCCAGCTCCCACGCCTGATCTGCAACGAACACCTTTGCGCGCAGGAGCGGCATCACGGCATATCCGCGGCCGACAACGTCCGGTATTTCCGTGCGGCTGATCCAGTCGACATGAACAATCCAGCCTTCGGATTTGCCGATGTCAACCGAGACGGCCACGCGATTCCAGACGCTGTGTGCAGGCCAGACTCTGTCCATCCGCGCACCGCTGGTCGCTTCGTTGGCATCGTCCAGCATGTTTGCAGTCACGAGCCACTCCGGCTCAAGCTCCGTACTGCGCAACACCTTGCAGAGCATCGAACAGACTTCTCCAACGGTCTTGCCTTCCACATCAAGTCGCTCGCGGCGCGGGATGTTTCCATTTCCAGCAGCGACCGAAGCGACGAAGCCCTCGACAACGCCTGAGGCGATTGCAACGGGCTCCTGAAAACCGGCCGGCTTCACAAATGCATGATTCATTTCTGGTCTCACAAAAGAAAAAACGCGCCCGAAGGCGCGCTCAGTGGTCTAAAAAAGGCGAAAAAAAACCGCACCCATAAGGGTACGGCTCCTACTTCTGGGACGCGGCCTTACGCCACGTCGTCAATCACGTTTGCCCCACGCGCGCTCACGATCGCGCTTGATGCCGTTGTTATTTGTCCAGAGAAAGAATGCTGCAATGGACACGCCCACAACGAGAGTGATGAGGTTTGCAACCATTTCAATCTCCTTTCATTCCAACGAAGCCAACGTACCACAATAGTATCGCAACTACGGCCAGAATCCCTGTGCCGGCCGCCGTTGTGAAGTCCAGACTGGATGCTGCATGGACATATCCGACCAATCCGCCAACGGACGCAGCTGAGAGCGTATGCAGGTAGCGCGCATTCTGCTGCCGCTGGTCCTTCGTCGGGTCTAACACTTGCCGGAAGCCTGATCGTGGTTCCAGGGGGATGACGACTTTCCGCAATCCGCTTGAATCCATCGTGACCGGCAGCCTCGAACCGTTGTATTCCAGTACAAACGATGGCGAGCACTCGTTTTCGTCCATCGTCTGCATAAGTGCATGAAGACGCGGCGGCAGATGCACCTGCCCCGTTTCCGGATCGAGTGTCACCCGTTCCGTAATCGTCGTGCCGCCCGTGTACTCGACCTTGACCTTCGCGAGTTTCATCGGCGACCTCCTGAAGAGGTGTCGATGCCCCCGGCGAGACGCAGCCCATCGAGAAACGACTCATAACCAATTGTCGTCTCGATCTGCTCGAGCGGCACATGGTTCTCACCGCCACCAGTGAGGTCTGAGCAACCGCGGCGCGTACGAAAGCTTAGCGCCACCGGCTTCTGGCAAGGACGGTCCAGCACGTCGACAAATAACGTCTCGGTGCGAAGAGACACGCGGCCCGGAAAATTGCGGCGCGCGGGTTGAACAACAATTTCATGGGCGCGAAGACGAAGATCCTGCGCAACACGTCGAAGGACGGTAAGCGACTCGGCTGGGCCAGTTCCTCATTCGCGCGCGCGTGAGGCATGATGGTGCTGTCGTGGTGGAATTCGTATAGATCACGGGGGATCGTGTCCATGATCGGCTGATCGTGGACACGATCCACGCAAATCTATCCAGATCTACCCGGTTAAGGGTGTAGGCGGAGTGGCCGGCTTCAGTTTGTCGGCCACGTTCCAGGGCAGCAATTCGTCAATGCGTGAGATCTTGTGATCAGCGATATGGGTCAGGACGTATTCCAGATAGGCGCGCGGGTTGATCCCGTTGAGCTTTGCCGACCCGATCAAGCTATACATCGCGGCGGCTCGCTCGCCCCCGCTGTCAGAGCCGACGAACAGATAGTTTTTGCGTCCGAGCGCGACACAGCGCAGCGCGTTCTCGGCAAGCACGTTGCTGATCTCGACTCGACCGTCCTCGCAGTAGAACACGAGCGCCGCCCAGTGGTTCAGCGAGTAGTTGATTGCTTTTGCGAGCGCGGACTTCGTCGATAGCGTCGCGAGTTTCACCCTGATCGTCGCTTCGAGCTTCGCGAGCAACGGCTTGCTCTTTTCCTGCCTGAGGCGCAGACGCTCGTCAGGCGCCTTGCCGCGGATGTCGGCTTCGATGCTGTAGAGTTCGCCGATCATCTCGAGCAGTTGCTGGGTATCTGGAGTCGGTGTGCGCGCGTGAACATCGTAGATGTACCTCCTCGCGTGATCCCAGCATGCCGCTTCGTGGATCTCGC
Source organism: Paraburkholderia sp. MM6662-R1 (assembly GCF_050436245.1). Classification (NCBI taxonomy): domain Bacteria; kingdom Pseudomonadati; phylum Pseudomonadota; class Betaproteobacteria; order Burkholderiales; family Burkholderiaceae; genus Paraburkholderia; species Paraburkholderia sp. MM6662-R1. The sequence goes on along the minus strand of NZ_JBNDLV010000002.1, from coordinate 60,489 downwards.
CGCTCGCATACAGTTGATCGAAACCGGCGTAAGCATCGGCCTGCAGGATGCCGCGGAATGCGGCGAGCCGGGTCTGAGGATGGACGCCTTTGCGATTCGAGGAGAAGTCGAACCATACCGCAGCCGGCTCAGTCGAGCCCGAGCGGTGATCGTCACGCACGTAGACCCAGAAGCGACCGGTCACCGTCTTTCCGTTGCCTGGCGCGAGCACCGCAACCGGTGTGTCGTCGACGTGTACCTTGCCGGGGACTAGCACGTAGCGCTGGATTGCTTCAACAAGCGGCCCGCAGAGCTCGGCGATCTGCCCGATCCAGCGGCCCATGCTGGCGCGATCCAGCGTCACGCCGTCGCGTGCCGCAATCTCCGATTGGCGGTACAGCGGTTGGTGATCGGCGAACTTCGATACCGCAATGTCGGCCAGCAGGCTCGGATGCGCGATGCTGTGCTCGATGGGCAGGCTGGGCATCGCGGGCTGTTCGATGTGGCCGCAGTCAGGACAGCACAGCTTGTGACGGATCGTGCGGATCACTTTGAACGCAGCCGCTACGCGCGCGAGCTGCTCGGAGACATCCTCGCCGAGTCGCTGCATCGTTGTCGCACACTTGGGGCAAGCCGGCTTCGGTGTAAGTTCGATTTCATCGCGTGGCAAGTGCTGCGGCAGCGGCTCTCGCGTGGGCGCTCGACCGGGCGGCGCCGTTGACGTCTTGTCTCGGTGCCCTCGCGTCTCGGCAGCGCCCTGACCGGCCGTCAGGTCTTCCAGCTGCGCCTCGAGTTTATCGATCTGCCGGGCCAGTTTCTCGGACTTGCTCCCGAAGTACATCCGCCTGAGCTTGTCGATCTGCGCCTTCAGGCGTTCGATTTCGTCGTCCCGTGCGGCGATCTCCCGCACCATGTTCTCGATCGACGCCTGCTGCTCGAGCACCAGAGCCTGGAGCTCCGCGACGGTGGTGGGAAGCGGCGCAGATTGGGACATGCGTCGCAGTTTACGAGCCTTCGATGTGGTTTACAACATCGACAGAGCAGCGGTGCGTTGCGGGTGTCGCCAGTCGATGCCTTCGAGGAGCATCGATAGCTGTGCGCTCGTCAGATGGATCTTTCCACCGTCGGCCTGGGGCCAGATAAACCGGCCTCGCTCCAATCGTTTTGCGAGCAACCAGAGCCCATCGTCGGTCGCCCAAAGCAGCTTCACGAGATCGCCGCGGCGGCCGCGGAAGATGAATACGTTGCCACCCAGCGGATTCTCTTCGAGCGCTGTCTGCACTTTCGCGGCCAACCCCTGGAAGCCACAGCGCATATCTGTCACGCCGGCCACGAGCCAAACGCGCGTACCTGCCGGCAGCGCGATCACTTCAGGCATTCCTGCAGGAACGCTTCAGCGCGCTCGGCAGACAGGCCGCGAATCCTCACACGTCGTTTGCCGATCTCCACCTCGATTTCGCACGCGGGCGCCGGCATCGGTACGCCGCTCGTCGCTTCCGACGCCACTGCCGGCTCAGGCGGCCGCAGTACCAATGCCGAGTCGATCACGTCGACGCTCAGTAGCTTCGTGCTGGGCACGCTCGGCGCAGCTTCGAGTGCAGGTATGACCAGCTTGCCTTCACGGTATTGCTTGCGCCATGCGAACACCACATTGGCGTTGATGTCGTGCCGTCGCGCAACAATCGACACCGACATGCCGGGTTCCAATGTCTCCCTGATCACCTGCTGCTTGAATGCTTGCGCATACGTGCGATGGGGATGCGTACGGCCCGCTGCGTTCGACATGGCTGACTGTCTCCGTCAAGCTGAACGCGCCCATCATGCGTCGAAATATTCAGCACTGAGAAACGGTCGTGCCGAGTCGCTTACGAAGGACGCGCGTAGCCTGCTGCTGTAGTGCAGCATTGGTGCCAGCGCCGGCGGATCGGCGATCCGCATAAAACAGCCTGGGAAATTTCATGGTTGAGTCTCGGAAGGCGAGACAGCTCCCTTGCGGGGGCTGCCCCGCAAGGGAAAAACGCGTCCAGTTCGGACGCGGACAAATGATTTCGACTGCTACATCGTCTCGCTAACGTGGCCTGCTGACGAAGCGCGACTTGTAGGCGTCAAGCTCAGGTCTGAGGCGAGCGAATCTCGCGTCACCGTCGCCGTCACTAAGACGTCCCACATCCGCAAAATAATGCGGGCGCGCGCCGGTCGGGTCGAAGTCGGGATGCGCGACGATCGCTGCGAACTCGCGAACGTCGCCAGCCTGTGCGGCAACTTCCACCGGACGCATTCCGTAAAAATTCACTGCGTTGACCGCGTCGGTCTCCGGGTTCCAACCCGAAGTCCGACCGTGGGTAATCAGTTCATAGCCATTCATAACAACTCCTGGAGGATTCAGAGAAAGAAGGGGTTCAAGCGGCAGATAAAAGCTTCAGTGCGTTATCCGGTAACCGGATCCGCTGGAGATCAGATAAACGTGTTGGCCGGGGGCAAACTGCTGGTCGTCAACCTGCGACACGACAACGGTCTGGCCGTTTGCGCGACGCAGGAAGACCTCGATGCCACTGTGGCGTGACATCGCAGCGCTGACGTGTTGCGAGATGAAGCCTGCAGCAGCGCCAGAGAGCGCCCCCGAGATATAGCGGCCGCGCCCGTTGCCGATGATCTGCGAGCCAAGAAACGCGCTCGCCGCAGAACTGACAATCGAGGTCAGCCCTGACGAATCTGAACTGGACTCGATCGTGATCTGGCGGACGCGGACGATGGTCGCCTCCTCCATCTGGCCGATGTGCTGCACGTCGTAACGCTGGTACGTATTCGGCGAGCCGAAATCCGCACTCGCGCAAGCGGTCAGAAATGAGAGAAGAACGACGCTAATAATGAGCTTGAACATGATTGCCTCAACGAGATGAAGGGCGACCATCCCGTCAGGGAGGTTGCCCTGACGGGGAAAGAAAACGTGGATCAGTTATGACGCAAGACGGGTGAGGTAATGCAGATCGACCCGACCATTGCTGACGAGCTCGCGCTCAGCGTCGAACGCGAAGTCGTAGTCAAACTTCACTGTTGCCGTCCCGTCGCTCCAGAGATAGAGAATGGAGCCACTGAACGTCCTGATAGGCAAAGTCGCGACAGCTTGCGCGAGAACACGCTGGTTTTCGCGAAAGCCCCACTTTTCCGAGACCCTGACAGGGCCTGCGGAAACTGCCAGAACTCGTGCGAGCGCTTCGGAAATGATGACTTGCTGTGTCATGGTGCGGCTCCTGAAAACAGGGAGCCGTTCCCATTAGGGAGGAGGCTCCCAGATGGGTACATGAAATAAGACGGACGAGAGATCCGCCGTCAGCTACGGCTTGCAACGAACGGTGGGAAAGCCCATCGCGAAGGGAAAAAGGCCGACGCGAACGTCAGCCTTTTCGATAGACCGTTCAGGTGAACGGCGTGGAGAGAAAAATGAACGGTCCTGGAGAGGATCGTGTCGAGGTCGATGCGCAGTAGCGCAGGGAATGAAGCCAGTCTATCGGCACAAGGCACGGGCCACGCCCGCAATGCTCCAGATTTCCACCCGTCTCTCGCTGGCCGCGTCACACAACGGTCGAAAAAAAGGCCAGCCCAAAGGCTGGCCTGAAGAGTTCGTCTTTCCGAGGGTGGTCATTACGAACAAGAGAGAGACTTCATTGTATCGACGTGACCGAGCGCCAACCCTCCGAAAAGACGCCTCATTCGGGGCCGATTCGCTTTCGCCGGAATGGGCACTGGCGACACCTTGACTTTGCGCTGCAACTGCGAAGATGAACCACGATCACTTCCACTGCGCGCCATGTCCCTCCAGATCATCGACCTCTCGTCGCTCCGCGAACGCCTCACCAGCCGGGCCACGCGTGTCCAGCGAACCGTCGCCAGCACCGCAGAAGTGAACGCGCTTCGGCGCGCTTGTTGGCATCGACGTCGAACACACTTCAGCGGAGTCGGTTCTTCCGCGCTACGACGCGCTGCTTGCCGAGAGCGCCGCTCGCGGCGCGACGCAAGGTGCGCGTGAGTTGCCGCTCCTGGCGGCCTTTGCTTTCTGACGACCGTGGGCGGTTATCGCCGCCCCACTCATTTTCCAACGAACCAAAAGGGGTAATCCTCCATGCGCAACGACGCAACCACGTCACTCATCGCTCTCTGCATTCTGGGCGTCCTCGCATTTTTACTCTGGCTCTCGCGCAGTCTTGGCGCCAGTTTTTCGTCCGTATGCACTGCGGCCATGCCGGTCCTCTTCTGCGCCGTCATAGCGCTTCTCGCGTGGCGCTTCCTTGACGATTTCGGCTTCCCACTGCTTGCGGGTTTTCTCGTGGTCAGTTGGCCCGCGGTCTGGCCGGTGCTCGATAGCATCGCGAGCGGGAGGCGTGACGCCGATACGTTCTTCCATCCAATGAGCGAACCGCTCGTCAGCAGTGACTGGCTGAAATGGGGAGTCGAGGCCCTGTTTGTTGGGCTACTCGCCCTGGCGATCTACCTGCGCCGTCGTCGACGTTACTGGTAAGAAGAAAAGCGCCGCCCCTTTCGGGTGCGGCGCTTGTCGTCAGAGATTAGGCAAGTTCGAGAATCAGCTGGGCGAGGTCCGTGCATGGCGTCGTATGGACCGCCTGCGTCGACGCTGCGTCTTCCGGTACGGTCCACGTCACCTGCTGGCTGCGCAGATTGCACAGTTTGTACATCGCGGAGCCGCGCGGCTCGACCGGCACATTGCCAAACCGGAAACTGAACCGTTCAGGCGCATGGCCCTCGCCGTCAGCAAGCCCGAGGTAGCCTGCGAGCTCGTCGGCAACACGCGCGCAATAGTCCTCTAGACCCTGTGGCAACCGGGTGATTTCGATGACTGTCTCGCCCGGCAACGGGGCAGCGTTCCGCATCAACTCGCGATACACCGGAATCGCAGCCTTCGCGAAGCCGGCGGCTTCCATTTCAATCGGATAGGCAACGTCCGTGATGAAGCTACCGATCGCCGAATACTGCCAGCCCGCGTTTTCCCACGGTTGCCCGTCGAACGACACCAAGCGGTTTTCATCATCGATCTTGTAGCATCGCACCGCCGGCATCCGGTCAAGCGCCGACGAGGCACGAGACGGCAGCTTGAGGTCCGCGGCGACGGGCACACTTGAGCAGTCATGCTCCCGCAGCACTCGCCATGCGCTGAGCGCGCCGCTTTCGCCGTAAATGGCCTCCAGCAGCGCAGCGTCGCCGTGCAACGAGACGTCCGCTTGCCCGCCTACCACTTCGTCCACGCGCTCAGCGAATCCCGCAGCGGTCAGACTGCTGCGAACGTCATCGAGCGACGCTTCGGGAATCGCCGCCCGGAAGGACGTTGAAACGTCCAGCCGGATTGTCTGGTCAGGAAGCCGGAATGGCTTCGCGAGCAACGACCGCCAGGTCGCAATGTAATTTTCTGGCCTGATGTAGCCCGCGCGGCTTTGCAGCATGCCGCCTTCGCACGATGAAGCGTGTCTGAACACCCTTCGCATCACGTCGGCATATCGCCCAAATGCCATCGCTGACCACTGGTCGATGTGGGGATAACAGTTCTTCTCGTACGTCCGCTCGAACAACGCGAACATCCATTCGCCATCCGCCGCCTGGAAAGCGCCAGCCTTCTTGCCAGTCAATATAGTTGCACTCATTTGAAGCTCCGATATGTAAATGCGGAGCAGCCCCCAACGGGCTGCAAACCCGCTGAGGGAAAAGAAAAAAGCCGCCACGAGGGCGGCAGAGAAAGAGGGTCGGTTACGACCGGGAACGGCGAGGCATCCGCGCAGACATCACCAGATGCCAAACGCACAGGAGAACAACGCCGTACATCACGAGCGTCAGCAGGCCTGCGAGCAGGCCTTGACCGCCGAAACCCGCCAGCGCGCCGCAGACGAAACAGACCTTCGCCGCAGCACCGGCCATCAGCCAGCCTGCGAGGCGCCGGCCGCGCGAAGCGACGGCATCGAGAAATGCATTGCGACGCCGCTCAGTCGCAATTGACGCCGCGAACAACAAAGCAGCAACCGCGAGCACCATGAGCAGCCGCTTCCCGACGTCAGGGCTGACAAGCTCCTCGTGATGCAGGACCGCCTGCGCGAGCGATTGGAGCACCGGCACTACCGCGTAGTGGTTGGCCGCATACGAAACAGCGGCTCCAGCCGCCGCGGACTGGGCACAGCGAATGAGCATCTTGCCGACCGGGGTCGACGGTTTTGGTTGGGTCATTGAGACTCCTCCAGTTTGAGATAGGGAATTCGATGCCCCGCGGAAGCGGGGTCATCAGAGAGGTATAGCGCCGCACCCTGAACGGGTGCGACTCAGACGGAGACCTTGGCCTTCGCGGGCTTTCTGGTCTTTTTCACAGGCGGCTTTGGCGCGTCATAGCCAAATCGCGACCATGCCGCCGGATCGATGGGAACCGGATTCGTTCGCCCCGTTGCGAGGTTCACGAATACGCCCGAGAAGGTGAGGCCACCGTTGCGGAAAAGTGACCACAACAGATTGAACGCCTGCACCGAGATCGCCTGATTGATGACAAGCGACTGCTTGCGCAGTGCATCGGCCATCGAACAGGACGGCGCATCGTCGCCCTTGTCATTTTTCGGATTCAGCAGGTCGGGAAACAGGTCGCCCACGTGAGGTAGCCTGTCATGCCGTGCCTTGCCGAACTCGCCGAGAATCACCTGGCCACGATCCGTCTCGTTGCCGCAGTCGAGGTAATAGCGAACCTTGCCCCGCTTCGCAGCCTGCGCGATCGCATGACGCGCACGCCTCGAATCGACGCAGCCAATCACCATGTCCGCATACAGATTCAGCTTCGAATCGACGCGGCGCGGCTCGGCCGTCCAGTTCGTTCCCATCAGCAGGTTCAGGCGGTTTACCAGCAGCGTCGCCTTGTACTGGCCGACGTCGTTTGGATAGAAGCCCTGCCTGCCAACGTTGAACTCGCTGACCGTGTCATCGTCATAGACCACACATTCGATCCCGCCCGGATGCCCGAGCTCGACCATCGCGTGATGCAGCCGTGCAAGTGAAGGAAGCAAGGCGCTGCCAGTCCCGCCAGCGCCCACGACCACCACCTTCCACGGCCCGCTCAGCATGTGCGCAGGTGTCGTATGGAGTAGCGTCATAGGACCTCCCGGGCCAACGCAGCCTGCCAGCGCTCTGGTATAGCGCGCTGGACCTCAAACCGGCCCTTTGCGCACAACCGCAGCGCAACGGACGGCGTCTGATGGCAGTGGCCAAGCACAAGCGCCAGCTTCACATCGTGCTGATCGTCACGATCATCGGTCGATGAAAAGAACGCCTTGCCGTGACCATGCGAATGGCAGTCAACCACCAGCCATTCGCCAGCTTCCAGTTGCGGACGCTCGTAATGGAGGTGATCCGGGCTGTGCGACAACGAAGGAAGCGGCACCAACCGGAACGCGCCAGTCGACGCGTTCCAGGTGATCCACGCCCCAACCTCGTTGGGCAAAGCCGCATGCGCCATCCCTGCGAACCCGGCAACCATCTCTCCGGGGACAGCACCGCAGCGGACTTCTGTGGCATCGGCCGCCTCGCCATACGGCACCGGCGTGCGCCAGCCATACGAGCCCAGCAGCCGGACAAGCCGTATCCACGGCCGGTTGATTTCAAGGAACACGCCATTGGACGCGATGAGCAGTCGCTCGCCAGACGCGGACATCGGGACAACCGGTTCGCGCGCCGGCACCATGACGGACGGGAACGAACCCTGCAACACCTGATCGACCGGATTCATTGCTGACCTCCGATCTTTCCGGCGACGAGCTTGCCCACAGTTGCGTCTTTCATCGGCACCAGCGCATCGAGCGGAAACGCCTCGAAGCTGCCGTCGAGCATGTCTTTCCAGAACGCGTAGAAGCCGTTCTTGTACTCGACACGCTTGCCGCCGTGGTTCGGGTGAGTGAAGGCCGAAGTAAAAAAGCCCTCTTCCCATCCACCGATCGCCGCGACCTCAATGCGACGCGGGACGTTGGCCGAACCGATGCAAATCTTGCCCCTGTCCCACGTGTTGAAGTACGGAGGCTCAAAAAGCGGTGTGGATGGTTCAGGTCTGCTGTCGCCTTTCAGCGCGAAGACACTGAAGCCATTGGTGCTGGCCTGAAAGACCAGTCCCGGATGAGGCACGATCGCACTGCGCTCACCCAGCTCCTCACACCTGAAAAACACGCGTCGCGGAGCCGGCGGGCACCACCACGTCACTGCCGCCGACGTCACCCCAAGCACAGTCGCGGGGAGAAAATCGGCTTTGGGCGCGGCATTGCGATCCAGCTGCATCAGTGCATCGATCAGGGCCTTCCGATCGAGCGGCCGACCGGCACCGATAATCGGGCGCCCGGTTTCGCGTTCCGCAGCGACAGGATGCACCGTTGCATAGTGCGAACCATTCTGAGCGGTATAAAGCAGCAGGGCTGACGACAACGCAACGTCGTGACCCGTCTGGCCAATCGAAACATTTTTCATTGGAAAACTCCTAGTTAGGATCCACCACCAGCGCCAGAAGGCGATCGAGGTGATGAAGCATGCGCAAGCCAAGGCTCCATTGCGTGTACTGCTCGCGGATGCCCTGTCGTGTGTTGGAAAAAGTGATGAAGCGGCTGTACTCGGTCGCTTCGCCCGCCTGGAATGCGTTCTCCATGTGGTCGTCAAGCAATTCGCCAGTTCGCTCGTTGTGCGCGAGGAGCAGCGTGCAGCCCGAATAGATCGGTTGCGCGTCATAGCCATCAGAAAGGCACCCGGACTTGCCTGCCTTGCGTAACAGGTGCTTCAGGGCGAGCAGTTCCACGCACACCCTTGCCACCATCGCGGGAGACGCCTTGCGCAACTCCCGCAACTCGTTATCCGAAAGCGTTGAAGACCGTGAGCGGCGTCCCTCGACTTTTGCCGGAACGCGGATTTCGTCAGGACAGAGTAGCGGCCGAAGTACGGACGGGAGATACCGATTAATAACGTCGGCGTCGTCGCCATTCATCTCCTGCAGCCACTCACGCACGTCCTCGTCGGTCGCGCTTTCGTCGCCCTCCCAGTGCATGCATGACGCCTCGCAAAGGAACCAGCCGGGCGTACGAATCAAAACTGTCTTGCCGGACACGCGATCTACCGTTTCGAAGATCGTGTGCAGCAGCAGTGGATGAGCGCGTCGGAGCGGTTCGGCAAGATCGCCGACCTGGTGCACCCATTCGTCGGAGCACTTCACGCCGAGATGCAATGGCGTGCGTGGCTTGAACTCATCGTGGTCGTACTGATGCTGAATGGCATCGGTGACCGCGTTGGTGTCACACAGATCCAGTCCGAACGACATGTGACGAAGCGGCGCTGGCAGTTGCCGACGCGCCCACGCAAAGAAAGCCTGCTGGAACGCGTCGACCGGACTGACAGGCGCCTCTACGTCAGCCGCGAGAAGCGGCCCGTGCCTGAACTGCTCAAGCACGACCGCATCAACCGACGTGTCCTCGCGCCATTTCAGCGATGCGCGCATAGGAACATCTTCAGCAACATCCGGCAGCGTCAGAACACAATCGGCAGATCGATGTCGGGCAACGGCAGCGACTGGCGGTTGCCAGGACGCACCGGCGCCCCCATCGACCGCTCTATCAGTGAATGAAGGATCGAACAGCATTGGCGAACCTCGTCGTCATATAAAAAAACCGCCCTTCCGGGCGGTTCCTGGTTGAACCCGTTGGCCGGGTCGGCTAGAGCCTTGAGAAGCGTCTGCTTACGCATACGAACCCTTGGCGCCTGCCGCGCGGACAAACTTGTAGGTTGCGACATCGCCCGCGAATTCGGGCCCATCGACGGACGCAGTCGTCAGCTCGGGATACTGCGCCGAGTAGAGATCGCGAACGTCCTCGGGCGAGAACGCCGGGCCGGGATCGGCAAAGGCAACGCCGTTGTAAGAGAACTGGCGAACGAGCGCGGTGATCGAAATCGACATGACCCTGCCTCCTTAAAAGAGCGAAGCGAGGTCGGTGCCGCTCGAAGCAGGCTCAGCAGGCGCCGGAGCGTCCCCTTTGCCTTCGTTCGCGGCGGCCGGTGCGTCCGACTCCGACGATTCATTGTCGTCATCCTCAGCGTCCTCGTCTGGTGACGCTTTCGCCGCGGCTGGCGAACTTCTGCCAGCCTTGCCCGAGAGAGCTTTGGTCGCTTTCGTGACCTGGGCCTTCTGCGCTTCACCGAGGATTGCGGTGGTAGCCGCCACCTGTTCCGCCAGCGACGCATGAGCGCCGGTGTAGGTCGCGACGTGCTCCGCAAAGCCAGCATCGAGTTCGGCGGCCGTAGCCGTCATCACGAGCGGTTGACGCAGCGCCGTGTCTTTCGCCTCGCCTTCCGGCATGACGAACACGACCATTGCATCTCCCTTCATCTTGATGACCAACTTCAGCGCGCCGCACGACTTCAACAGCGGTTCAATTTCAACGAACATAAAAACTCCTGAAAGAAAAAAGGACCGCCCGTGGGCAGCCCATAAGAGAAGAGAAGCGGACACGGAATGCCCGCTTCGGTCGATGCGCCGGAGGGTGCGTTAATACTTCAGAACCTTCGGAATCTTTCCGGTGTAGTCGAAGCCCTTGACGTTGAGCAGCGCATCGATGACTTCCGCCTTCGATTTGCTGAACACCTTCTTGAACTCGTCGCCGAGCGCGGCACGGATGCCAAGCTCGTCGGCCACCACCATCATTTCCGACTTCGTGATCAGTTCCAGAAACTCCTTACAGAGCTTCCAGTGCTGATTGAGGTCGAGTTGATGATGACGGCACAGACTCGTCAGATGGTGAACGTCGAGACCCTGGATCGCGGCGACCGTCACGCCGGTGACAGCAAGCGCGAGCTTGTCGTCGTCAGCGGCGGCCACGGACGTTGCGGCCTTGGCCACATCCGACACCGCGATCTTTTCTTCGGTCAGCTTCTCCCAGATGCCCTTCATGGTCGAGTCATCGACACAGCGGGCCTGTCCGGCGAGAGCGATCGAGACAAGGTATCGCTGTGGCTAGCGCGGCATTCTGGCCAACCTCGCGACGCAAAGCCTTGCGCCACAACGCCACGCGATACGTCTTGATACGGTCCGATTCAGCAACGACTGTCGCCGGCGGATTGCTCGTCGTCGACGGTGCGGTGCCGGAGGCTTTGGCTGCAGCCTTCGCCGTGCCGGTGCCATCGACCTTCGCTTCAGGCTTCGGCGCGACAGCAGCTTTTTCGGCCTGCAGGCGCTTGGCCACCATCTTCATGTTACAGACGGTGTCGAAGCACTGGCCCTTGTAGACCTTGCCGACTGAGTCCGGAAGGCCGCTCACCGCCGCGCCGTAGTTCTGGCACGCGTGGCAGGCTTTCGCCTGTTCCTCGCCGACGCCCTTTGCACCCTCCACAGCAAGCTGTATGCGGGTGTGGTTGTCGCCCGCGCGCACGATGCGCACGACGGGGAAATCATCGCGAAGGCCCGTTGCCACCGCCTCAAGCTGTTTCTCCGTTTTCTCGTTGAAACAGGGACGGTTCGTACAGTTGCCAGTGGCTATGGACTCGCCGAACATCTCACCCTGCGTGGACGAGTTGTGCGGGCAGCTTGCGCAGTCGGTCTTGTCGAAAATTGCAGCAGACAACGAACAGGCGACCTGTTCAATTTTCTTCTTCAACTCGGCGACCGGCTTGCCCTCCTGAATGATCACGGGCAGCAGCTTGTCCTGCGTTTCCTTCGGAAGCGCCGCCAGCAGTTCCGCGTGACCCAGAAGGATCTGCCGGGTGTTGAGCGCCTCGAGAACGGCAGCACTGCAGTTCATGAGCGCCAGGCGCTTATCGAGCGTGGCACGCGACCATCCGAAGATGCGCGCGACTTCGTCGCGATCGCCCTTGCACAGCCCGACCTGCTCGGCTGCTGCAATGGCTTCCTCGGCAGGCGACATATCCGCGCGTTGAATGTTTTCGATGATCGCAAGCTGTTTCGCTTCGACTTCATCGATCTCCTTCACGACGACGGGTATCTCGTAATCCTCGCCATGCGCCGTCATGGCAGCTCTGTATCTGCGGCCACCGGCGACAAGAGCGAATCCGCCATCAGCAAGCGTGCGAACGATGACAGGCTGGATGACGCCCTTCTCACGGACCGAAGCCGTCAGCTCTTCCATTTCCGCCGCATCGAAGTACGTGCGGGGATTGGCAGCGATGGTGATCTGTTTGAGGGCAAGAGTAGGTTGCTGTTGCATTGTGGGTCTCCGGAGAGGGAACCCAGCCCCGCCGGGAGTGAGCTCCCGAAGGGTTGAACAACAATAGACCGGGCAAAGCCGGCGAGTCGATGCGTCAGGGACGCGGGTGATAACGCAAAGATACCGCCGCGCCTACGGCCATTCGACGCGCAAAGCTCGCGTAAACGCAGTGCCTTTCCGGTAAACGAAACAGGCCAGCGCATTTCGCGGACGAAAAAAAACCCGGCACGAAGCCGGGTTTGATCAGGGTACCGAGCGCGACGCCTTATCGGCGCCGCTCTCATCTCATTGCAGCGCAACCGCCTCCAGCTTCAGCGGTCGCGACAGAAGGGTCGTAACCGCGCCGGCCAGCGTCCATTCGCCGAACTGCTGCTCATGGCTTGCATGCACCAGGCGGTCCAGACACAACACCTGGACGCCGTCGGCTTCGACGGTGCCAAGAATGTTCGCCTGCAGCGCGCGGTTCGAACCCTCGCGCTTGACCGTCACGACACCGTCTCCCACCAACACCGACACCTTGGATTCCTTCATGCAGCCTCCTTCAACAGTTTGCGCATGTCGCCGCTCTCGCGATCGGCGTTCAGCGCGAGGTCATGAACGAAACGGTCCAGCAACGAATCCATGTGCAGGAACGTTTCATCTTCAAGCTCGGGCGTCGCCCAGTCCAGTCCTGCCTGTGTTGCGTCACGTTTGTGCGCAACCATCTGGTCCTGGTACTCGTCGATGCTGCCGGGCAAGTGGAAATACAACACCTTCAGGATTCCCTTCCGGTTCCAGCGCAGCGCGCGCCGCATCGCCTGATACTCGATGCGCCACGTCCACGACCGGTCGTAAAAAAGGATGTAGTCGGCATTCGGCAGGTTGTAGCCCGCACGCCCCGATGCCTTTGTAGCCAGAAGCCCAGTAGCCAGCCCCGTCAGGAACCGCTTGTCCTTGTCGGACACGCGGCGCTTGATCGGTATCTCGCCATGAAACGGCACCGACTGCACACCATGCGACTCAAGCTCACGTGCCAGAAGATCAAGCACGCCCGGGTTCTCTGCGAACACGATAGCCTGCTTGCCCTCGGCCGCAATTTCCCGCATACGCGAGATCACCGCGCGCTGCTTGCTCGTCAGCCCGCCGACGACTTCGACGCCCTCCATCCCGTACTGCGGATAGTTGGCGGCAAAATGCACGGCCCGAATACGCGCGAGGATCGTAATGAGGTTGCATGCCTTGCGGTCATCGCGTGATGAGCGATACCAGTCTGCAAACTCATCAGCCGCTCTCAGGTACGTAGCAAGATGCCCACGGTCCCAGTCCACGGTTTCGACCTCGAACTCCGGCGGCTCGATCTGGATGTACTTCGCGACTTCCGGCTCTGCCACCAGCCGCCGCTTGATATGCGGCGCAAGCATCGCGCGGTAGCCGTGCAGGTTCCCGATCTTTGGCACCTCGCGCTTTGCCCCTTCCTGCAGGCTCTCCGCAAACTGCCAGGTGACCCATTCCAGAACCACGAAGTCATCCCGGAACCGGTCAACACCACGCATTGCATACTCGACGGTGTTGATCCAGTTTTCCTCCAGATAACCGAGCCGGTAACCGTAAGGCTGTGCCGCGGTTCCATCACCACCAGAAAACGCGATCAGCCCGAAGGCGTCACGCGGATAATTCGGGATCGGCGAGCCGGTGAGTACATAACGACGTCGCGCCGAAAGCTGCCAGAGCGCGCGGCTCTGGTCGCTCGTCGGATTGGCCAGCCGCTCGCCTTCGTCGGCAACCAGCAGACCAATGCGCCGCCGCAAGCGGTGTGCGTAGGTCACGCGCTTCGACGCCTCCCTATCGACCGGCATACGCAACCGCTCGTAGGAGATCAGGTTGAACCGGCGCAGATCATTCAGGTCCGCCGCACAACCGATGACCTTCACGTCATCCGCATTGATCGGCAGCATCGCGATCTCCTTCATCATCTCGTCAATCAGACGCGACTCAACGACGATGAGTCCATGCCTGACCTCCGACACGAGAATGAGCGCGAGCGCGAGGCGCGACTTGCCGCAACCCTGCTCCCACGCAATCACGCAACCGGACGGCTTCATGAGAGTTTCGACAAGATCCTCCGTCTGAAACTCCCAGTTCAGCCAGCGATCGACGCCTAACGCTTTGACTCTGGCGTGAAGCGCCGCGGCCTGCTGTGGAAATCTCACCGTCAGCCCTTCGTGCACCACTTCCCAGCCTTCGGCAACGTTATCGACCGCAAACCGCGCGTTCAACTCGTCGACCGACAGATGGTAGTAGGCGCCCTTCACGGCGTAGCGGTATCGGCCATCTTCCTCGCGTGCGAAGCTGACAGACTCTCCCGCCATCACGAGCGGACTGGCCCAGCGCGTTAAATCGACCTTATGGGTCTCCCGCGCCTTGCCGGTGACAACATCCGAAGATCCAGCGCCTGTGGTCCACGCGACATGCCGGAGCGGTGTCGCCTGACGCACGCTACGTCTTGCACGACGCTCCAGATGCTCGAGGAAACCGGGCGCGAACTGCGGCTCACCACCAACGGCGCGGATGCGGTCGAGCAGCTTGCCAAGCGCCGCACGCGGATCATCCTGCATCAGGTACGTCTCGAGATCGAGCAGCCCCTGACCGGCGTAACGGAAGCCGCGTGGCAGCCGGTGGCCGTCGCGCGAATAGATGCGATCAACGAAGACACTGTTGAGCACCATCGCCTCGTTGAAACCGCAGGCAAAACCAAGACCGATCCGCCTGCCGTCATGCGAGATGACGACAGACTTGTTGCCCGTCACAGCCCGCGTGATGGCGGGGACGCTGTCATCGAGTTTCTGGAAGCGCAGTCGCGGCTCGCCAAAGCTTCTATCCTCGTAGTGCAAACCGAGGTCTGGGCCCGGCAACGCGAGGTTTTCGACTTTCGTTTTCACGAAGTCCGATGGCCTGGATCGGTATCGGTCGAATACGACGACAGCAGTGCGTACATTCGCGCCCTCCGAACTGAACGCGTCGGGCGGCAGCTCGAAGAGGCTCGCAGCGCGGCGTCGCGCCGAATCACCCAGTCCCCCGGTCAGCACGGCTTCCGCCGTAGTGATCGGGAGTAAGGCGACGACGATATTGGCCGCGTCCAACGCCTGATGCACCGCGTACTCGTGACTTAGCGCGCTGGTGTTGGCACCGTATCTACCCCATGTGGTGCACTCAAACGGCTTCAGGTGCGGCGACTCCAGATGGACCGAAAACGGTGGGTTGATGATGGCGACGTCGAAGTTTGCCGGCTGGATGTCCTCCATGCCGGCGTGCCTGAATTCGCAATCGAAGCCCGCTTCTTCAAAGACCTTCTGACACTGCGTGATCACGTCCGCATGCACATCGACGCCATACACCGCATAGCGCTCGGGGTCGGCATACTGAAACAGCCTTCCCGACCCTACAGAGTTATCGAGCAGTCGGATACGCCGATCCAGCCGCCAGCCGCTGATGAAGCTCCACATCAACGCGGCGATCGCATCGGGCGTGAAAAACTGCCCAAGGTGCTGACGGCGAGCGGCCGCCAGTTCGCCCTGGTGAGCGACCGGCCCAGCCTGCGAACCGAGGCTTAGCAACGAGCGCAACGGCTCGTACCAATCCGGCGCAAAAGAAAACAGATCTCTTTGCATGATTGCATCCATAAAAAAGAAAAGGCCCGCGTGAAAGCGGGCCAAAGAAGAACGCCGGTCGTACTGACCAGCGGGAAGATCACTACAGTTGATAGAACCTGCGCGCGGCTCGCCGACGGGCGGCAAACGGCTGGCCGCCCGTTACGTGTAGCGGCGCTTGCATCACGATGTGGCGCAGAGCCGCGGCGCGAAACATGGGTGAATAGCAATCACGCGCGCGCACGATGGTGATGAGATTTTCGAGAGGCAAGGCGTACGTCCGGGCGACGTAGCGGGAGAACAGATAGATGCGTTGACGAGACATGATGCCCCCGTGTTAGTAACGGTCACGGGAGGCAAGGTAGTCGGCGCCAAACTCGCTGATGAACAGCGAGAGCGCGTCTCCGACCTCATGCGAGAACTTGAACTGCCATTTCTCGTTGTACATCACGACATCCAGACCACGGAAACCGACCTTCTCGCGAGTGTCGAATTCGTAGTCGGGCAGTCGGGCATGCTTGAGGTCAAAGGATAGAACGTCGAAGCCAGCATGCGCCGCGAACGCACTAAGGCCACGCGTCAGACTGGCCACGTTCTGGCCCGACTGATAGGTCGGCTTGCGGGCGCTGGAGCGGTGACAGGTCTCGCTCCAGATGCGAGCTTCGAGCACAATCGCGCTGGACGTCCGCTTGATCTCGGAATTCGGGCGAATGTAGAACCCGTCGATGATCAGCTTCGCGGCCTGGATCAGGCCGATCCGTTTCCCGGCGTCGCCGCTGAACGTGCGTTCAAGATGAGCCCAGAACGCGTCGAAGTCAGGACACTTGCCGGCCTGCAGCGCGCCGGAAATGTCGATTGACGCGTTGTCGAGTTCCTTGCGGTCATCTATCTCCAGCCGTCCGCCCTCGGGCGAGAACCGTCGAACTGCTTCTCTGACGAGGACATGCGAGAGCCGATTGCAGAAGTCGCTGAGTTCACGTTCGGTCTTGTAATCGGACCGGGATTCCGCGGCGCGATAGCAGTATTGGCCGTCGCCTGGAAACAGCGCGGTCTCTGCTGCGCTTACTTCGAGATAGGCAGCCGCCGCTTTCGCCTGTGCGTCCTTGAACTGCTGAACAAGTGCTGTGTACATGGTGTATCCCTCAATGGAATTGACGGGACACCACGCCAGAGCGGGATGATTCCCGTCTGGGTTGAATGAGCGACCGCGAGAAGCAGCCGTCAGATGATTGCGCGGATGCGCGGTAGTCGATGCGCGGATGCGCGGGTGATGCGTAAACATACCGGCGCGCAGACGTGTCGGCCAAGGTTAATGGCTGCGTTTTGGGCCCGTCTCTTCGGAAAGCTCGACACAAGTTATCAACAGTTTCTGTGCGCAAAGCTGTGGATAAGCCGTCGCCGTGGGTCCGCGTCAGCGCGCTGCAAGCGCAGCGAACGACCCGGCGAATTCACCGGTCCGATGTCCCTGAATTCGACCGATCGGACCGGCAGCGTTTAACGCGTTACAGGTCCACCCGGAGAATGCTTGCGCTTTTGCTATGTCTTTCCGGGCACATCATTACTCCGCCCTTTCGAACGGCCTTGTTGCATAAATAGCGTAAGAACGAAATGACTTCCATGTCTTCGATCTCAGGCAATGCGGACGGACTGCGGGCGCGCGAGTGCCGTCATGCGGTTGAGCACGCCCGCACGAATCGATACTTCGGTCGCCTGCGATCCAGTTTCACGAGCCCACAGGCAGGCACCCGTGAGTACCTTGAGCCGGTACATCAAGGTCTCGGCAAGCGAGCGTCGGTGGTAGCCAGTCGCCAGTTTCCATTCGCGCCTACTGCTTCTCCCGATAGCGTCGATAGCTGCATTGCGCCAGGCGGCGCCGGGCGTGCTATCTGGCCAGGGCTTCGCTCCCTCGCGCGGCGGAATCGATGGGGTCGCGCTACGCGCGGCAATCTGCGCGTGGCACGGCCTGGTGTCGTAGGCACCATCGCCGCCGATGGTATCGATCACCACATCAGCCGGAATCTGGTCGAGCAGATCCGGCAACACTTCGCCATCACCTTCGTCCTGATGGGTCATCAGCGCAGCACAGATCTGGCCGGTGTTCGTGTCCATCGCAAGATGGACCTTTCGCCATGTCCGGCGTTTCGAATAGCCGTGCTTGCGCACTTTCCACTCACCCTCGCCGTACACCTTCAGGCCAGTACTGTCGATCACCAGGTGCAAGGGTTCATCGGGGCGCTGCGTTGGCAGTACGACCTTCAGGGTCTGTGCGCGACGGCTCAGGGTCGTGTAGTTCGGCACCGGCAAGCCCGGGTAGGCGAGTTTGTGCAGACTGAGCGCGAAGCCTTGCAGAGCGCGCAGCGGCAGATGAAAAACCTGTTTGAGCCCGAGAAGCATCTGGATCACTGCATCGCTGTAGACACGCGGCCGACCGCACCTGGCCGGGCCAGCCCCGGAAACCTGAACCAGTACGCTTTCGTCGATCCACATGGTCACGTCACCTCTCGCGATCAAACCGGCGTTGTATTCCCGCCAGTTCCTGACGCGGTACACCCCTTTGGGCTCACTTGCTTTGCGTTCGTCCTTGCGCATCTTCTCGGGGAAAAAATCGAGAATCTACGCAGTTCGATGCGAAGTTAACATCCTGGATAACCCGATCGTTGCGCGTAAACGTCAAGCCCTCGCGAAGCGCCTCGGGTTTTGCAACAACGCCCTTTCGAACCAGCATTCTCCAACGATCCTAATGCTCCGTTTTTCTCGCAGCTTTGCGCCCGCCCATGCCTGACGACTCGTCCGAAAATAGGCGCAGCGCCGCGCTCGCGGGCACGCTCAACATCGGTCATCATGAAACTCAGTCAACGCGCAACGCTTTCCATCCTCGCCATCGCCGTGCTTACGTCGATTGCGACCATTGGCGTCGCCGGACTTCAACTGCGACATCAACGCGCAGCAGCCGATGTGGTGATCGACACGGCAATTGTCTCCGAACTGACCGGCGTCTCTGACGCGATCAGGGATATGCCGGTAGCGCTACGCGCCGGAGTTCTTGCGCGGCACGAGGTGCAATCGGAACAGGCACTCAATGAGTCGCTGAACGCGCAGAGGGCCAACCTCGCCACAGCGGAGCGCCAGCGCGCCAATGAGCTCGCATCCAGCGACAGGCGTTCGGCCTCGCTTATCGCGCTCGCCCTGTTCAACGCTTTCGCCACTGCACTCGGCGCGATCTCGCTCTTCGACGCGTATCGCGCAAAGCGCGGACACCCACCGTCTTGAAACGCATGCTGCAGACCAAAGAACAACTGCAACCCGCAACGGGCTATTGCATTGAGACGCGCGCCGTCTCACTGTCAAATGGCTACTTTCCCGGCCCGGTGCTTGAACGGACCTTTATCCAGAGGCACGTGGTCGAGGGCGTCACCTTCCTCGAATTCCAGAACGCGTCCGGCGTCCGCCATGTGATCGACGTCGCGACGATCGAGCGCATCGTTCCGCTCGGGCGCATGGCCCAGCGTGGCGACGCACTCAGGACCTCAGAGGTTCAGCCATGATCACCATCGTCTTCGAATTCCTTGACACGAGCCGCGGTCAGTCGGGCCCTTTCGGTCTCGCTGCGCTGGGCATGCCCGATTGCTGGATGGACGCTCTGATTGGCGACGGATATATCGAGCATCGGGACTACATTGCACCGGGCATTCTCCGACGCGTCGTTGCCCGCTTCCCAACCCGGGACCATCGCGACCAGTTCGCATGCAGTGTCCGTCAGGTAAGCAAGCTGCTCGGCACTTACGCGTTCCGCGGCACCGCCGGCGTCGGCGATCGCAGGTTTCAGAAGGATTAAACGATGACAGACGTCACGTTCGACGGATTGGTGACCTCGCTCGAAGAGGTGCAAGAGAACCCCGCACGCTTCGCTACGCGACTTGAACGCGCAAAGCGCTCACCAGGCTTTGCCGAGTGTCTCTGCCAGAGCGCGAGCGGGGGAAAGCCACTTCGGCTCGTCGTTCGCCGGTATGGCGCGCTCTTCCATCTCGCTCGCTGGCCGGAGGAAGGCACCCATCACAACTCGAAAACCTGCTCGTTCTTCGCCGAAACGACCGAATCCAGCGCTTCCGCTGGCGATGAACAGGACGCGATCCGCAGTACGCCTGCTGGGCTGAATGCCAGACTCGACGTTTCATTGACCGTCCGGACTGTCGGCACGGTTAAGGCAGACGGCACGGCGAAAACCACCAGTCGGTCAGCGTCTCGCCGCACGGCGCCCCTGCTCGGTTTCCTGCAACGTGTATGGCAGGACGCGGGCCTCAACCAGTGGTCCGGCGGGCTTCAGCGTAATTGGGGCACCTGCAGTTCACAGATTCTTGCCGTTCTTGGCGAGGGGAAGATCAACGGCAAGCCAATTCAGGATGTCGTGCATGTGATGCGCCGATATGAGGAAAGCGAACAGGCGACCATCAAGGCCGAGTTCGATTCCTTCCTCAACCGGATTCGCACAACCCCTGCCGCATCAGATCGCGGCGTGGTCATCGCCGAGGTCAAGTCAATCGATCCCTCGAAGTACGGCTTCATCCTTCGCCTGCGCCAGACCTTCGAAACGTTCTACGCGTCGAAGCAGCTTGTCGAAAGTGCAGCCAGATCCTTCCGGCATGCGTGGCCGATGATTGGCAAGGCCGAGGCACGTATCGTCGCCGTGCTCATCATTGAGCGTACCAAGGACGACAACCTGCGCGCGATCGACCTCGCATTGCAACTGTGCAACCGTTCGTTCATTCCGTGTGACTCGAGCTACGAGGTGGACATGGCGAACCGGCTGGTGGAAGAGCGCCGACGCTTCCTGAAACCGATCCGTCGCGACGACGCAGATAAAATGCTGCCTGACTTCCGGCTGATGGATACGACGCCACCCACCGCTATCGAGGTGTATGGCATGGAGTCGAACGATGCCTACCGCGCCCGCAAGACGGAGAAGCAGGCTCTGTATGCGCGGGGTAGCGAGCCGTGTGTCGAATGGGTCCCGCCTTCCCCGCTCGGCTCTGTCATGCTCCCACCGGCGACTTGACTTGCCGCCCGAGCCGATAGGTTGGGGCAGGCATAGCTCATAACAGGATCGCAAAGATGGAATCGAATTCGTTTTTTCTGCGGCGCGCCGTAGCACGCGGCGCCGACTGGCACGTCAGTTATCCGGCCCTCTGTATGGCGAGCTCGACCGATCCGGTCGACGAACGCCGAAAGCAGATTGTCGTCGCGGCCGCGGATGACGCGACAATCCGAATGGCCTTTTTCAGTTCGTTGGGCGCGATCCTCGATTTCCGTGCGGCATGGACAGAGATGGATGCGGCTACGCGCGGCTGGCTTGCTTTCACAACCCGCTGGAACCGTTGGTGGCTGCCAGACGTCGCCGCGCTCGCCAGCATCGAACGCTATGCGCATGCGCCGACCGACGTGCGCCTCGCCGGCGGCAGCGCGAGCGTTGCGCCGCACGACACCGAAGCGTTTCGTCGTTACCTCGACACGGTTGAGCAGCATTACCGGCGCGACGAGGCAATCTCGCGCGCCCTTTTCCCGGCTGAGGCCCCGTTCGCGTTGCACTCTGGTTGCCTCACCCCATAGACCACTCCCCTTGCTGAGCGACAGGCCATGAGCAGTGTTATCCCGTTCGCGCGCCTGCGCGTCACCACCGACAATCGCACCCACCGCCCCGGTGAATGCGCGCATCACAACATCAAGCTCGACCCGCGAGGCGGCATTGTCACCTGTCGCGATTGCGGCGCGTCTCTTTCTCCCTTCTGGGCGCTGACCATGCTCGCTGAACAGTACGAACTCGCGCTGAATCATGCAAGGCGGCTTGAGGACAGGCTTGCCTGCGCGGATTCCCGCATTCTCGAACTGTCAGCCGAACTTGACGGCCAGACACGGACAAAAGGGCGCTTAAAACCCGCGTCAACCTGAACTTGACAGGCCGTGCCTTCGTGGTCGAATGGTGAACCATCTAGCCGAGAAGGATCACCATGAAGCGCACGTTCGCCTGCGGTCATTCGGGCAAAGGCAAGTACTGCCACGCCTGCGACGCAACCGAAAAAGCCAAAGAAGAGGAACGTCTCGCGCGGCAAGAAAAACGGCTGTCAAAGGCCGAAGCCGCCGCCTCAGACCTCATCGACCTGTCCTGCGTCGATCATCTTGCCTCTGTTCAGAGAGAGGCCCGACTCGTCTTGACCAAGGTCCGCGACGGAACCCATCCGTGCGCGCTGAAGGGTAAGCCGATCCGGTCTTCCAACGGGCAGCTTTTCTCTGTACCGGTCGGACACACATATCGTCTGATGTTTGACGCCGTCTCATTGCGCCCTCTGCGGCTGCTATCCCACGAGGTGTATAACCGCGCCGTCGACACTTTCAGGGTCTGACTTGTCCCAATTAGTGTTTTTTTCTGTCGTTATGTGTCGTATCGCCGGTCGGTCAACATTACAATTGGTCAAGCCAAACCGACCCGACAAAAGCCGCCATGACTGATGAACTCTTCCCTTGCGCACACTGCGGCGGCAACTGGGCTTTCGGCTGGTCCCAACGGGTAACAGGAAGCCGGTCGAGGCCTTCTACCGAATTTCTGCAGATCGGCTCAAGCCGTGCGCCGATCATGAACGACATGGAAGCACGCTCGCTCTCCGAACCGCCGACGGAGCGCCTTTGCTGCATCGTCTGCGAGGACTGCGGGATGCAAACGCCATGGATTGTGATTGACCAGGACAAGAACGCCGCGCTCGACGAAGCGGGGAAGATCTGGAATCAAAGATTGAACCGGCCGGCGGCGACGGAGGGCGAACTACTCGATCTCGTGCGCAAAGAGGTTTCGCCGATCGACGCTCCGTACATTCTCGATCTGATGGCGCGCACCACCGAAGAGTGGGAGAAGCGAGGTCCCGTCTTTGCAATGCTCGCCCAGAAGGTTGTCGACGGAAAGATCACGACTCGCGATTTCTGGCCTATAGATCCCGTGCTCGAGGACGCCGCGCGCTATCGCACGCTCCAGCAAATGGCCCGCTTCGTCTATATCGATGGCGTAGCGTCCGTCCAGTTCCCGCGGATCCCGGCGACGGGAGGTGACGAGGAATGCGCTTTTGAGACTCGCGTCTCTGCTGCCGTAGACGACTTGCCGGATCGCAGCCGCTGGTGACTTGACTTCCTGGGAGCCGCGCCATACTGGGCTCAACTCTCGCCAGATCGGTGAGCGAAACTACCGGAGAAAACATGTCCCCTGTCGAATACATTCGCGCCGCGTACCGCCACCGCGAAAAGCTGATGCCGCAATTGATGACGCTTCTAGCCCTCGGCATCATCGTCACCTACCACGCACTGACGAGCCCGGCGCTCAATTGGCTTTTTCAGTGAGCGGCCTGTCAGGGCACCGCAGCCATGTACACGTATAACGCGTTAAAAGAGCGCGCCATACAAGCCTTTGATTCTTATGTTTTTTCCGAATCACCAATTATGGACCAAGGCAATAATTGGTGATTCACGTGTACAGGTGCGGTAAGACGGGTACAGAAACTTATCGCCGGGTTCACTCCTCCAAGAGCCTATAAAGCGCCTGACGGGAAATTCCCATTGCAGTGGCCGCGTGGGACTTTATCCCGCCAGCCTTCGCGACGGCCTCCAGCGCCATTTCGCGTGTCAACGAGCGGTTCTTGCGCGCAGCCAGTGCGTTATGCGTTGACAGATAGGCGTTCGCCTTCGTTGCACGGCTGTGTCCTGCAGCTTCGACAATGCGTTGCATCGCTTCCTTATGAGTACATCGGTCGACCCGCTCGACCGGCTGCTTGATCGGCGCCTGTACTCCGGTCATTCGCTCGTACATCTGCTGCAAAAACTGGTGGCGCAGGCCGTGGCTTGTCACACCGAGCCCCGACTGCTTCACGCCATGCTTCGCAAGAACCTTGTAGTAGCGCCACTTCCACTGCTGCTTGGTCATTCCAAGGGGGATCGTTGAACCGGTCACCGGATTGGCCAATTTCGCCGCTTCCTCCAAGACCTCGTACTTGAGCTCGATTGGCACAACGCGATCGCGGCCACCCTTCGTGCCTCGCGTGACGCTCAGTAGGGCGTGATCGCGGACTGCCTCACCGGGCCGCAGAAGAAAGCTTTCCTCAACACGCAGCCCAAATGCCGCTTGCAGCTTGAGTTGCACCGCGACGCACGGCTCCGTCAGTCCTATCTCCGCAATCTTCGCAACGGCATCGATCCCGTTGCCTTCCCACGACTTGTCTTTCAGCGCCACGTAGGAGCGAACCAGGTTGCAAGCTTCACGGTCGGCGTAATCGGCGAGCGTACCTACCAGATGCGGCTTTTTTATCCAGCTGGCCAGTGCGCGCAGATAGGTCAGCTTGTTCTCGATGGAGCCGCCGCTCAGCTTCTCCCTGATCCACAGTTCAACCAGAAATTTCACATGCTTTGGCTTAAGCGAGTAAGGGGACTGCAACGCGTAGCCGTTCTGCCGCAGTTCCTCGAACGAACGACAGATCTGCTGTGTCCTAACCGTCTGTGTCTTGATTGACAGCGACTTAGCGCTAACGCGCGTTCGACTGTGGACACGGTTCACGTTATCAAGCAATAGTTGCTCGAGCGCCCCCTTGAAATCCGCAGGTAGCCAGTAATCTCGTAACACCGCGCGCACGTTCAATATCGCAGACATCCTCTTTCCTCACGCTCGTTATGTAGCCCGACGTCCGAGAGCCGCACGCCGCACTCTTAGCCTTCAATCCCTCGCCGCCTACAGTGCCCCGGGAGCCTATCCCCTGAACTTCCTGTCGGCGCGCTCTGCGTACCCCGCCGGGCCCTGCCTTCCTGTCCTTTAGCGATTCCATTCGATCAGCCCCGCACGTGGAAGAAACGTGCATCGACCGTCCATCTGCTGTCTGCTGCCAGCCGCCACGCTTACGCGCGACTCGCTGCCTGCGAAACCTGCTGCTGTCGCGCACCCCGAACCGGACCTGCCTTTGCAGGATCCATCGTCGTTGACCGCATTTGCCGCTTTTCGCTGGTCGGGCCCGAGCGTTTTATCGCTTCGCGAACCCGGCTGTGCCGACTGCTCCGGCTACCGTGCCGGCCTCGACACGCTCTCGCGTGGCGGTGTGCGCCTGTCTTTCGACTCGCACGACTACGGCCAACTGCCCGGCAATACCTTTTGCGCCCTTCTTTCTCCGGCTGCGCCCGCCGTTCGTCTTCCGTACAGGGATGTGCTCGCACCTCAGCGAGCACATACCCCCACCCCCAAGTCCGCTCAATCGGCCGCAGTGTGTCGGGCTTCATGTAACGGTCCCAGCTCCGTGTGCTGAAAGGGTGTGTCCATGCGATCTTGAGTCATTGCCGTTGGTGCCGGAAGTGTCCGACTGTCCGGTGGCAACTCGTCTCATATCGCAGATTCGGGCAAAACCGCCCGCTAACCCAATGGATATCGCGTGTCCGGGGTCCTCAGATTGCCCCGGGTTGCTCTTGATTTGTTTCAGAAAAAGGCCGCGTCAATTTGCGGCCTGTGACAGGAGGGGTTTTCGCCAGGCGAAGCGATC
The DNA here is from genome assembly GCF_050436245.1 of Paraburkholderia sp. MM6662-R1. Taxonomy (NCBI): domain Bacteria; kingdom Pseudomonadati; phylum Pseudomonadota; class Betaproteobacteria; order Burkholderiales; family Burkholderiaceae; genus Paraburkholderia; species Paraburkholderia sp. MM6662-R1. Next base: position 35,115 of record NZ_JBNDLV010000002.1, on the reverse strand, counting down.
CCTTCAATGGTGAAACTCAGAGGTCGATGCGCGTGTTGCGCGGTGGGTAACGTAGAGAATAAACGCCGGCGTCGCTGTTAGGTATTCCTAAAGCTGCCTAAATGTTGCGAGCTTTACCTTCCTTGACTTTGCTCCCGGGCCGATAGAGTTGGACCGTCACACCCGGCCTTGGGGCCAACGTTGGCCCAAGCTCGGGCCAAGAGAAAGAGCATGTCATAAGGACAACGACATTGGCCCGAACTTGGTCCCTGTTTGGCCCCAGCGGAAATGACAACGTCCAACAACTCTGGAGAGAGTCAATGAAAGTATCAGTATTCGCAGTCGACGTCGGCTACGGCAACACCAAAAGCGCGTTCCGTATGGGTTCAGACATCGCCACACAGATGTTTCCGTCGGTGGCGCCGATCGCGGTGAGCGACGCAGTATCGAGCTACGGACAAGGCGTGCTGCACTCTCGCAAGGTGTTGCCAATTGAAGTGGACGGCGCGACCTATGAAATCGGTCCTGGCGTAGAACTGTCGTCGGCCTATGGCAACGCAGGCCGCACGCTATCGGAGGACTTCTGCCTCACGGCGAACTATGCAGCGCTACTCGGCGGCTCGCTCCAGTTTGCTGGCGTGACTGAGGTGGAGCGCATGGTGCTAGGGCTCCCTGTTCACACCATTAACAAGTTCTCGGCGCATCTGCGCGATGCTTTCACCGGTACGCTCAACTTCGGCCATGGCGATATCAGGATTCACTCAGTCAAGGTTGTGCCGCAACCGCTCGGATCACTGGTCTCCTTCTCGGAATATGGTGGCAGCCGCTTTGATCGCGAGAACGCCCATATGGTTATCGACGTGGGATATTTCACGACGGACTGGGTGGTCGCTCACGGCTTCACGATGAATGACCGCCGCAGCGGCGGCGCTCCGGGCGGGGCGTCTCAGGTCTACAAGAGCATTGCGTCGTTGATCGCAAAGAACGAAAAAGAGCCGGTCGACGATATCGAGCGCATCGACAAGTGCCTGCGCGAGAAAAAGCCGCTCCTGTTCTACGGCAAGGACATCGACCTCATCTCTTATCTGGACCAATCCCAGGCCATCATCAATTCAACGGTCAAAGAAATGCAGAATCGTGTCGGCCGCACCGCGGATTTGCGCTCTATCGTTCTCACCGGAGGCGGCGCAGCTCTGTACGAGCCGGCGATACGGGCAGCATTCCCACGCGTACAACTCGACGTGCTTGACGCCCCCTGCTATGCCAACGCCAAAGGGTTCCTGATCGTCGGCGAAGCAACCCTTGCCCGCGAACGTAAGGCACTCGGAGTCGCTGCATGATTGGAAAGGCCGTGGTCAAAGTCACGCTCAACGAAGCGACGGACCCTGATCTCTTCGCCTACGTCAAACAGTTCGACAACGAGCGCATGCGCGCCGGCGCCCTCCGTGCACTTGCGCGAGCGGCGCTCAATGGAGGAGAAGCGAGACGAGGCACATCCGCCGCCCCGTTCGACGCGCCGTTCATGCGCATGACTGACGCGCCAACGCCCCGGCGCGTCACGGAGGTAACAGCTACAGTAGAAAGCGGTCCAGCACCTACCTTCTCAACTGGTGCCGCCTCGTTAGCCGCAGTGCAACCGATAGAACCGTTTGCCGTCGATCCGACGGTCACCGGCGCCAAGCGTTTCGACACGGACGCAATTGCCGACCAGTTCGCTGGTTTCTAGCTAGTTGCGGCCGATGGCCTTCACTTCGCGCCGCATCTGCGAAGATAGGTCATCGGTCTGCAATAGCAGGCCCCCAACAGCAGGAGTAAAGCAATGGACCTTTTACACGTTCTCGCTAATGCGGACTGGACTCGCGCTACGCGCTTCTGGCTTCTTGTGGCAGCGGCCGTTGCTGCGTGGGAGTCGGCATATCATCTGCGCCGTGCGGCGCTGTCATGGCTTCGCAAGGACCGCGATCATGCTTGAGAAATTCCGGAATCTGGATCCGCTCGCACGCCGCGCAGTCATCGCCGCAGCACTTTTCGGGTTGATCGGCATCGATGTCCTGTTGCCAAAATGTGATTTCACTGTTGCCGTCTTTCTAGTGTGCGGCATCGGATTCCTTTGGGCGATTGGCATACTGCGTCCTTTCCTCTTAATGATGATGCTCCTGTTGAAGATTGTGTTCCGGATCAAGACCTCCCCGTGGTGACGCCCTTGATCCACCCAATGTCAGGACGAAAAAAAACCCGGCCAGTGGCCGGGTTTTGTCGTCATGGGGTTGGTTTAATGCAATAGAGCGATGCCTTGAGCTCGACCTTGATGGCGAACGCAATAGGACCACGCGTCGTCAAGCTCCACCCCGATCTTGTCAGGGATCACGATGCCAATCCGACGTCGATCGATCACGTCGTAGGCCTGTGCGTCCGACTTTCCGACCCGTACAGAACCATTCCTGACTCCCGACGTAGCGACAATCTCGAACCGGCCAACAATCATCTTGAACATGCTTCTCTCCATGAGGAAAGCCCAGACGGATTGCGGCCCCGGCGGGGACGAATCCCCACCGGGCGGTTTAAGAAAAACTACGAGCGGGTGAACCCGCTGTTAATCAGAAATGCAGTGCCTCGGGCGTCCTTCCGGCCCGAACCGGGACCGCAGGGCCGCGAGGCTCTTTACACGACGCCAGCCACTCATCAGCAAAGTCAGTCCCCCGGATTCTCGGCCGATGGACGATTGCCGTGTAGCCGTCGGAGCGCAGACGCCTGGCAAGCGCCAGTGCGTCAGCCATCCCCGGAGACTTTCGCGTCTTCGGATCGACCGCATCAAAATCCGCGAAGATGTGCACGACTCGGATTCCAAGCCCGTCCGGGACAACGAAGTCGGAAAGCAGTATGCGGTTCAGGCAATACCAGACAGGCGAACCAAACAGCATGTACGCGCCGAGCACTGTCTCCAGACCCTCGCCTACACCGATCTCGCCATTGACCGGCTCCATCAGCCGGACTGCGCCGCCGTTCAACCTGTTCACAGTCACGTCGTTCAGCTTCGGAGGCAAAACCTCGCCATCGTTAGTGATGATCGAGGCCTTTGCAGGTTTCGTCCGGTCAAGAAACGTCCGGTGAAGAGTCCCGAGGCGGCCGTCGGGCAGCGTGAATTTCGCGAGAATGCCGGGCCACTTGCCGATCACCTTCTTCTCGTGCCGGTACTCGAGCATCGCCAGACGTAGCGCCGACGATGGCGAGACTTCAAGACCAGGAACGCGTGCGCGCAGATAGCGGCTTATAAGATCATCGCGACCGTTGACGACAGCGCTGTCCCACATTGATTCGAGCCTTTTGCGCGCCCACGCCGGGTCGGCCTTGCGGCTGGCCGCTGGCGCTTTGCCCAATCGACTCTGCCCGCTGGGCATAGCGGCAGGGATGCCACCGTCCAGTTCCAGCATCAATTCACGGAATGTGATTCCCGCGCTCTTGCAGATGAGCTCGAAGCCGTCACCGGCTTTCATGCTTCCGTCGTTGCACTTACGGCAAACCCAATCGCCGCGCTCGCGCTTGTTGTCATAGGTAAAGCGGTCGTTACCGCCGCAAATGGGACAGGGCGCGCCCTTTCCGGTCAATGACGTTGCGGGCACCCCGTACTTCTGGAGCAACGCAATCCACTGTTCCGGGGACAGCCTGAGGTCCTTAACATTCATATGTCACTCCAGTAGTGGTGTGGTTGAGGTCGATGCCTTTACAGGCGGTGAAACCGTGCTCAAAAAAGCCGTCCATCACGCAGCGGTGAAGGAATACGGCTTTTTTCAGCAAGGAAGGCGTTGCCTATTGGGGTTCCGGCCGGGACCGGGAAGGAGAAAACTCACCTCCGTTGCCATGCCCATCCGTGGGGGACGGGCACAACAACGAAAGGTGAGCCGATACAGGATCGACGGTGAGTATTTTCGGGATCAACGGTGATGCAGAACGATCACTACTTCTTTGTGATGGACCACAGCCATTTGTCCCAGAGGATTTGCGCGCCGGAGGCATCGAGCTTCGGCTGCCCGCGTTTGTCGACTGCGGGGACCTTCGTCTTGCCGAGACGCCTGACTTCGACTCGATCGCCAATGCGGCAGTGCGCTTCCGCTATCGCATCGCGCAGACCCTCCCCCTGCAACACGCTGGTCTCGCCGCGGTGTTCGAGCATTAAGCAGAACGACTCGTACGTCTTGCCCGGGCGCTTGCCGTCCGGAAACTCACGTTCGCCCCACTCTTTCACCACGCCGTAGTGTGAACGCTCCGTCCGGCGTGCGGTCGGTGCCTTTGCAAGCGACGCCAAGGCAGGCGCTTCGTTGTCAATGACAGTTGTCGCGGGGCCGGATACGACGGGCGATCGCGTGCGAGGCTGGATCTCTCTGGCGTCGGCTTCGACAGCAAACGGCGAAGCGGCACTCCTGATTGCTGCCGCGATCGCGTCCCTCAGCGAGCCCTGATGTTCGCTGACTACGGCCCAATGAGGCTCCAGTGAGGGAACGAGTTTCATACCGACTGGCGTGTCGCGTAGCTCGTAGTCGAACGCCGGACGGAACTGGACGACGACGTCGCCCTCATCGCGAAAGAGCCGTGCCTCGCCCGCTATCACGACGTGCCGCTCGTTGCGCCCTCCTTGTCCCACAACTACCGGTCCAGGAGGCGCTGCTGGCGTTGATTGTTTGCTTTCGCCTGCGCCAAAGAGGCCGCCGAGGAGCCTGCTAAATGTCGTTGTCGTCATTTCGGCTCTCCTACAGCAACGAACCGAAGCAGCCACGACGGACGTCTTCCATGTCGCGCTTCAGGAGCGGATTGCTCATGATGACGTCCTGCAGGATCTCAGGATCGACGCCGTTGATGAGGCAAACGTATCGGTACGGCAAGGCGCCGTCCCAGAACTCCATCACCCAACCGAGCGTTGCGCGGTAGTCGTCAAGCTCGAGCTTTTTCCGGTTGCGGAGTCGGTCGCTCAGTAGCGTGCAGCAATCCATCAACGACTCGGGCATGTTGTCGCCACGGCGACTGTCGGTAGCAAGCTCCACCAGCGCGTCGACCATCTTGTCGCGCACCGCTTCGCTCCAGAACTGCGGATCAGGTAGCGGGTCAGGCTTGGGAGGTGCGTTGGCAAGGATTGGCTGATCCCCGCCGAACATATCGAGTTGCCATGCCGTGATTTCGGTTTCCATGGGTAGTCTCCGGTGAACGGGAACCCATGCCCGCAACGGGTTGGTTCCCGTTGGGGTGAAGGTGCAAAGACGCCCGAAAGGGCATCTTTGCGGTCAGTGGCGGGCCGACTATTCGTCGGTGCCTGTCTTAAGCGGAACAACGACAGGTGACTTGGCGTACTGTCGTTTTATAGGAGTGACAGCCGCCGCCTTAACCGCTTCAGCCTGAGGCTGCGCAGTCGCGGAGGTTGCTGCTGTTGCATCGCTTGCTTCTTTTTCGTCTTTCATTGCGTTGCGAATCGATGCCTTGATCCACCGGTAGACAACGAAACCGACGAAAAGAGCAGCGAAAAATGAATGAGCCGCAAACCAAAGGCCAAAACACACAGCAAGGAACGACAACGGCGATTGGGTCGCCTTCATAACGAACTGTTTCGGCATTTTTCTCTCCAGAAAAATAACGCACTAGGGGATGTCCAGGCTGGAAGGCACTGGACCGTTTCGATGCTCAAACGAGCAGGGAAAACGGGCGCGCGGAGAGACGCTTTTCTCGCGGCTCAGCAAGGCGTGACAAAAGCAGCTATCGGCGGAAGCAAACAGATGGGAGATGGGATAGAGGCCGGCCGCGTGTCCAACAAGGCCAGTAACTCGGGTCGATGCGTCGGAGACGCGGGGATGAATGCCACTTTACGCATCTCACCGCGACCGAGCGACGGTAAAGCTTCAGAAAACAGGTGCGCTTTCGCCTTTGCGATGTGGATTCGACGTCTTTAGCTTCCTTGACTTCGATGTGAGCGTGTCAAGCTGGTCCTACACATCACACTGCATGGGGCAACAGATGTTCTTCGAGATCCTTTTAGGCGTCGGCGCATGGCAACTCCTCACCCGCAAGAAACGCCCATCCTTCCAATGGCTTCGGCAAAAACCTAAAGACCGTAGCGCGGCACTCGGCGCGGCGGGCGAAGCCAAAGCGCAGGCCAGGCTACGCGAAACCCTGATCGCGCTTTGCAGCGCTGACTATCACCTCTTCGAAGGACCGATCATCATTGAACATGCGCCGGGAACCGACTTCCCCACCGCAGAGATCGATCACCTCGCAGTGACCCCGTTCGGCATCTTCGTGTTCGAGACAAAGAACTGGTCGGGGCACATCAGCCCGTCGAGTGCGCAGGGGTTTTTGACGAGAACCGACCGCGACGGCAGTGCTCAGGACCGTCGATCCCCTCTTGAACAGAACCGGACCAAGGTCGCCTTTTTTCGCAGTCGGCTGCCAACACTATGGCCAGTCGCCGGCGCAGGGCTGCTTGTTTCCGACGACGCGCACCTTAGCCCCGCGCTGCACTCCGACCTTCTTTCTCTTGGCGACCTGCCGCACTGGCTTCGCGCGCGCCGCGATAGCTTCAGCGGGTTACCCGCAATTGATGTCAGGAAGGCTGCCACCGCGATAGCTCCCTTACTACAGACCACCCGAGCGGCGATGGACGCGCATCTCGCACGCGTGAGTGGTAATTCTTACGTGGCCGACAAGGAGCGATAGACCAAATCTTCCACCGATTTCCCTAAATGTTTCAAAAATGTAACCGTTAAACCTACCTTGAGGCTTTCGTCAGACGAATATGACGCGGTTCCCATGGCGGAAAGCCGGTATAAAAACGCCGCCTTTCGCAGGTTGAGCGCAGTTACACAGCGTTACTCTCTCTTACTACTCAGCGTCTGCTCATAGACGCCAGACCGGGGCACAACATGCGCGAGACGAAAGCGACGACCTACGCTGTCATCAAAGTTCGGCGACAACCCTGGCGCGGCAAGGGTCTTCACGTTTGGTTTGGCGGTTCTGCAGCTGTTGACAGGCGCCCGCAGCCACGATCGACCCAACAACGCCGCGCAATAAACGACAGCGGGACATTCGCCCAGTCCCGTCTTGAGCACATGCTCTTTTTCCACGACGACAACAAGGGTGGTCGTTTTCTTTTAACTTCTGGAGAGAAGAATGCAAAATCGCAAGACGTCCAGTACTGACTTGATGCCGTCGAGCCGAGGGCCAGTTCCGGGACTGCTGCCGGGGATCACGCCACACGACGATAGCGCGGGGAATGCCGCGGATATGGTCTCTTTTGACCCAATCAATGAATTCGTTTTTAGCGTCCAAGATCCGAACGCGGTAACCCGCGATAACATTGCCGCAGCCGCCCGAGACGTTTTTGGCACCGGGCCGGAACACACCGACTTCATCGCCAAGCTCGTAGAGCACATGCTGTCGGTGTCCGAGTCCCGCTCGAAGGTTGTACAAGAACTCATTATCCTCGGCGGTCACCTTCAGCAGATGGTGAAGATGGCCATTACCCACCACACCGGGAAGGTCGGCGATACGTTTCCTGCTCGCAGGAAGGCGGCGCAACTGTGCTTTGCGTTTTTCCATAAGGCGATGGGGATCACACAGCCCAGCGCGCGCGGCTACATTCGATGCCATCAGAAGTTTGCCGACAATGCTGAAGCAATCCGAGTCTTCAGCTATGGAGAGCTTAATCTGCTGGCCGCGCAAGACGTCACGGAAGAGCAGATCGAAACCATCATGCTGAAGAAGAAGGAAGCCAATGAGCTTCCCAACGGCAAGAAGATGACCAAGGACGACGTCGAAAGGCTCTTGCGAGAACTCCAGCTTAAAGAGGAAGAGGCCGAAGACGCCGCTCGCGAATTGGAAAAAATCCACGAGATCCTTGAGGATCACAAGACGCAACTCGATGTCACAGAGCGCGAAAGTCAGCATCTGAGAGAGCAACTTGCGACTTACGAGCGTCACCTTTCCGAAAAGGAAAGCAGCATCGCCAACCTTCGCCAGGCTCTTACCGAACGCACTGCCGGCTATCCGACGATGGAACAGGAACTGGCTGTCCAAAACAAGAAAGTACTGGAACTTTCCTTGGAACTCAAGGCGGCCCTGAACGCACCGGCAAAAGTAGAAAAGGTCGAGATTCCCGTCGAGACCCTTCCCGCGGGATATCAGACCGCCAAGCAGGCCGTGATGGACGCCTACGAGGAGCTCGAAGAGGTAAAGAGCAAAACGCAGGCGCTTAAGATTGATCAAGCCAACATTGAGGCGGAAATCAGTCGCCAGCAAGCCGAACTGAATGCGGGGAAGGCAGTGCAGAGTTCTCTTGAAGCGCTGACCGTGGCCTGGGAAGACGTCAGCGGCAAGATGAGCACTTTCCAGCTGGCCGTCCTCGCATCCCCGGACCCCAAACAGTACAACCCAGCGCTTGAAGCACTTGCTGCGCAGTTGCGCAAATATGTCGCCGAAATCGATTCGGCATTGCAGCGGTAATAAACCGATGCTCAGTGGATGGCGCCTTAGACCGGGCGCCGTGATTAACAAGAGAGAAAATCAAATAATGTCTACCGAAAAATCGCTCAGCACCGACGCGCGCAACGTACTGCTCACGCCCTGGCTGGCCGAGAAAATACAGCGCGCGAACTTTTCCCTTACCGACTTCATGTTTCTCGCCCTTGCCGGCCATAGCGAGCTGGAGAGCATTTTCGGCGTTTCACACGCCAACATGGATACTTTCCGGCAGCAGACCGCCGCGAAGGCAACGCTTATGAACCTCCCGTTCGTTGCCCTTGCTCCAGTCCTCGACGATCCGCGCGACTGGGAGACGTTCGTCGACGGCGCCATGTTTTCGCCCAACGTCGAGAAGCTGACCGAACAGATGCCGCGAGTGGACCAGATCACCAGTCGGGACATCTACCATTACAACCAGGCTTACGTTCAGTTGCTTAAGGACGTGCTGCACATGAATGTCGCGGCCATACCGCTACTCGGCATTTCCAAAGAACTCGCGTCGTATCTCAAATCGCTCCCGATGGCACGGCTTGACAACGCGATCGGCGCGATCAAGTTTCCGCTTTTCCGGTGGCGTTTCCACGACTCGAATTTCTGGATGGAATTCGGCGCTGGGTGGCTCACCGAAGAAACGGTCGCTCACTATCTGATGCGCACTTCCCCCGTTCGCACCGCCTCCCTTCCCTATCAGCACGCGTGGACAGACCTGCGGCTTGAGCGAAGCGAAAAGGAGGTGTTCGCACGCATGATGATGGGTCAAGGCTGCCGGGCATCGACCGCAACAAACCTCTTTAGCCTGAACCCGGGCAAGGCTCGCGCCACATACAAGCACATCCACGGCGTGAGTTCGCCTTGCGGATGCAACCCTACGTCGTTGATCTGGTACGTCGAGCAATCCGTTCATCGGCTTCAGGCGACGACATACGTGTGGCTCTATCGCAGTGCGCTGGACAACGGCGGGAACATTCCCGAAGCGCTCATTGCGGCTAACGACATCATGGCCAAGACCTTCGGCAAAAGTCTCGTGATTACGGCCGATCGCGGCAATCACCTGACGAGGGCGATGGCGCTTGACTCCCGTCTGACGATGGCACCTTGCCGCAGCTGCGGCACGGACTACGTCCTGTCCAACGGCGAAGGGAAGATTGAACTGGCGAAGGACTTTAGCTGCCCCGGTTGCAACTACCTTCTCTCTCCAAAGAGTCAGGTCAGCAAGCGCAAGCAGTCACACTGAAGGAGAGTGCGTCATGCATCAGGATTTCGCGGTTCAAATTGGGTTGGTGGTTTTCTCTCACGATGGCCGGGCACAGTTCGGCTGGCGCGACATTGAGACTGGCGAGTTCCACGCCGAAGCCGACGGCCAATGCATTCCGGATGTCATTGGCGCGGTGGAGTTCTGCTCGGACGTCATCCACTGATATGCAGGACTTCGCCTATCTCTTCGGTGACAGCGTCGCGGCCTGGCTCAGGGGCCGTGGCGACGCAAGGTTTCAACGGTACGAGCGGCATTACAAAGCCGAGCGGCAGGCGACGCAGGACACGCAAGCCTTCGACCTTGAACGATCCAACGAACAGTACTCGAAACGGTGCGCGCAGTCAGGTGGCCGCATCTTGCGCGTGCTTGACAGCAAGACATTCAAGCGTGTTGTGTTCTTCCTCGCGCTTCTGTGGGGCGGGTCGCTGCTGCTCTCAACGGTTGGAAAACAACAGCCAGCGATCGCCGGCATCCTACTCGCCGCGCTATTCGTTGCAATTCGCATAAACCGGCGAAGGAACCGCTCCGGGCGACGGTAGCAAACGGTTGCGTCTACACAACGACGGGCTCGCCGCAAGTGCTTACCGCTCTTTACAATGCCTGCGCACGTGAAAATTGCGGTAAGCATTCACGCTTTCCGAAGGTTGCGGCCGACGCTGCCTTGACTTTGGATTGCGCTCGATAAGATGAAAGTAAGCAGATCGCGGGGGCGACTGCACTAACGACTAGGGCCAGAAAAATGACCATCAAAAGCACTTTCGCACTGACTTCGGCTGCGGTTGCAGCCAGCATCCTCGTCGCCGCATGCGGTGGTGGCGGTGGCGGGGGGAGCAGCTCTACCGGCGCCGCGACGCCGGCAAGCGCCCCGGGTTCGGCCAGCTCTCCGAGTTCGGCCAGCTCTCCGGTAACGGGCACTCAACCCACCCCGCAATACGCAGCGAACAGCGCCACGCTTGCGATGTTTAATCAGGTCAACGCCTACCGTCAGCAATGCGGTTTCCCGGCAGTTCAGCAAAACACGATTCTCGATCAAGCTGCGCAAGCGCATGCGATGTGGGAAGGATTGAACAACACGGTGGCCGACAACGAAACGGCTGGTCAGCAAGGCTTTACCGGCGTGAGTTACGTTGATCGGGACGTTCATTTCGGATTCCCGTCTGCTGTCGCATACACTGGTGGCGTAAGTGCGAATTACTACACCACGTCGGCACTCTCGGAAACGCAGTACGGCCAGACACTGGTGAATGAGTGGATTTCGACCGTGTACCACTCTCAGATTCTGCTGACCCCCGTTACGAAGATGGGCGTTGGCGAATACGAGACGGCACTGAATGGCTTCCCGGTGGCTTGGGGTTCACTGACTCTCGCAGACACGTCGATGGCAGCAACTCACCACAAGCGGACCCATGACGTTTCCGTGTCAAGGCACGACCGGCGTTCCGTACAAGGCCGTTTCGGAATCGCCTACGCCGCCGAATACATCGGGTCCGTGGGGCACGCCGGTTGTTGTCATCGGCAACGCGACCGATACGATTGTGCTGACTTCGGGCACGATGACCGACCCGTCCGGCAACGTCATCAACCTGCAACTGCTCTATTCGGCCAACGATCCGAACAAGATCACGCAGCCGTATGCAGCGGTGGCTTATCCGGCTACTCCTTTGACGGCGAATACGACATACAGCGTTTCGGTCACTGGCACGGTCAACGGCACGGCTTTTTCGCGTAATTTCACCTTCACGACCGGAAACATCGTCGGCTAACACTATCCCGCAAGACACGCTTCAATACAGAAAGGGGTGCAGCCTTTGCGGACTGCACCCCTTTTCGTTGTTCCGCTCCTAACCCGTCAGCGGTATCGGTTTTTAACCGCCGTCATAGCTGACCACAATGTCATATTCCCACATAAGCAGATTCGACGTTCCCGCCCGAAATATGCAGGAACCAATGCCACCGCTTCCAGTGGGACCACCAGCCCCACCGGGGTTGTTTGCGTCATATGCCCAAATCCCGTCAGTAGCTCCAGAATAGTGAGTGTCGCCGCCATACATGGACATTTGATATCCGCCCCCCTTCTCAGGCGGGACATAACCTTGCGCATCTAGTGCAGAGAATGTGCCAAATCTCACGGGACGTAGCGCCGCCATTCCTGCGGTAATCGCATCCGAACAAATCGCTGAACGGTCTCCAACAGGAGGCGGCGGTGGCGGCGGTGCGTTACAGGTGTATGACCACGAACTGCCGGTCCACGTGGGTCCGCTCAAAAATCCGTACTGACATGTACCTTGACTTGGTGGCGGTGGTATCGCACATGCGAGCCCAACCCATGATGAACCGTTCCATGACGGGCCGGAAATCGTAGAGTAACCAGCAGGGCAACTCGGCGGCGCTTGGTAATTACACTGCGGCGACGAGAAATGCGAGCCCTGCCACTGCGCGGCCGAGCCAGTCGTCCATCCCGGGTCCTGCGAGCATGTAGGCGGCGCCTGATAGCCTGCCGCGATTCTCGGATTGCAGGTAGCGTCCCAATACCCCGGCGAACAAACGACAGGGTTGGCCAGCACAACGTGCGCTAGAAGCGCCGAACAAAGAACTGCCGCGCGCAGCGACGGGATTACCGTTTTCTCAGTCATGTCTGTGTGTCAGTAGGAGCAGTAGGTTCCGGCCGTCCCGCTTCCCTGGATACCAGCACCACCGCCATCGGTAATGGTGATGTACCAGTAGGTTCCGTAGTCGGTGGCGTTGAAGTTCACAGTGGCCGATGTGTTGACATACCAGCTCCACGGCGTGGGTTCCACGATTGGCGTCCCCCCTGCTGGGCAAGTAGGCTTCGGGACAGTCGAGCCGTTATTCACCGGGAAATAGCCCATTCTCAATAGCTGCCCCCCCGTCGGAAGCCAGATACCGTACTGACAGGTAAGCTGCTGTCCCGATCCATCGCTATTGCTTCCGATCAGTCCATTAGGCGTACAAGCCGCGCGTGGCACTGCGATGTTTCCTGCCTGCAATGTGGTCGTCGACGTGACGGAATTTCCTTTTATGGCCCCCGTTGCAGTCATGGTCGCGGCCGTAACCGCACCAGTGGCCGCTACGCTCGCTGCGGTCACCGCACCGCTTGCCTCAAGCGTCTGTGCCTTGATGTCGTTGACGTTTTTAAGGCTGACGTTGTTGACATCCTGATCGCCGGTCCAGGTCAAGCTGCCATCGCGCCGGATATACACCGAGTTGCCGTCTGTGTCGGGGCCGTTCGTCGCCATGATCGACGCAGCTTTCGATCCTAACGGGTTGCTTGCCGTGAATGACCCGTTGATGCCTGTGATCTGCGCTGGGCTCTGTGCGTTCGAATAGCCGAACTGGCTCGTGCCCGCCAGCTTCGAACCGGCCAGGGCGATCTGTGCAGCACCAGCGACGTCCGGCTTGCCGCCCTTGAGCAGTTGCGTGTTCGGATACATCGTGAAGGCGACGTGGCAGTCGCCCGCTGTCTGCGTACAGCCTGACGGCACCATCGTCATCGTTGTGACGTACGCACCACCCCAATACGGCCCGCTTTTGTGTGCCTGTTTGAGGTTGCCCGCCGTCACAAGTTGAGCGATCGTCGGAGGCGTGACGGTCGCGATATTGGAGGCGGCGTACTGCGTCAGGATCGTGCCGAAGTTATCAGTGATCCAGCCTTGAAAGGCAGTCACCAGCGTCGCTTCGTTCTGTCCCTCCAGCGCCAGCATCGTCGCGCGCTGATGCTCAATGTCTAGCTTGATGCCCTGCACTGTCAGGATCGCTGAGCCCAAAAGGACGAACATCATTTCGAGCAAGCTGCCCATGGTCCTATCGCCCCGTTACGTGCGCGACGTGTAAAGCTGAAGCGTCGCGTAGGCCCCCGCAGATGCGCACGCAGTGCCCGCCGTAGTGCTGCTGAACGTTGTGGTCGGCCCCGAGAGCGTCGTGCCGTTCGCACCGACCTGCGAGAACGTGTTGGTCAACGCGGCAACGCTCATTGCGCATACGGCGGCAGGCACCTGATAGTTAAGAATCAGAGAGTCGTTCGCCGTGCTGAGTGTTCCGACACTGACAGTGACGGCCTGATTGAAGATCCCTTTCAGCGACGACTTGTCGCTAGCCAGACGCGTTCCGGCCGAGTCGAACGCCCTGTTCGTCGCCAACGTAGTTAGCGTCTCAGCAGAAAAGTCAGCATCGTTCTGCGTCGCATTGAGGATGCCGGTGTGAAACATCTGCGCTTCGCTGGTGAACTCGGAGGACTTGATCAGCGTGTAGACATAGGTGCTGCCTTTAATGACCGCTATGGCCAGCAGCGCAGCGCCCGCCATGTATGCCCCCGCCTCGATCAGCGACAGTTCACCTGACTGCTTTTTTCGTCGGCCCATCCGAAGAAGACTCAAACGACGGACAGCGTTGGTGTTTTTTTGTTGCATCAGATTTCTCCCGAAGATCACGCCTTGTCAGCGTGCCTAGATATGACTGCTGGTTGAGCGCTTACTGCGCGCCTGCTACCGGAATGCCACCACTCATGTTGACCGCTCCCGTGACGACGTACGAGCCCACTCCGATCGTCAGGAAAACGACTACAGCAAATCCAAGAAGCACGTAGTGAGTCATTCGCGCATTGCGCTTCACCGCTTCGACGACTCTGCCAAGCGAATCGCGTCCGAGCGATTTGATCGCCGCTTCAAACTGATCCCGACCGGCGGCATCGGTGATCGTGTCTACGATCATTTCCGAGAAGATGCCCGTGTCAAGGGCACGCATTGGCTGATCGGGTCGCTGCGTGAGGCGCTTGTTCATCGTCGTCAGATGCCACCGCATCCATGGATCGGCCGTATGGGCGACCCGGTTGATCGCCGCGCGCAACGTCAAGTTTGAATCGAACAGGCCAGCGAGCGACACAATCAACAGCGCTGCGCGCATGTCGCGCCGGTTGCGCCACATCAATGGGAAGCCGTCGAACCGGATGCGCAGCGGCCCGACCCAGCGCTTCAGGCTGTAGAAGTAGGCTGCTATGGTTCCGACGACGACCGACGTGGATAACCACCAGTAGTCGTAGGCGAATGTGTCGATGTGGTACAGCAGCCGCCCGGCATCAGGCCACTGCTCGAGCGGCTTGATCTCTACGACCTGCGGATAGATCATGCCGCCGAACATCATGCAAAAGCCGTACAGGTAGACCAGCAGAAACGTCGGATAAGCAACCTGTAGCGCGGTCTGTGACGACAGAGTGCGCTTGGCGAACGCCGCCATTTCGGCAAGCTCGAATCCCCGCACCACTGCGTCCCTCTGCGTTGACTCGTCAGCAATATCGAACAGCGTGTACTCGTCACCCGGTATGAACGGCCTGATTGCGGCCGAGAATGAGTCGCCCTTCACCAGCCGCTCCCGTACCTTGGCAAAGACTTTCCACACGATGCGGTTGCGCTTCCGGTTGCGGTTTTCATACGTCTCGAGCCGCTCGCGCAGCGTTTCGACGTCGCGCAAGCCCTTCTTCTCGATGTCGAGGCGCGTTTCCTTGTAGAACGTCTCGCGCACGCTCTGGAAGCGCCAGCGCGCGATACGCATCTGTGTCGCTTCGGGGAGGAGCGCAATCAACGAACTAAACATGACCCGTCAGCCTCTTAAAGTTTTTCGTCCGCGCCTGGAAACACGCGGTATTGCCCGAACGACTGCATCGAACGGTTGATAAATTGTGGGTCTATTTCGCCACGGGAAGCCTTGAAAAGAGCGTGTTCATATACCGTCTTTCCGGTCATGTCCTCGTTATCGAAGGCGGTCTTGCGCTCCCGACGCCATACCTCGCGTGCTCCCGTCCAGTCGCGAACCGCAATTCGCTGACGGAATTCATCGGTCGGCCTATACAGTTCTGCAACCAGCGTGGGCCGCTTTGTTCCGCCGGCCACTTTGCCGTCACGCGAAAAGAGACCGTCGAGGCGGCAATGCTGGCAACCGGCATGGTTGCGGCAAGCCATTCGCGACGTGTCGAGTCCGAACTTCGAGCGCAGCAGTTCGAGATCGGCTTCCTGCATCACATCTTCAGCAGGGAGCTTGCAGTGCGGGCATAGCGTAGGTATGAGCTTCTGGTTGCCGACGGCATTAACGAACCCTTCGGCGGCCAGCTCGTCGATGGGCAGCATGAGACGGCCGCCGGCCATCCGCATGAACGCAGAAATGATGTCGCCCGCGTGCAGCGAGAAGCGCACAGGATGTCCGGTGAGCGCAAGCTCCGACACAAGCCCCATCACCACGCGGTCGCGCACTTCTGAAATCGTCACATCGTCCGGGTCCATCCGCATGAGGGTGCGGATCACTTCCGCGTATTTGCGGTTCGCCTCGTCGTCGGTTTCGTCCGGGCGGCGAATGATCGAGATTTCCGAAAGCCACGGCAACGGGTATTCGGACGGCTCGCTAACGGCGAACTGCTTCTTTAGCTCGCGGTCGGGCAACATGTACGACAGTGCGCGGAGCAACGTTGTCTTTCCCGAACCCGTCTCGCCCGTAAGAACAGTAATGCCGCCGCTCACATAGTTGAGCGTGTCGATCAGGGCCAACTGGCTCGGCGCGAGGCCCATCTGCCCGGGCATCAACACCGAGTAATTCTTGAAGTTCCCATCGAGCAAACGCAGGGCGACGTCGTAGCCGCCCACTGTCGGCGCGGACTGCCAGCGCAGATTGATGGTGTCGCGCCCCGCCACCAGCGGGATCATTGCGGACTGCGTCGCGCTGGGCTGAAACGAGTTGCCCGAGTTAGTGTTCTTCTGAACCAGGTCGGAATACGCGGCAGACAGCGCGCGGCGGACGATGGTTTTTGGCAGACGCCGATAGGTATACACATCGCCGTTTACCCGGAAGCGAACTTCCACTTCTCCGCGAAAGTCCCGTGGCTCAAACGCGATGTCGCTTGCGCCGTACGCGTGCGCGGCTTCGATGATGTCCCGGAAATTGCCGATGGCACGCGACGCCTCGCGTTCCACGGTCCCGGTTACTTCGCGCCGTTTCCCTTCGTAAATTGCCGCGATCACTTCCTCTGTCGCGATCATTTCTTCCTGCACGAGCAGATCGCGTGCGGCAAGGTCTTTGACGAACGTTGTGAACTGCGCCCGCTCACTGAACCGCGCGGTCGCCGCAACGATAGCGATACCGGGCTGAATCTCGACTGCCACGAATTCCTTTCGTGCGGCGGTCGACAGCTTTAGGGTTGCGTCGCCGTCCGTGCCAGTGACGATCCGTTTGAAGTCGGGCAGCGCATCGGCCGACACCAGAACCGGTCTGCCGTTTAATGCGCTCGTCGGCTCTTCATTGTCATCCTCTTCGTCGTCAGCGTTGTGCTCACCGGGCGCTGTAGCGCCGTGCGCTCCCGGCGTAGGATAGCGCGGGTTCGATGACACGGGCACGGACGCGACTGCCGGTAGGGGCTCGTTCCGAGGCGTTGCGCCAGGGGCGAATTGCTGTTCCGGGTGTGGTTGCGCTCGAGGCTGCACAGAGGTCACCGGCTCGGCACCGAAGGCCGCGACGCTCGCTGTCTCAGTGGCTGAAGAATGACCGGCGGCGGTCTGACTCGGCGATCCCCGTTGCGCGGCTATCAGCTCGTCCAGCTCACGCAGCGCCTTCTCGCCTTCTACATATTCATCGCCCAGGCGGCCGGCTACGTCTGCGCCTGATTCAGCGACCCCTTCCCCCGAAGGGGCATGGACATTTACGCCTACGTGCTCGGGCTGTTGCACGCAAGGCGCGTAGACTGCCTCGGGCGGGCTGGCCGGCGCTGCGACCGGCTTGTCTGATTCTATGTACGACTCGACGTCCTCTACATCGTCGCCGGAAAGCCGGCGGCCAAGAAACGAGACTGTCGGATTGATCGCGCGCGTCGGCTCCCTGAAGGTCGGCTCCTGCCCGGGTTGGCCAGCTGGCTGCGGCGCCGCCTGCCCTGCCTCAACGCATGCCGATGGCCTGACCCCGCGGAACCGTTTCAGAAAGCCGCCGCTCGCCTGAGTGTCGTCCGTCTCAACGCCTGAAAAAATACCCATGCTTACCGTCCTCCCCCAAATGCGCCAATGTTCGTTGCCATCGGAAGAGGTCCGCCGAGATCAGTGATCGCCTGGATGGCGGGCCCATCTCCCGTCGAACCGGCGCCGGCGGGCTGCGAGATGACGTCCGACCACGTACGCTTTCCTTCTGCTACGGTTACGCGATACCCATCGACGTGCGTCACGACCCAACCGTTGAGCAGCTTCTCTCCGCGGCCGGCTGCATAGACGCCGCCCTGGTACTCGTAAAGCACGTGCGGCCCAGCGTAATCGCTGTAGGCTCCAACGAATGAAACGGGTATGACCTTTCGCGCCGGGGTATCAGAACGCTTGGGCGATTTCGCAACGATGGTTGCTGTCGCGACCGGGGCCGGGGCAGTCAATAAAGGAGCGCTCAATGCGACACCGCCCGCAGGCGGCTGTGCGCCGTCCGCTTTGCGCATCGAATTGACCAGGTTCTGTCGCGCAAGCCCGTCGATGTCATCGAGCGTTAGGTGCTTCTCGTCAGCGTGCGCGAGTCCAGCGATACAGAGCACAAGAGCCGATGCTGCCGCGAACCGGCCGGAGTTACTGGAGAACATAGTATTTACCTTTCGCGGTGAAATGAACGCCGCTTCCGTCGTCCTTAAGCTCGAGTTCAAGTGCGTCGAGAGCCATGTTGGCCGGCAGCTTTTCTAGCAGCCGGCTCTGCCACATATATCCGTCGATCGACCAGTCGCCAGCCTGAAGGATCGGTCCGTTGATCTCTCCGGCGTTCGGCTGGCGGGCGAGCAGACGCTGGGGCGGGCGCAGCGTGACCACGTAGCCGTGACTCATCAACTGGTCGGGCTTCGTCGACAGCCGTTGCGGGTCCGTCTGAAGCTGCTTGATAAGCGCCTGCGCGGTCGGCCACTGCTTCTGTTCAGTAAGCGCGAGCTTCTGGACATGCGGCACGGCCGGCCCCTTGGCCTGCAACAGCAAACCGTTGGGATCGAACACCACTGGACGCATCTCTGCCGGTGCCCGCGCATCGAATTCCTTGTAGGTGCCGCCCTCGCGTTTGTAGGTGATCGAGCAGAAACCGGTCACGCCACATGACGCCTTAAGGAACTGCCAACCGGCGACGTTCGTTTCCTGCTTGCCGAACATGTCTATCAGCGCGGGCGCAAGTGACGAAGCAAGCGGTACTGCGCCATTGAAGGTCCGCGCAACGGCGGCCTGATAGTCCTGCATGTAGGTCGGCGGCGGTGCAGGCGGTGGCGGCGGCGGATTGATATAGGTGAGCGCTTCGCTCCCCAGATAGATCGCGGTGGCGCCAATGACAGCGAGCGGTATGATCGTCGGCACCTTGACGGGCACCTTCCTGATCAGACCAACGCTTTTGCCTCGCAGCAGCTCGGCTGGTGTGAACGGCTCGTCCAGGCCCGTGAGGTCGGTGCCGTAGCCAATTGTGAGCAGGGGGACACGGTCCTTTGCGCACTCGTCCTCAACCGTATCGAGGCTGGCATCAAGCGCATTGAGCGCTACCGTCTGGTCTATGCGCACCGCGCCGCGGACAACGAAAATGACATGCACACGCTGCCCGTCCTGAACCAGAACGAGCACCGCGGGCTTCGAGCGCACGCGATCAAGGCCCGCGACCCGTGCGGCCGCCGAATACAGCTTTAGACCCTTGCGTTCGGCCGGCTCAGGTGCACAGAAACCTGCAACCGTTTCTTCCTTGCCCTTGATCTCAACGTAGTGCGTCGCGTCAAGCTCGTTAGCGTAACGACGGCGTTCGCCCGTCGCGCCCTTGGTCGCATATGCGCGCCAGTCAAGCCCGAAGACAAGACGTGCCTTCTTTTCGTTGGGAATCGATTCGAAGTGCATGCGCTGCTCACATCGACGGGACGACGGAGGCCGTCAGCATGATCACCTGGAATGTCTTGGCCTTGTTCCATGCGCCGCTGAAGCTGAGAATCCCGCTGTTACTGGTACCGTCGTAGTTGTTGGTGACGGCGCCATACATGACCACCGTCTGCCCGTCGGACAACGCGATCGTCTGGTCATCCTTACTGCCCACGATGTCCGGCAACTGGATCTGCTGTGACGATGCGCCGGAACCCGTACCGATGGTGGTGAATGGGCCATTGAGCTTGGAGTTATCGCTCCAGTACGAAAGGATGATCTGGTTATGGTCGTTGACCGATGGGAGGACGTTCACGAAGTCGCCCACCGTTACCGATCCAGGCGTCAGTCCAGGCGCCCCAGCACTACCACTGATTGAGCCTGTTGCAGGCGTCGTTGCCGCCAGATAGCCCTTCGTTTCGAACGAACCGATCGACATGGGCAGACCATTGAGCGTCATCTTGGTCTGCGTGTTGTCAGCGATGGTCTTGCCAAAGGTGTTCAGCGCGTTGAGTACCGCGTTGGTGCCATTGAGCGGCGCGCCCGGGTTGAGAATCGAAAGGCCGACGGAACCAGCGGCAGTCGCTAGCGACGTCGGCGAGGTAATGCTGATCGCGTATTTCGATAGGCCGTCGGAGATCCTGTTGAAGACGATGTCCGCGTTTGCGCCGGCCTGCGACCCGTCGTTAAGTGCAATCTGCAACGTGCGCACCCGGACCATGACCTGACGCGTCGAAATGGCGTTCTCGTGTTTTAGCACCTCGCTCATGCGATCGACCGCTTCTTTGGTGTCGCGCACCATGACGAGGCGGCTTTGGGGATTGACCGTGATCTTGCCGAGGGGTGTCTGGAGGCTCTGGAGCTCCTTCGTGATCATGTCAATCTGATTGAAGGAGCCGTCTCGCCCAGTCGATGTCACCGCTGCAAAGGAGCCAGTGTTGGCGCTCGTCGTCCCCGTTCCTGTTGACTGCGTACCCGTTGAGGTGTCTGTGCCCTTCGACATCGAGGACTTGATGCTCACTGCGCCCGGAACGGCAGCAATCTGGAACGTCCGAGTTACGAAGCGCGATATGTTGATCGTTGCTCCATCGAAGTCCCAGGCGAGGCCGAGGTCTTCAGTCACGCTATGCAGATACTGCCCAATCCGTGCATTGCCCGGTTGCCGGTAGACTGGCTCAAGGTTTGCCGCCCCGGCCATTGAGGTCGGCTGCATCACCGTCCTGCCTGCATTTCCCGACGGCGCATCGATGAGAGCTTCGCGCGGGATAAAAACATCCGGGCTTATATGGACGGGATAGCCCGACGCGTCCGAGATGTACGTACCGATCTTTGTGATTGGAAGATTCGCCGGAAGCGTGATTGTCTTGTCGCGGAATACGGCAGGCAGCGTCGCTTCATACGCAACGGGCACAAGGCGATCGCCGAGAAACGCGGTCGAAACGTGCTCGACTAGCGGCATCGAATCGCCCATGCCGGCCATCGCGCGCGTCGCGTCGTGTGTAGCTGCGTCATAGGCCCGGTTGACGTCCGATTGGGACACAACGCAACCCGTCAGCATGGTTGCTGCAAGGAGTGATACAGCGGCCTGGAAGCGGTTTGCTCGCATGGTTTAGTCCTGACAATTTGCCGCGCGGGCGACCACGCGAATAACGTTGTTGCTGTGCTCGCAGATGCGAGTCGGGGTGCGCATGTGGTTGGTCGCGCGCATGACTTGCGTCAGCACTGAATCGAAGTCGCCGCTGAACGTCGCATTGAATTCGAGCGGCAGGTCATCGTCGATTTTCCAGGCCAGTTGCCAGCCCTGCTGCTGCAGCCAGCGGTCGAGCGCGTTCCGCAGATTGATGTCCTGCGGGGTGATCGTGAGCGTCAGGGCGCTGAAACCGGCTGCAGCCTGTGCACCCGGCAGGACAACCGGCGTGACGGCGGTTGAGCTGAGCGTTGGCGCCGCAGCCTGGAACGGCGCAAGTACCGGCGGCGGCGATGCGTGAGACGTCGCAGGCGCACTCGGTGCAGGGTTGGCCATCGCGAGCGAAGCCGTTGGGCCAGGGGCGGCCGGGCTGGCTGCGTTGGCCGACAGCATCTGCCACCCATCCCCCGCAGGCGGCGAGAGGTGCGACTGCGAGAACGCAGCGGTCGTGAAGCCCGTTATCGTGAGCAAGGCGAAGACCCTCGCAAGGAGCGAGGCGCGACGACGGGTGGGCATGATGATCATTGGCTTCATGAGATTCAGTGGGCCGCGCGCACAACGCGCCGATAAATGTGGTTCGCGTACACCAGTTGCTTGTTGGTTGAGACGGCGTTGTATGCACCCACCGCCTTCCACGTCGGACCGAACTGCCTGATGTTTGACGCGAGAATCCATGTGCCGACGTATCCGTTGACACACGGGTTAAACAGCGACTCCCGCGAAACGCCATAGCGCCTGAGCTTCGGAAGCCACGACGAATTGATTTGCATCAGGCCAATGTCTTCGGAACCGTCCGTGTTCCTGTTCAGCGCGTTGGCGCGCATGCCTGACTCCTGCTGCGCGATTGCGCGCACCAGCCCGACATTGACGTGGTGGAACCGCGCAGCGTCATCAAGGCAGTCTGCGAGCGCCGGCTGCACTAAGAGCAGGGCGCCCGCGCATGTGGCGACGGCCCGAAGACTCATGATTTCGTCCGGTCGAAAAAACGGACGTCATGCTTGCGCGTCACATTCACCACGTTGCCATCGGCATTGACGATGAACTGGTCCGCGGTACCGTTGAACTTGTAATAGCGGCCCTGCTGCTCGCCTGAGCCCATGTGCGCGACATCCGAGACCTTGACGTTGCCGACCGTGTCGGCAAATTTGAAGTACGTCGATCCTTCCTTGTCGAACACGGCTTCGAGGCCCGCAGTGTTCTTCGCGTCAAATCCGTAGACGAGGCCGGCAACGCGCGCCACTTCGACGCTGTCGGAGCCGTTGGACACAACAAACCGATCCGCCCGGTTAATCGTCACGACATTGCTTGAGTCGTCCCATTTTGGCTTGAGGGAGTGCCCCTCCATGTCCCGAAAGACGAGCTCTTTTGCAGGCCTTTGTGAAAAGCGGATCTGAATGTGCGTGTCGTCGCCGTCCCGGATCGCTACCGCGCCGAACTTGGCCGCGAGGCCACCGTCCTGCGGCTGTGCTTTGTCGCCCGCGCTGACTACTACCCCCGACGCGGGCGATAGGCTTGCAGAGGCTGTTTGAGTTACAGGCTCCGCAGGCGCGGCGTTTGCAACATAGTTCACTCCCGTCGATTTGACGGGTGCCCTACGCAACGTCACGTGGTGCGCAGTGAAATCGACGTCAGCATAGAGATTTACTGCCCCTAGCAGGCGGTCCAGGGACTGCATCCAGTTCTCGCCATCTCGCGTTGCGAAGCTCTGCGCGTTCGTCAGGTCGACGTCTTTTTGCGCTGAGCCGCTCCAACCTTGCGGGACCAGCGACTTGACCATCTGCGCAAGTGGCAACGTTGCACTCATCGGACGGGTCGCCTCCAGACTGGGTCGCGGACCAATCAGTGCGAGGCGGTTCGAGAAACCCGCAAAACCAGCTGGCATGTCCCCACTGCGATTGATGGCCTCGGAGATGAAGGTGTTCGCTTTTTTCCATCGGGCTGTGGCGATCGAACCACCCACCGAATAGGAAATGACTTCCGGCGTGCCTGACACAACGATGTATGGGCCCTCAGCGTGACCGCCGTCTACCTTCAGATTCTGGCCGGCTCTCGGCTGGAGATACGTGTCCGTACCGTCGTTGAAAATAAGCGCGGGCCGCTCGGTCATGTTTCCGTTGACCTGATAGTCAAAGTCGAGAGGATCGGTGCTCGCAGCCGACGCCGACAGTGACAGCACTGACAGCGCGATAAGGGTTAGCGTTTGCTTCATAGACCGCGGTCGATTTGGGAAAGATGCTGGATGAAGCGCGCGAGGTACTCGCGGCCTGGCTGTGGGTTGGCGCTGTGGTAGTACGCCACGGCTTTCACCGCCGAATGCGTCTTGCGATAGTTCTCGTTGAGGATGTCTTCGGCCGCGTGGATGTTCGTTGCCGGAGACAACGCGTCCCACGGCGACGCGAAGCGCCGCCGGTGATAGCACCAGTTCACCTGCATCAGGCCTACGTCAAAATCGCAGCGCCCATCTGAGATGAGAAAGCGGATAGCCTTGTAGGCGTCGTCGCGCGTCCGGAAAAAGAACCCACGCCCCGCAACGTTCAGTGTCCACGGCCATGCGCGGCCGTTGTACGCCGATTCGTTGAGCGCAACGCCAGCAAGAATCTTCGCGTCCACGCTCGTGTGCATCACCTCGAACGGAGCCTGTGCGGATGCGCACGCCCAGCCGCCACGGCGCTCCGTCAAAGCCGCCTGTGCGTCGTCATCCAGCACGGCCGGTTGCAGCCAGCCGTTACTGACCAGCAGGGCTTGCAGGCTCTCCGGCGTTCCATCAACGAGCACCGACGCAAAGCCGCCCGCGCCCGTTGCGACGCTTTGTCCTTTCAGCGGTTGCGCCCAGGTGAGAAACCGTTGAAGGCCGCACGCATAGACGGGAGTTCCGGGAATTTCGAGCACGGACCGCGCGCCGCTCTCTTCAACGACGAAGCGCGTCGGGCTGATGACCGCGTCGATCACTGCCGCTCCCGCCGACGAACAGGCCCCTGCCAGCACGAGCGCGACGATAGCGCGCCTAGTCACGGTATGGCTCCATGACGATGTCCTGCGTCACCTGTACGAGGAACTTTTCCCCGGGCGGCACGGTGATCGTCGGCGGGATGTTCTGGTTCCGCTGAAGCACGGCTTGCGCAGTGGTGGCGGCCACCTGCCCGGCGGTGCTTCCATAAGTCGTCACGCCGATCGGGCTGGAGGTTGTCGAAGTAGTCGCGGTATTGTCAAACGTCTTCAGCAGCACCGCGGTGATGAATCCCGCGCCGAAGATTGCGAGGAAATGGTTGTTCACGTCACCGGAAAAGCCTGCATAGCCGTTCTGGTCTGCGCCCTGCATGCCGTTCATCGGCACGCTCTTGCCGTTGGGCAGCCGCAGACTGGTCGAGGCAACGAGAAGACGCTCCTGTCCAACCTTGATGTCGGCGCTGTAGGCGCCGTTGATGAATGAGCCCTTGGGAATCATCAGGCAGTCGCCGCGCAGGCTGTCGTACACATCTTCGTCAACCATGAGCGCGACGCGGCCGGGCTTGTCCGAGTTCAGCCCCTCAACGGTCTTGACGTGGATGTTGTGCGGAGGCGTCAGCGTGCAACCGCCTGCCTGGCCATTGAAGGTGGTCCGCTCGATGCCGCCCCGCCCTGCTGTTTCCTTCAGGAACGCCCTGTCGCGGTCCTCAGGTGCCTGCCCCTGTTTAGCGAGCGCCAGTGCCATTGCATCGGTCGGGTTCTGCACACCGGATGTCGCGGCGGCACGCGCCGCGCGAAAATCGTCCAGTGACGGTACGCCCGCCGGCACCGCCGACGCCTGCTGGCTTGCATTGCGGGAGGCGCCGGACTGCTTGAAGACCGACGAGGTATAGATGGCATCCAGCTTGTTGCTGGCCGCGAGCGCAATCGTATCGGTGCCGTCAGCTCCAACCTCGCGCTGGAAGTCATTGCCAGTCAGCATGGGCTTCACGGTCGGATGCTGTGCAGCCGATGCTTCCGACGTGGCGCGAGCGGCTGCCTCGGCGGCGGCCGCTTCCTGCTGCTGCCTGATCATCCTGTCGATATCGGAGCTACCGGCTGCGGGCGCTTCTGTGCTGCTTTTGAGCGCCGACGCCTTTTTCAGGCGCTCTTCCTCCTGTGCCTGGTTGCTTGCCTTCAGCTCGTAGTAGAAACCGAGCACACCAATCACCAGCGCGGCCAGCAGGCCAATGCTCATGATGGCATTGCGTGGCGTCTTGCCTTTGACGAGTGCGGCCTGTTCCGCATTGGGCGTGGCCTGTTCGTTTTTTTTTGCCACGGTCAGAACCCCCCGAAGAAGCGCCGGCGACCGCGCGTCACCGTCACTTCGTCCTTGCCTGAGACGAGAACGATCTCGTCGGCCAGCCGCTGGAACACGAGGAAGTCGCCGCGGCGGATGAAGTTGCCTACGACACGATCGCCGTGATCCTTGTACATGGGCACGGGCCACGTCTGCGCCTTGGCGGGCATGCGCATCCAGATCGAGTGGCCGTCGTCGAATACGACCTCCGGCTTGAATTCCGCGTTACCGTCGACCGAGTAGTCCCAGTTGAGCTTGTCCGGCGACACGCTGATCGAGCCTGAGTCGCCGCCGCGTTCTCCGGCGGATGCGCCCGGGCCTGTCCCACCGGCTTCGTCTCGCACGCTTACCCGTGCCATCGGGGCGCGCGGATATTGGAAGCGCACGGTCTGGTAGAAAAAGCCACCGGCCGGCGACGCGATTAGCGTGAAGTCGTATTCGCGGCGGTTTGTCGTCAGGTGCAGCGTGTTCACCAGGTCCGCCTTGTGCGGCTTGATGAAGACGTGATTCATCTTGTCGTCGTCAATTTCCCACTGCACGCTATCGCCCATAGCAGGGTCGGCGATCAGCTTCTCGCCCGGTTCGAGCTCGATGGTCGTCAGCTTCAGCGGCGCCGTCAGCACACGAAAAATCTGGTCGCGGCTGTAGGGAAACACGCCGATGCGGGCGTCACCCGGCATCGTCAACGGGTCAGAGCCACCGTTAAACGGATTGACAGGGCTCATCGGGTCCCCGGCGATCATCGCGGCATTGAAGGAGCCGGTATCAGCAGGCCGCTTGGCGTACACCGCTGCCGTGGGCAGGATGATTGCCGAGAGCAACACGAATAGCCCGCGCGTGGGCCGCTGGTATCTGGAGGTCATGCTGTTCAAGCTCCACCGGTCCGCTCGAGGCGGAAAAACGGGATGTAGATGCCAAAGGGATTCGCCGTGAGGGCCGCATCAGCGGTAGGCGCGACGATCTGGTAGCGCAGGGTCAGCGCATACGACTTGACGTCCGGCTTGCCAGTCGCGCCTGCTTGGGAAGTCGTCGTTGTGAATTCAACGAGGACGGTCTGGTCTTCGAGCAGCGCAATGTTTCGCACATTGACTTCACGGATCAGTTTCGGATTTGCAGTGATCTGCTGGAATGGAGCGTCGTCACGCAACCAGGTTTTGAACTGGTCGGTTGCAGCCCCAATCATCTGGGCCTTCACCGAGTTGATGTTTGACGACATGCGCGACGTTGTCAGGCTGTCGGTCAGCACCGGCTCGATCGTGAACCAGCGCACCGCCATATTTCGCATGCTCGTGCGCACGGCTTGCGAATCTGGCTTGTAGGCGATGAGCTCCGTGACTACGGGATGACCGCTCACGTCCGCCGACACACCGACTACGCGCGTAACCGACGGCGGAGGCTGTCGAGTCCAGACCGCCCCCGCAGCAACGGCAGCCGAAGCGAAGGCAATGAGCATCCACCGATTGCTCTCGACCTTAAGCCGCGTGCTCGTCTCGAAAATGACTTTCGATGGATCTTCCTCGGCATACATGCCGGGGGCCGTGGATAGCGCGGCCTGCCGCTTGTTCCTGAAAATGCGCATGGCAACCCTTGATGAATGGCTACCATTGAAACAATTTCTAACCAGGCTTTTGCGGCGAAAGGCACAGAGATTTAACTGCCTTTTCAGCAAGGCGTTGCTGGCGCTTCACGCCTTTCCAAACGCTCTCGTGTAACGCGTTACGGGTTTAAACGCGAAAAGGGTATCAATTTGCGCATCTTTCCGAGGACACCCAACGGTGGCCCGTGTTATTGGTTGTACACGTGAGTCACCAATTATCCCCTTGGTCTATAACTGGTGATTCCTGGCTGACACTGTTTCCCGTTTCCCATCAATGGGTTACAACCAGTCGGGCCGTCCGTCATTTTTAACGCGTTATATGTGTACAGCCCTACCCGAACCACTGACTCTTAAGAGCAAGGTTGAAACGGCGCTCGACCTAGCGATCGGAATGGCAGTCCTGTCTTAACTCTAAAAGTGACGTCTTCCGACCTGGTGGTCTGATACCGCGGTTCTAAGGTGACAGATTCCGACCCGAAGGAACGGTGACAGAATCCGACCCGAAGGAACGGTGACAGAATCCGACCTGCACACTGCAAAAGGTGACAAAGTCCGGGCTGGTACTAAGCGAGGGCGCCATCTCGCGCTGATCCGAGATAGCGGGTACTCACCCAATCGCGGCTATCGGTAGGCGCACAAGGGCGGTCAACCGGCGAAGGTGACAAATTCCGACCCAGTGAGATGTGACATTTTCCGACCTAAAGCCCCCGCTCTCTCTCTTGCCGCGCGAAAAGTGACAGATAGCGACCCGGATGGTTGCTTCCCAGAACGTAATGAAATCAGCCGGGCATTTGAGGCCTTCGGCTCGCGTCCAGGCCTGTCGGTGCTCGGCGGGCACTTTATGTGGCGTAGCTGGGTCGGGATTTGTCACCATTCGTTGGGCTTTCAGGCGACCCTTCTCCTGGAGCTAGCTAAAAAACCCCTTCCCTTACCGCTTTCCAGGCCGGAATTTGTCACCTTTCAGACGCGTCACGACGGTGTGTCTTTGTTAGGCAGCAACTTTTCTAAGATTTTCGTTTGTAAATTAGTTAGTAAGATAGTTCGTAAACCCTTTTGTAAACGTTCTTCGGCTTCGCTGTCTCCCTTATTCAGCAAGCCTTTCCGCCAGATCAATCTCGCGCAGAGGTGACATTTTGCGACCCAGCGGTGACATGATCCGACCCCCGATGGACAGATTCCGGGCTAGTGGTGACAAAGTCCGACCGTTATCCACATCGGTGACTTGCACTAATGCAATGTCACCTTATAATTGTGACATCCAAGATGCGAGGTCACTTTTGTGGCAAGAACAAAAAAACCAGGCAAAGACGAACCGGCGGTCGCGATATTCGATCTCGAGCCCCTTCGCATCGAGGAGACCGATGAGCCACCACTAGATCCGGAGGGACGCGTCAAGGGTACCGTAGCTATGAGCCGCGCGTTGGTGAATTCGCAGCAAGGGCTTTCGCTCAATGAAAAGCGGGTAATGATGGCTGCGTTGCGTTGTATCGATAGCAAGAAGTCCCCGTATCTTCATGGCCGGGGGAATGGCTATGTGGCGGTCCGAGTTCGAGCGGACGAGTTCGCCGCGCTGGCAGCGCTTGCTCCAAGGGCCGGCGAAAAACAGGCGACGGCGGCCTACGAAGGGCTTAAGGAAGGTTGCGCGAGCCTCCAGAAGCGTACGCTGACATACATGGATGGTCCCAAGAAGGTAACCCTTAACTGGGTTTGGAAAGCGGTCTATCACGAAGGCGAGGGATGGGCAGAGATATCGTTTTCGCCGGACCTCACGCCACACATCTTCATGCTGCAGCGGCGATTTGTCTCCTACCAGCTCGAGTTCGCGCGGGGCCTTCAGTCGCTCTACTCTTGGCGTTTGCTAGAGTTGTTGATGCGCGAGAAGGACCGTGGCCGACTGTTAATCACATTGGCCGATTTCCGTGCGGTTCTCGAAATACCGGAGACCTACAGATTCGCTGACATCAAGCGACGCGTCATTGAGGCCGCAGTCAATGAATTGAACAGCAAGGCGGATCTGATCATTTCGTGGAAACCTGTGAAGCTGGGACGGGCCGTGAATTCTCTCGACTTCCAATTTGTCCAGAATCCGCAAAGTCGACTGGAACTGGATGACGCTGCGTAGTTCGCAAGCGATCGAGCAAAAGTGACATTATCCGACCTATCGCCTCTGCGCTATCGCTTGTCCCCGGCAAGCGTGACGCAAACCGACCCGAGCGCCTGACCGCTACAAGTCTGAGATCGCGGCGGCCAGCAATGCTGCCGGCCGCGACTATCTTCCGATCAGCTGGTCTTGTGTCCATCCTCGGTGAGCAATCTCTTCAGGGCTTCGATGTACGCCTCCGCTCGTTCCGCGTCGTTTAACGCAAGACTTACCTGAATATTGCCATTGCCCCATTCCTTGATGGCGCCGATCGAGGAGCCATCGGCTCCGGAAACCTTGTACTGCCGCGAGAACGTCCGCCTCGGTGCACGTTCTTGAGAGAGCGCTTCTCGGATTGCCTTTACCTTCAGAAACGACAGGCCTTCATCAACGATCCGCTGTACGAGTTCGCGTGTCCTGCTCTCACCCGCAACCTTGAAGTACAGGGTGAGTTCGTAGGAGATGTTGATGCCAAGTTGCTGAGGATAGAGCGATATGAACTCTTGAATCGACGAAGGAAGGTCAAGAATCGCTAGCGTTTTGCTGACCTTAGTCTTGCCTTCCTCAACGAGGAGAGCCAAGTCGTCATTTGTCTTGGCATACCCTTCGTCCAAGAGCTTCTTGTAGCCCAACGCAACGTCAAGGACTGTCTCCTGTTCGCGCTCGTTGTTTGCAGCACGAGCGAGCCGATAGAAGTCTATGGCTTCTAGGCCGTCAAGCAACTTCAGGTCCAGCGTGTGCGCGCGATTGCGAAGTGCGCCTTGCTTGCGGTAGTGCCCATCGATAAGTATTGCCCGCTCCGGATCGGTCGGATGGCGTGCTGCTAGCGCAGGGATCAGTTGCCCGTCCTTTGCCATCGATGCCGCGCGCGCCGAAATAAGCTCTTCGCGATACACAGTGCGGCTGTTCAGAGGGTTGTCGTCAATTTTGTCGATGGCCCAAGGGGCGTATGTCGACTTGACCTTGCCGGTCTTCTCCAAGGTCTCAACGTACGAGTTTGCAGGTCCGGGTTCTTCGGAACGCGGCTGATCTGTTGATGCGTCCAACAACGTCGTCCGACCGCCGAGCGCCGCCTCCACACGATCAAACCGCGAAGAAACGACTTCGTCCCGGAGCTTTTGGTCTCTTGCTACACCCGCATTCAGGGCTGCGGAAAAGTTCTTCTTTGCCATACCCTACTCCCCCACGATGTCGAGGACTTCATCGACGAAAGCGTTGATCTCCTTGTGAGCAGCCTTCGCGCCGCGGATCTGTAAAACAGTGGTCCCCGAAACTTCGGCTTCCTTATATGCAGTCCGAAAGCCCAATCGCGTCTGCAACATGTTTATGTCTTCATCTTTTGCGACAGCTTCAAAAATCTGCTGAACAATTGTGACCTTTTGGTCCATGTTGGCGACGGACCACAGCTTAAGGTCAGGGTTCGACACTCGCGCTGTAAGGGCCAGCTTTTTGGCCTCCTGAACGGCCCAGAGATTTCCACCTGACGCCCCCACTGGGATGAGGCCTAGATCGGAGATCAGCAGCGCAACGGAGGGTGCACTGGATCGAATGGCCGGTGGGCAGTCGATGACGATGAACTGGTAATCATCCACATACTTGGCGATTTCGCGGTCGGGACGCGGGCTGCGCGACAAGTTGCTTAGTGCTGCCGGGAACGGTCGGTCATCTGACGCAGCGCCGACAGACAGCGTTGCTGTTCCCTGGTCATCCAGATCCACTAAAAGTGTCTTATAGCCGCGGAGGCCTAAGACACCCGCCAAGTTGCACGAGGTGGTTGTCTTACCGGAACCACCTTTTTGATTGAAAACGGTAATTATTTTTGCGGCCATCGATTCGATACCTCGCAGAGGGAATCCAGCGTCTCGACCAGTTTCTACGTAGAAACTGCGATGGCGTGGATGATAGGAACTAGATGGATTTTTTTCAAGGAAAATTTCCCAAATTCGCTGTTGGCGTATATTTTCTAAATTTGCTCGCGGAAATCGATCGCACAGCCACCATCGTTCTCGCCTCTCGCGTCTACCCCGTGGGGTGCGTGAAACAGATCAGCGAAATCGCGATCGTATGTCGGCACTTCTCCGGTAAGAGATGGATCTTTCGTTCCACTAGATTGACTCGACGGAACAGTTTCTACGTAGAAACTGACAGCAGGAATGCGGTGACAGACGGCACTTCAACCTCGGCAGTTCCAACTCGAAGGGCCGGTCGTATACGGTCCCAAATGGACTTGCGTCCTCGGACAGTTTTCAGGACGATGATGCGGTCGAGAGCCGCAGCGCGCTTAGTTTCTACGTAGAAACTGGTCAGGCATGCCCGCGGGGGGCATTGCACTGAATGCTCGATCAGGCTTTGAAGATCCGACGCCGGCAGCAAGTGACAGTTATCCGTCAGTCACCTGTTAGTTCGGCGAGTCGCTCCATAGCCGCCAGCGGAAACGTGGTTTATCTATAAATTTTCTGGTGCATCTCGCCAAGTATCTCGGATCGGCGGTTTCTACGTAGAAACTGCTTGGGTTGCGTTGCCCGCGCCGGGGAGTCGACGCTGATCAGCGCACAGGGACGGGCGGGGCAAAAAACCACCGTGATGTAGCTTATATACCGATTTTGTCTCTGGGGCCCCGAAAGCGCGAACAGGAGGGGAGGGCGCCCGGGAGTCCTGACTTTTAGCTAGAGCGGAGATCCAGCACCGTACTAGACCCGCCCCTGTTTGCGAGGAAAATAATGCGTAACGCGGAAAAATCCTCTCGCATAGTGCGGGTGCTCTTGCTTAGGCGAGCGGCGCCGGTAGTATGAAGGAAGGCATCGGAGGAAAAGCATCGGATTGGCGCATGTTTTAGCTTGCTTTTCGGCTAATGGCGGCCCGGGGATCAGCCGGATAATGAGTAAGGGACCAATGACAGTGAAAATTGCGAGAAAGACCAATGAGTGACGACCCGCTGGCGCTGGCCGCGCTATACAGGGCGGGCTTGGGCTCTAAATGGGAGAGCATGACGGAGGCGGCCGTCGCAATGGCTGCGGTCGGGGTGCGCGCGAGCAAGAATCGGATAGTTCAGGCGGTGGCGGTCTCCGAGTTCCCGACGGAGATCTTGGCTCTATTCGCCAGCGTTGGAATGGTGAACCGAACAGCTCGTGAGCTTATTCGAGCGCGAAACGAGCAGGGCATAGCTGACATGATCGCGCGCTCCGCTAGTCTCAATCCTGCGGGGAAATCGAGGTCCGAGATTTTGGCGCACGTTTGCAACACCCGTAGTACGTCCGGCTATCGGCGGACGTACACGGGCGAAAGCCCTCTCGCGCTCAACGAGCGATATGTCCAAGGATGTCGTTCCGGCCTATGGTCAACAGTGCGACAGGCGGCGGACGCAATGGGTATCTCGCATTCCAGGCTGACGATGGCGTCCGCTATTGCCGCGTTGCCGCAGGAGTTACTGAATGCTCTCCCCACCGGAGGCCTGACTTTCGAGACGGGTCGCGCCCTTGTGGACTTAGTAGCGCTTCGCGGGGAAAAAGTCATTTGTGAAGAAGCGATCTCAGTTCAAAACATCGTCCCACGACTCAGCCCTCAACGCTTGTTGAGTCGCCTTATAGGAATTGACTGCTCCCCGGTTCAAGTCAAGGTGCGGCGTGGGAAGAAGAAAAATGGTCGTACAGGCGGACTTTTCGTCGAGCTATATCTTGACCCTTCGGATCCGGAAAGCGAATCAAGGCTTGAGACGCTCGTGGGCTTAGTGAATGTGGAATTTGGAAGCGGTTCGAAGGTCGGCGGCGCCGTCATTGTGCCGCGGGATGAACGGCTTCGACCATATCTTGCACAGAAGCAGCGGCTTGACAGACCAGCTCCCCTTTCTCGTCTTTCGGTACCGCCCCACCTGTCCGGGGCTGCGGGAACAAACCGCGACACAGCCATGCCAGCCGCAGGGATTGACGGCGACCGCGCCGCGCTGGAGCGCTGGCTGTCCGACTACACAAGCCCGGCGACCAAGAACAGATATCAAAATGAATTGGAGCGGCTGCTGTTATGGGCGCTTTTCGCAAAAGGCAAGCCGCTGTCGAGCATCGATGTGAACGATGCGAACGAGTACATCAATCGATTTACGTTGGACCCACAGCCATCATCTGTGTGGGTAATGAGAGGGCGACGCTCACGCGACGAGCCGACGTGGCGTCCCTTTCGCGGGCCGCTCTCGGACGAAAGTCGCCAAAAAGCTCTCCGCATAGTGAAAAAGTGCTTTAACGATCTCATCGCGCATCGGTACTTGGTGGCAAACCCGTTCCAAAATGTGAAGGTCAATCATCAGGGTATTCGGTTCGAAAATGAATATACTGAATTACCCGAACGCAGCGGGGCGTGAAGGCCGCTGCGCACCCCGAACCCAGCTTGCCAAGACGATGGCCCTGGAGGGGCGCCCGACCAGCGGCCACCTCGCATAGCGTGTTACGCACCGGCTCGCCTCAGGAAGGCTTCGGCCTCCGGGCCTGGTGCGGCGTAAAGCGGCCAAGCGACAACGTGGCCGCCGTCGAATTCACAGGCTACCGTTTTTCCGGTAGAAGTCGTTGACTTCGCGCAGCATCCGCTGCTTTTCGGCTTGAACGTAAATGGAGGTAGTCTGCAGCGAGGCATGGCCGAGCACGCGCTGCACGACGTCGAGCGGCACGTCTTCAGCCGTCGCATGCGTGCCGAAGGTATGGCGAAACGCGTGAGGGGACGTACCGGCCAGCAAGTTTATTTCAGCCGTCGTCAAATCCGGCATCCCGGCGATAAGCCGCTTCATGGCCCACTCAATCATCGTATTGAGCGAGTCGGGATGATAGGCGAGGGGGGTACCATCCGCATGCTTCTTTTGTGCCAACCGGGTTCGCGGAATAAACATCGGCGCGAGCAACGGACCACTTGTGGCCGTACTGAAGTCAAGGCCGCGATCGCGCCAGTGCATCTGGAGCGCGTCGATGGTAGCAGGGCTGACGGGCACCACGCGCTCCTTGCTGCGTTTTCCGATGACGAGCAGTTGCCATACCGGCGTTTCCGCATCGCCAAACGATGTAGGCGACAGCCGTTCGCGAGTGGCCCGCGCCAGTTCTTCGCGCCGAAGGCCCGAATCGCCTCCCAATAGCAGCACGACGCGTACTGCGCGCCAGTAAGAGGCGTCGGCAGCATCACACTGCATATCAATAAAATTCCGGATGCGCTGCCACAGTGCGGCAGGCAACGCGCGATCGACCCTGATCTTGTCGATCCGTTCGACAACGACAGGGTCGGTGACGGCTTCCCATGGATTGCCCGCGAGATAGCGGACAGCGACAAGCCATCCGAAAGCGGCGCGCAGCGCGCGGATCGCGTACTTCTGGCTTTCCACGCCCAGCTCGGCGGACGCAAACGGCTTCCAGCGGCCGCTCGCGCGGGGCGCCTTCGGGCCCACGAAAGCCGGATCGGGCGACCCCAGAAAATCCTTGTACGCCTCGCAGTCGTCGGCGAGCAGTGAACTTAGAGGTTTCTCGCGGACGGTGACCGACCACAAGAGAAAACGCTCAAGTTCCTTTGTGTACGCCCGCAGGGTTTTCGGCTGCTGGCGGAATCGATAGAGATAGGCGCGCACCGCATCGAGATCGTGATGTGCGCTGATGTACGGGAAGGCGCCGGACCGGTTCGAACCGTGCGCACCCGAAAGCGCGTGACCTACGGCCATGCGCTCCAGCGGCACCAGCGCGCGCGATCCGCCGTCGATCGTGACAAATTCGCCCGGCGGTGCGGCAAGCGGGTCGGCCAGATCCACGTCCGCGTCGACG